>NZ_CP019445.1:3097998-3407798 GCF_001975225.1 Kosakonia cowanii JCM 10956 = DSM 18146 | reverse complement strand
TCGCCAGCGTGAAGGCCAGCAGCATCCCCGCCGCCAATGCGGGTGACAGCAGCGGCAAAGTGATGTGGTAAAACGCCCGCCACGGTGTGGCGCCATGCACCCGCGCGACCAGCGCCAGCCGCTGACCGCTGGCAAGCAGGCTGCGCGAGACGGCGAAATAGATCACCGGGAAGATATTGAGCGTCATCACCAGCACAATGCCGCTTTTGCTGAACAGCAGATTATTGAGATCCAGCCCGGTGAGCTGCATCAGGTAGCCCTGGGTTTGCAGCACCAGCATCCACGACAG
This sequence comes from Kosakonia cowanii JCM 10956 = DSM 18146, assembly GCF_001975225.1. Taxonomy (NCBI): domain Bacteria; kingdom Pseudomonadati; phylum Pseudomonadota; class Gammaproteobacteria; order Enterobacterales; family Enterobacteriaceae; genus Kosakonia; species Kosakonia cowanii. The sequence goes on along the minus strand of NZ_CP019445.1, from coordinate 3,407,509 downwards.
TGCGGCAATGTAGGGCGGCGTCAGAAACGGGATCAGAAACAGCAGATCCCACAGCTTCGGGCACGGCAGATCGAACAGCCCACGCGCGACGCCCAACGGCAGGCCAATCAAAGCGCTAAGCAGCGCCACACCAAAGGCGATTTGCAGCGTGCCGCTGAACATCGCCGGCAGCTGCGGCTCGGCGAGCAGGTGCGGGATCGCCGAAAAGGGGTCGCGCAGCGAGCCTGCGCTGAAGTGGGGAAAGAGTGCCTGTAACACAATAAAGAGTAACGGCAGCGCCACCAGTATCACCAGCAGCGCCGTGGTTATCCGGGCGATAACGGTCTGATTCACGGCAAGGGATCCTGAAAGCGGGGTTGCCCCCGCAGTGGGTTTTACTGGGCAAACAGCGTGTTGAAGCGCTTGAGGATCTCGCCGCGCTCACTGCCGGTGTCGCTCTGAGTCGGCAGCAGTTTCAGCTCGCTTAACAGCGGACGTTTAGCGGCAACATCGGTACGGGCAGGCATCAGCCAGGCGTCGGCGACCATTTTCTGCCCTTCCGGTGACAGCACATAGTCGATAAAGGCTTTCGCCTCCTGCTCATGCTGGGTAGATTTGAGGATCATCATCGGGCGCGGCGCAATCACCGTGCCGCTGGCCGGGAAAATGACCTTCAGCGATTCGCCCTGCGCGATATTGCCATAGGTGACGTAATCCACCGCGCCGAAGACTGCCGCTTTTGCCCCCTGCATCACCGGCGTCACCGCCTGCGCGTTCGGCCCGCTCACCACCATGCCGTTCTTTTTCAGAGCGTCAAAAAGCTGCCAGGCGTTATTGCCCATGCCATTTTGCAGCCCGATCAGCAGATCGAGCGATGCGCCGGAGAGCGCCGGGTCGGGCGTGGTGACTTTATCCTTGAACGCAGGCGCGGTGAGATCGCGCCACTCTTTCGGCTCCGGCGTGCCGCTTTTGCTGTTCCAGACAATGCCAAGCGCCGAAATGCCCTGCGCCACATAGTCCGCACTTTTCAGCGTCTCCGGCACTTTTTCGGCATTAGCGCTGGTAAACGGCAGCAGCCAGCCGCGCTTATGCAGATCCTCTGCCGTTTCCCACGAGGCGGAGATCAAAATATCCGCCTGCGGATTGGCCTGCTCCGCCTCCAGGCGCGCCATCACTTTGCCGGTGGTGGCCTGGAAGATATTCACTTTTACCCCGCTCTGCTGCTCGAAGCCGCTGGCGAGGTTTTTCGCCAGCGATCCCGGCCCGGCGGTGTAAACCGTCAGCGCATGCGCGCTGGAGATGATCATCGATGACAGCGCCATAGCGAGGGCGACTCCTTTTTTCACAGACAGTAAACCTTTCATGCAGATTCCCCTGAGGTTGACGTAACGGTGCGAACAGACTCCACCTCGCCAGAGGCGAGATGAACAATGCGGTCGGCGAGCAGCTCTGCTTCACGGCGATCGTGTGTGACATAGACGGCGGTGGTGCCAAGCTGGCGCAACAGGCGCGCCATCTCATGGCACAACGCTTCGCGCAGCGCGGTATCGAGATTGGAGAGCGGCTCATCAAACAGCAGCACGCCCGGCTCGGCGACAATGGCCCGCGCCAGCGCAACGCGCTGCTGCTGGCCGCCAGAGAGCCCGGCGGGTTTGCGCTCGGCGAAATCCGCCAGCCCGACGCGCGTCAGCGCCTGCATTACTCGTGCGTCACGCTCGCCGCGCGGCACAGCGCGCATCTTCAGCGGAAAGGCGACGTTTTGCGCCACGCTCATGTGCGGCCACAGCGCGTAATCCTGGAACACCATGCCGATGTCGCGCGCTTCGGGCGGCAACGACCAGCCCGCCTTCGCCACACAGCGATCGCCAAACCAGATGTCGCCACCGGCCGGTTGCGCCAACCCCGCCAGCAGGCGCAGCAGCGTACTTTTGCCGCAGCCGGAGGGGCCGAGCAGCGCGACGATGGTGCCCGCGGGGATGGCTAAGTCGATTCGATTGAGAACGGTGTGCGCGCCGAAAGCGTACGAAACGCCTTGCAGCCGGATGTCAGTGAATGCGCTCATCGACGCCCTCCTGTTTCAGGAAGCCGTGCGAAACCCGCGGTCTGCATCCGCAGGGCGCATCCACCTGAGCAGAAGTCAGGGGAGCAAACATCTTGTTATCCTCTTTGGGATTTGATTGCGGCTGACTATAGGCAGGGAGTGTGACGGTGAAATGACACTTATATGGCGCCTTGATTTTTAAGGAATGTCTACACTGAAAAGAACGCTGTTTTTAACCTAAAAGGGATGCCCGTGCGGATCGCCACGATAACCAATTTTGCCTATATCGCCACGGTGGTGTTAACGCTCAGCTCCGGCGTCGCGCTATTTCTGGCCTCCAGCGCGGAACACAATGAGCGCGAGGCGGTGACGCAAAGCCGCCTCTTCGACACCCTTACCGATGCGCTGGAAAAAGAGGCCTGGGCGTTAAGCGAGCTGGTGCGCGAAGCGGTGATCAAAAAACAGCCGGAAATCCTCCAGAGCTGGAAGACCCGCGCGGAACAGGATATTGATCTGGAGAATCATCTCGCCGCGCTGCGGGATAATGGTGCCTCCGATGAGGAGTTGCTTATTCTGCGCGACGGTCTCTCAACCCTCGATCAACTGGAAGATGAGCAGCGGATCGCCATCAGCGACGTTGAGGCGGGAAAGACCGATGAGGCGATGAACCTGCTCTTTAGCACCAGCTATGAAGAGCGCCTTTCAGAAACCGAATATCGCTTCGCGCACTTTCGCAGCCTGATCGATCAGCGCACGCAAAGCGCTATTGCGAACGCCACTGACCTCTCCCTGCGCCTGCGCACCCTCTCTGAGATCATGGTCGGCCTGACCGCCCTGCTGTTTCTGTTTGTGCTCGGTTTTATTATTAAACACCGCATCCTGCGCCCGGTGGTAACGCTGAGCGACGTGGTGAACCGGCTGGCGACGCAGGATTACAACGTCGAGGCGCCGGTGCTGGCGCAGGTCGATGAGATTGGCGATATGGCGCAGGCAATCCGCATTTTTCGTGAGAACGGGCTGGCCCGCCAGCGCCTCGAGCTGGAGCGCGATGCCGAATGGGCGACGCGCACCCTGCTGGCGCGCATGACCCAGCGCTTGCAGGGGTGCGACTCTTTGCAGGCGATTGTGCGGGTGGTGAGCCGTTTTGCGCCGCAAATCATTCCCGATATGGGCGCGCGGCTCTATCTGCTGGACAGCAACGCTAATCGCATGAAGTGTGTCGCCCGCTGGGCGCTGCCGCCCGGTGAAGATTCCCCTTTCGCGCCGGACAGCTGCTGGGCGCTGAAGCGCGGCCAGCTGCACAGCCCCGGTAACGGTGACGTTGATATGCCCTGCGATCACATCGTGCCCGAGATCGCCGCCCGGGCTATCTGCGTGCCGCTGAATGCCCAGAACAAAAGTATCGGCCTGCTGACCTTTGATAACTACACGCCGGGCAAAGAGCCGCCCTATATCTATCTTGAATTGCTGGCGGAAACCCTCGCGCTGGCGTTAGCCAACCAGATGCTGCGCGATACGCTCACCGAAAAAGCGACCTATGATTCCCTGACCGGCCTGCGTAACCGCCACAGCCTTGAAGAGACGCTGCGCAATATGATCGATCAGGCGATGGTCGACAATACGCTGCTGAGCTGCCTGATGCTGGATGTCGACTACTTCAAAAAACTCAACGACCTGCACGGACATGACGCAGGCGATAAAGTGCTGCGCGAGCTGTCGCGCATTATTACCGACACGCTCGGCGAGTGCGGCGTCGCCTTCCGCTACGGCGGCGAGGAGTTTTTGCTGATCCTGCCGGGGAAGAGCGAAACGGAAGCGAAAATGCTCGCCGAGCGGCTGCTAAATACCATACTTAAACACCCGATGCGTTACGAGTCGCAGGATATCGGCCCGGTGTCGGTCTCCATCGGTCTCGCCACCTGGCCGCGCCACGCCAGGGCTGATAACCTGGTGCGTGCCGCCGACCTCGCGCTCTATATGGCGAAGGAGCAAGGCCGCGGGCAGATTGTGGTTGCCCGCCACGCCGGGTAGTTGCGGAAATTTTGCTAAAGGAGAGGTTATGAGCCATTTTCGTCCGGTGGCGTTAGAGCACGCCAGCCGCCTGTTAAACCACGGCCCGACCGTGATGATCACCAGCCGCGATGAGCAGATCGACCGCCGCAATGTGATGAGCGCCGCCTGGTCGATGCCGGTCGAGTTTTCACCGCCGCGCATCGCCATCGTGGTCGATAAAAGCACCTGGTCGCGCGAGCTGATTGAGCGCAGCGGTATGTTCGGCATTGTCATTCCCGGCGTTGCCGCCGCCAACTGGACCTACGCCGTGGGCAGCATTACCGGGCGCGATGAGGATAAGTTCAACTGTTATGGCATTCCGGCGATTGCCGGGCCGGTGCTGGGCCTGCCGGTGGTGGAAGAGAAGTGTCTGGCGTGGATGGAGTGTCGCCTGCTGCAGCCGACCGCCGCGCAGGAGAAATATGACACGCTGTTTGGCGAAGTGGTCTCTGCCGCCGCCGATGAGCGCGCTTTTGTGCAGGGGCGCTGGCAGTTTGATGATGATCAGTTGAACACTATCCACCATCTCGGCGGCGGTACCTTTGTCGCCAGTGGCAAAAGGATGATTGCCGGGCAGTAAGGCCTGCCCGGCCAGCCGTTACATACTGTAGCCGGGCTTTTTAATCAGCTTTTCCATCTGCGGCGCAATCTCTTTATCCCAGGCGTTCACCTGCCACTCTTCCGGGGCGATCTCGGTGAGCGCCACGCTGATGGAACTCTCTTTGCTGTTGAGATGGCGAATAATCACCTCGGTGATATCCGCCGCCAGCGCACTCTTCTGCTCATCGTTCAGATCGCGGGGGAAACATTTGATATCGATATGCGGCATGGTCTGCTCCTTTTTTTAATAAAAAATGACGATAACACAGCGGGCAACGTGCGCTAGCCGATAATGTCGTTGCGCCGCAGCACCGCCTCTAGTTTTGGCAACGCGCAGACGGCATCGGCAATGGCATTCATCTTCGGCGTGTTGCTGGCAAACCACGCCTGCCGTGGCCCCCAGCTCCGCATTACGCAGAGATAGATGTCCAGCAGCGTAAGCAGTTCACCGAAGGCGTAAGGGGCGGCTTGCAGCTGGCTCTCCAGCCACAGATAGAGGGTTTTGCGATAAGCGATGCAGCTCTCTTTCAACTGCTCCGCCGCGTCCGGCGCCCAGCGCTCCGGGTAATCAGCATAGGTAAAGGTCGGGTAGACATTCGCCACCAGCCATATCAGCAGCCGCCAGAACTGCTGGCGCTCCGACGTCCCTTCTGGCGGAGCCAAATCAGGACGACTGTCGAGGATCATCAGCGCCACGGCAGCGGATTCGGTCATCACACTGCCATCTTCCAGTTGCAGCGTAGGCACCTGGCAGAGCGGGTTGAGCTTGCGCAGCATCTCCTGCTGCGGGCCGGGCTGGTCAAAGCCTTTAACATCGTGAAACTGATAAGGGATATCAGCCAGCGTAAGCATCGCTTCGCTGATGGCCGATCCAAAGCCGGGTACGCCATAAACGGTGATCATAGGGTTACCTCGCACGTCACAAGAGGCTTAAGCTTAGGTCAGAGTGGCGAGAAATTCGTCAGCCTGCGGTGGCGAGGTCAGGCGCACAAAGCGCAGGTGCTGATAGCGCGGATCGGCCATATCACGCGCGTAACGCTCGCGGTTGCTGCGCCAGGTCTTGATGGTCCAGAGAATGATCGACTCGCGGCTCAGGAAGGAGCGGCGAAAACTTTCGCAGTTGCCGGTGCCGGGCCACAGCTCCTGTTTGTGCGACGCGCGTTTTATCGCCCGCAATACCGCCTGGCGCAGGGTGCGCCAGAAGCCGTAATCGATCCAGATAATCAGATCGACGTTGCGCCATTTGATGTCGCGGCTACGGTTATAGTTGCCGTCCAGCACCCAGCCCGGCTGTTGCAGGAGCTGCTCGAGTTTCGCGTAGAGCTCTTCGTCCGGTGTCCCCTGCCAGTTGGGCCGCCAGTAGAGGGTGTCCATATCGATATAAGGGACGTCAAGCTGGCGCGCGAGACGCTTACCCAGCGTCGATTTGCCGCTGCCGCTGGTGCCAATAATGTTGATTCTCATCTTTTTACGCCGATTCCCGCTCAGTCAGGTGAAAGCCAATATCGATAATCTGCTCGCCGTCGCTACGTCCCTCGATGCGATTAGCCAGCAGTGTCGCCGCCCGCGCGCCGATAGCGTAACGATCAAGAGCAACCGTGGTGATGGCGGGCACATTTGCTGCGGCAAAATCGAGATCGCCAAAGCCCATTACCGCCACATCCTGCGGCACGCGCAGCCCGCGCGCCTGAAGCTCGCTAATCGCCCCCTGCGCAAGGATGTCGGAGCCGCAGATAATCACATCTAGTTCTGTTGTTTCCAGCAGCTGCGCTGCCCCCGCCCGACCATCAGCAAAGCGGGCAGGCAGTTGCGACTCAACATAAGGTGCGTCGGTAATGCCGTGTCGCGCCAGCCCTTCGTACAGCCCGTTTTTACGCTGCGCAGCCGTTCTCTCTGTCGTCCATAACAGCCCCGGCCGCCGGTATCCTTTGCCGAGCAGATACTCTGCCGTCGCCAGGCCCGCTTTCTCATGGGAGAAGCCGACCAGCATGTCGATGGGCGTTGGCGTGATATCCCACGTCTCCACCACCGGCACGCTGGCGTTGAAGATGATCTTTTTCAGGTCATTAGCGTGGTGGATGCCGGTGAGCATAATGCCGTCCGGGCGGCGCGACATCAGGGTCGATACCAGCTCGGTTTCCGTTTGCGGCGTGTAACCGGCGCTGCACAGCAGCATCTGATAACCGCGTTGCGAGAGCGTTTCACCCATTGCCTGAAGCGTATCGGCAAACAGCGGATCGTTGAGGTGGGGCACCAGCACGGCAATCAGTTTGCTGCGCCGTGAGGCCAGCCCACCGGCCAACGCGTTGGGAATGTAGCCCGTCGCTTTGACGGCGGCGAGCACCTTTTTCACGGTTTCCGACCGTACCTGGTCCGGTGTGTTAAGCGCCCGACTGACGGTCATGGAGGAGAGCCCGGCGGCGCGGGCGACGTCATCCAGCGTCGGCGCGCGGGAGATAACAGCACGAGAAGGTCTTGCCATCTTCACTCACAGAGCCCGCAGAGGCGTTAGCATTGGCTACGTTATATTTTGTAGTATAACTATAACTCCAATCAATACCTCTGTTCACTTTTAAATCAGTGCATTACCTCACCGTTTTGCTTAAAAAATGTTAGCGCTAACATTAAATAACACACCAGTTACCGCTTAGCTGATACCCTCCTGACAGACATTTTTGCAGCCGATCGCATTTTCACTTTTTGTACAAGTTTGGTGCACTAAACAAGCTGCAAAAGCCCACCATAATCATGTTAGCGCTATCATTTTTTACCAGTTCACCCCCGGCGGATTGACCTGCGAAGTGTCAACCCCTTCGCCCTGCTCACCCCAGCGCGCCAGCACCTGTTGATACTCGCCGCGCGCGATGGCGCCGTTGATCGCCGCCTGCAAAGCCAGCACCAGGCCGTTACCCTTTTTGCTGGTGGTCGCCACCCAGGTTTTCTTCGGCCCCAGCCCGACCACTTTTGTTGTGCCATTCAGCGCCGCTTTATATGCCGCGACCGACTGCGGGCCAAACACCACGTCCGCGCGCCCGGACTGAATATACAAATTGCCGGAGGCATCATCCGTCAGGTAGATCGGTTTTGCCGGCTCGCGCCCGGCAGCGCGGTTCTCCTCATTCCAGCGCAGCAAGATCCGCTCCTGGTTGGTGCCGGAGCCAACAATCACTCTGCGCCCGACCAGGTCGGCTGGGCCGCTAATCGCGTTTATCGGGCTGGTGGCTTTCACTGAAAAAGCGAGTGAGTCGGCGCGATAAGTGGCGAAGTCAAACTTCTGCTTACGCGCCTCGGTGACGGCAATATTGACCAGCGCCACATCGTAGCGCCCGGAGGTGATGCCGAGCGGCCAGTCCTCCCAGGCGGTCGGTACCAGTTTCAGTTTGAGACCAAGACTGCTCGCCAGCAGCCTGGCGATATCCGGATCGCTGCCAACACGCGTGCGGTTATCGCTCGCCAGTAAAGCCAGCGGCGGTGAGTTAAGCGCGGAGATGGCAACCGTCAGCGTGCCCGGCTCGACAAAACGGTAATTCGCCGGGATTTTAGCGATTGCCTCCTCATCCCGCGTCGCCACAATCGGCTGCTCGTTGGCACGCAGATCGATCTGCCCGGCCACAACCGGGCCTGCGCTGCACAATATCAGCGCCAGTAATGCCTTTTTCATACGCACTCCCTACAGCACTTTGGAGAGAAACTGGCGCGTGCGGGCGTGCTGCGGCTGATTCAGCACCGCCTCACTACTCCCCTGCTCCACAATTTTGCCATCGACCATAAACACCACCTGGTCGGCGACCTCGCGGGCAAAACCGATCTCATGGGTCACCACCACCAGCGTCGATCCGGCCCGCGCCAGCTTTTTGATCACATCCAGCACCTCACCCACCAGTTCCGGATCGAGCGCGGAGGTCGGCTCATCAAACAGCATCACGCGCGGGCGCAGCGAGAGCGCACGGGCGATGGCGATACGCTGCTGCTGGCCGCCGGAGAGATGACGCGACCAGGCATCGGCTTTGTTACGCAGCCCGACCACATCCAGCAGTTCAAAAGCCTGCTCGACCGCCGCTTTACGGCTCAGCTTTTTATGGGCAATCGGCGCTTCAATCAGATTCTCCAGCACCGTCAGGTGCGGAAAGAGATTGAAGTTCTGAAACACGTACCCGACGTTGACCCGCTGGCGCAGGATCTCCTTCTCTTTCAGCTCGTAGAGTTTGTCCCCCTGCTGGCGGTAGCCGATGTACTCGCCGTCGATACGGATAAAGCCCTCGTCGACGCGCTCAAGGTGATTAATGGTGCGCAGCAACGTCGACTTGCCGGAGCCGGAGGGGCCGAGGATCACCGTCACCGTGCCGGGCGGGATCTCCAGCGACACATTATCCAGCGCTTTATGGCGGCCAAAATATTTGCTGACGCCGCTAATCGAGATATGGCCTTCAGGAGAGATGGGCATGAGCAGGCTCCGTGGCGTGGGTGGTGTGCGTCGTCGCCGCTGCGCGGTAAACGGACGGATTGATAGCCGAGCGGCGTTCACTGCGCGCCAGCCAGCGTTCAACCAGATACTGGATCGCCGACAACACGCTGGTGATCACCAGATACCAGGCGGCGCCAACCATCAACAGCGGGATCACCTCCTGGGTGCGGTTGTAGATCATCTGGATGGTGTAAAAAAGCTCCGGCATCGCCAGCACGTAAACCATCGCCGTGCCTTTGGCGAGGCTGATAATTTCATTGAATCCCGAAGGCAAAATGGTGCGCAGCGCCTGCGGCAAAATAATGCGCACCGTGCGCCGCCAGGCGGGAAGCCCAAGCGCGGCAGCGGCTTCATACTGACCGTGATCGACGCCAAGAAAACCGCCGCGAATGATCTCTGCGGTATAGGCGCTCTGCACCAGCGTCAGCCCGACTACCGCCGTGGCGAACTGGCCGAGCACATTAATCGTCTCGTAGCGCGCCCACTCAATTCCGGTAAAGGGGATGCCGATGGCGAGCGAGTCATAGAGGTAGGAGAAGTTATACAAAATGATCAGCACCACAATCAGCGGCAGCGAGCGGAACAGCCAGATATAGCCCCAGGCGAGGCTGCTCAGCAGCCACGACGAGGAGAGCCTCGCCAGCGCCAGCAGCCCGCCGAGAAGGACGCTCAACACCGTGCCGACCAGCGTCAGCAGCAGCGTTTGCCCTAATCCTTCGAGGATCACCGGGTCGAAAAACCAGCGGGCAAAGACGCCCCACTCCCAGCGCGGATTGAAAGCCACGGACTGGATCACCGCCGCCAGCACAAACAGCGCGACGATGGCCCCCACGGTGCGCAGCGGGTAGCGGGCCGGCACCACTTTGATTGTTTCGGTACTTTTCATGGTCGCTCCTCAGGCGGTTTTGCTCAGACGGGCCGATGACAGCGCTTTGCTGAAGCGCAGCCGGCCATCAAACGGCGGCAGGCTGTACTCTTCCGTATCGCGCGTCAGGTCGAAGTGCGGCTGATAGCCCTGGCTCAGGTAGAGCCGTACCGCTTCTGGCTGGCGAAAGCCGGTAGTCAGGTAGATCTGGCTATAACCGGCAAGCTCGGCGCGGCGCTCCAGCTCCTGCACTACGCGCGCCGCCAGCCCCTGCTGGCGCAGCGAGGCGTCGGTCCAGATGCGTTTGATTTCGGCAGTGCGCTGATCAAAAGGTTTGTAAGCGCCGGTGGCGATGATCTTTCCGTCGCGCTCCAGCACGATAAACAGCCCCTGCGGCGGTAAATACCACTCGCTCAGCTCCACTTCGGCGTCGCGGGAGAAGTAGTCCCCGTAGCGGGCGGCATACTCGGCAAACAGCCCGGCGAGGATCGGTTGCAGCTCGTCGGTGTCGGGCGAGACATCGCGGAAACGTTCGTTCATCCTCTGCTCCTTAATCGCCAAGGCCTGGCGGGTTAATTTCTGATTGCGCGATACGCTCTACCCCTTCGCCCCAGCGGTTGAGCACCTTGTCGTAATCGCCCCTCGCCATCGCACCATTCAGCGCGCTCTGTACCGCCGGTGCCAGGCCGTTGCCTTTACGCAACGTCACGGCAATATGCGCCGCTTTTGGCCAGCCGCCGTCGACGCTACCCACCAGCCGGGTTTTGCCGGTCAGCGCCGCTTTCCAGGCACCAATCACATTGGGGCCAAAGAAGGCATCCGCGCGACCGGATTGCAGCGCCAGCGTCTGCGCAGCGTCATCTTTGGTGTAGACCGGCGTAAAGGGTTCAAGCCCCTTCTTCAGGTTTTCCGCGTTCCAGGCCAGCAGGATCGCCTCCTGATTGGTGCCGGAGCCAACAATGATGCGCAGCCCGGCGATATCCGCCGCCTGCTGAATCTGTTTGATGGGGCTTGCGGTTTTGACATAAAAACCGAGGGAGTCTTTGCGATAGGTAGCGAAATCAAACTTCGCTTTGCGCGCCTGGGTGACGGTGATATTGCTGATCGCGGCATCATATTTGCCGGAGGCCACGCCCAGCGGCCAGTCCTCCCAGGAGGTCGGCACCACATTCAGTTCAAGCCCGAGGCTGTCGGCCACCAGCCGGGCGATATCCACTTCGCTGCCGAGCAGGGTTTTGTTATCGGCGGCAAACACCGTCAGCGGCGGCGAGTTAAGCGCAGCAACCGCCACGGTGAATTTACCCGGCTGCACAAAGCGGTACCCTTGCGGCAGCTGGCTTACCGCCTGCGGGTTTTTCGCCGTATGGATCGGCGTGGAGTTGGCCTCAAGGCTAACGCCGGTGCCGTTGATGGTCACCTCGCTGGCCTGCGCCAGCGGCGTCAATGCAAGCGTTGCCGCCAGTAAAAGGGTGCGTCTCTGCATAGCGTTCTCTTCTTCTATTGTGTTGACCGGGGATGTGCGGGCAGCGCCAGGCCTAAACTTTCGCGCAGGGTTGTGCCGGGGTAGTCGGTGCGGAACAGACCGCGCGCTTGCAGGATCGGCACCACTTTTTCGACGAAGCGCGGGAAGGTATCCGGCGTGCCGCCCTGGATGATGAACCCGTCGGCGGCATGGCTCTCAAACCACGCCTGCAACCCGTCAGCCACCTGTTCAGCGGTACCGGAAAAACGCGGGCGCGGCGAGGCGCTCTCCAGTGCCACCTGGCGCAGCGTCAGCTGGCGTTCGCGGGCGTTGCGTTTGATCTCATCAGTGGTGCTGCGAAAGCTGTTCTGCCCTAAATCGCCAATCTCCGGGAAGGGTTCGTCGAGCGGGTACTGGCTAAAGTCGTGGTGCTCGAAGTAGCGCCCGAGGTAGTTGAGCGCATCATTAATGGAGACCAGCGCGGCGGTGGTTTGATACTGCTGCTCGGCATCCGCTTCGCTATCGCCGACAATCACGCTGACGCCCTGGAAAATGTGCAGCTCGTCATGACGCCGCCCGTGCTGTTCCAGCTGCTGCTTCACGTCGCGGTAGAAGGCCTGTGCCTCCGCTAACGTTTCATGGTGAGTAAAAATGGCATCGGCATGGCGTGCCGCCAGTTTTTTGCCATCCTCCGAGGCGCCCGCCTGGAAAATAATCGGCCTGCCCTGCGGCGTGCGGCCAATGTTCAGCGGGCCTGCAACCTGGAAAAAGTCGCCGTGGTGGTTGAGGGTGTGCAGTTTTGCCGGGTCGAAAAATTGCCCGCTGGCTTTATCACGAATAAAGGCGTCCTCCTCCCAGGAGTCCCACAACCCTTTCACCACATTGAGATACTCATCGGCAATGCGGTAACGCAAGGCGTGATCCGGGTGCTTTTCACGGGAGAAGTTTTTCGCCGATCCCTCCAGCGGTGAGGTGACGACGTTCCAGCCTGCCCGGCCATGGCTCAGGTGATCGAGGCTGGCGAACTGCCGTGCCACGGTAAAGGGTTCGCTATAGGAGGTTGAGAGCGTGCCCACCAGACCAAGGTGCCGGGTGACGCTTGCCAGCGCCGACAACACCGTCAACGGTTCAAAGCGATTTAAGAAGTGCGGGATCGATTTTTCATTGATATATAAGCCGTCAGCGACAAATAAGAAATCGAGTTTTCCCTGCTCAGCGATACGCGCCGTCTCCTGCACAAAGTCAAAATTAATACTGGCGTCGGCGACCGCCGCAGGATGTCGCCAGGCGGACATATTTCCCGATGCGCCATGCAAGATAGTGCCAAGCCGCAATTGTCGTGCTGTAGACATACTCCCTCCGGAATTCAGGCAACAGGTGGCCCGGAGCCACCGCCCCAGGTCATTTAAAGGTTTGTTAAGGGTGCTGTAAGGCTTTTTCTGCCAGGCGGGCAAAGTAGCGCGCCGCCTCATCAATCAGCTCTTCATCAGGATTAAACGCGGGATGATGCAGACCGTACGGGCTGTCGCTGCCGATACTGACAAACGCGCCGGGTATCTGCTGGAGATAGACGGCGAAATCCTCCCCGCCCATATGCAGATCCGCCTCTGCGGTACGGTATCCGTGTTCGTTGGCGACCTCGCGGGCGAAGTCTGCCCACTGCGGGTGATTGACCAGCGCATCCGGGCCGTCGAACCAGGTCACGGCGATAGCGGCATCGAAGGCCTGCGCCAGCCCGGCGGCGATCGCCTCAACGCGTTTTTTCACCTGCGCGCGAATAGCCGCATCGTGGGTGCGCAGGGTTCCCTCCAGCTCGACATGCTCTGGCAGCACGTTCCAGGTATTGCCGCCCTGAATACGCGTCACGCTTAGCACCACCGATTCGAGGGTGTTGACGTTGCGGCTGGCGATACTTTGCAGCGCCACAACCAGCTGGCTGGCGAGCAGAATGGCGTCGTTGCCCTCATGTGGCCGCGCCGCGTGCGCCCCTTTGCCGCTCACCTTCAGACTGAAGCGATCGACATTGGCGTAAAACGCGCCGCCGCGGGTGGCAAATGCGCCGACCGGCAGGCCCGGCTCGTTGTGCATGCCAAATATCGCGCTCACACTCTCGAGCGCACCGGCCTTAATCAGCCGTTTCGCGCCGCCAAAATTCTCTTCCGCTGGCTGAAACAGGATGCGCACCCTGCCCGGCAGGTGCTGCTCACGCTCCTTTAACAGCAAAGCCGCGCCGAGCATGACGCTGGTATGAATATCGTGCCCGCAGGCGTGCATCACACCGGGATTGCGCGAGGCAAACGGCGATTCAACCGCCTCCTCAATCGGTAACGCATCGATATCGGCGCGCAGCGCGATCACCTTCTCGCCGCTTCCGACCTCCGCGACCACTCCGGTCGGCAGATCGAGCGGCAACAGGCGCAGCCCGGCATGCTCCAGCCAGTGGCGAATGCGCCGCGTGGTTTCAAACTCCTGGAGCGAAAGCTCCGGGTACTGATGCAGCTCGCGCCGCCACGCAATTAACTGTTCGGTAAAGCTCATCCCGCCACCTCCTGTAGGGTTTGCGTCTGCGCGACCGCCTGCGCCAGCAGCAGGAGCGAGGTTAAGCGCGCGCGTCCTTCCGCCACCGGCGTGTCGATAATAAATTCGTCAATGCCAAACTGCTGATGCAGCCCATCCAACCCGGCGCGCACCTTTTCTGGCGTGCCGGCGATGATGGCGCTTTCGCGCCGTGCAATACGCACTGCCGGGCTGCCAGCCTGGCGGGCAAAGGCCTGCCCCTGCGCTTCACTCGCGACGCTCACTTTTTGCCCGTTCGCCAGCTCAACGCCCCACACTTCAACCTGCTGCGCCAGCGTGTCAGCCTGCGCCTGGGTTTCTGCCACAATCACCTGCACGGCAACCAGCGTGTCGCGGCGGCTTAGCTGCTGCCATCTCGTGACAACGTCACGCAAAAGGGTTTTGTCGCCGTTGAGATGCGCGGCGTAGACAAAGTGCCAGTCGAGGGATGCCGCAAGCGTTGCGCTCTCAAGGCTGGCACCGAGCAGGAAACGCTCCGCCTGCACTGGCGCAAGCGGCGTCGCCACTAAGGATTCATCCGCGCTTTCGTCCGGGGTCAGCGACAGCCAGTTATCCAGTTGCGCCAGCTGATCGGCAAAACGCCCCTTCTCTTCGGGATTCACCCCCTGCTGCAACGCGCGGGTGGAGAGCGGTAAACCGCCGGGGGCTTTGCCCACCCCCAGGTCGACACGCCCCGGAGCAAGGTTCGCCAGCAGGTTAAAATTCTCCGCCACTTTGTAGGGGCTGTAGTGTTGCAGCATCACGCCGCCGGAGCCGACGCGGATGCGCCGCGTCTGGCCGAGTATCCAGGCGATCAGCAGCTCTGGCGACGGGCTCGCCAGCTGTGAAGTGTTGTGGTGTTCAGCTATCCAGAAGCGGTGATAGCCCCAGTTTTCCGCCTGCTGCGCCAGTTGCAGCGTGCGCAGGAGCGCGTCCTGCGCGGTTTCATGCTCCGCGATGGGGCTTTTGTCCAGCAAACTCAGTCGGTAAGACATGGCACGCTCTCGTGTCAGAGAAGATGGACCAATACTGGAGCGCGCGGAATCTGCTGTGAAACAATTAATTTACATTTGGTAAGCAAAAAATTCGCAAAGTCAGCGTTGCCAGGCGCTAAAGCTATTTGTTCTGCAAATGAATGATGACAAATGCAGGTGCGGACTGGGTAAAACACCGTTCTATGGTTGTGGTTTTTTCTGTTGCATTTTTCACCATCCTGAATCATTTCCTCTGCTTGATGGAGTTGACTTCACAATTTCGACTAATAGTGTGCTGTTTACGGCTGGGTATGTTTTGCGTCAGTAAACGATTGCGGTTACGATGCTGCGCCATGTTTTCCCTTATCCATACACAGAAACAATGGAAAGAGAGAACGTGTAGCCGACGGTGCAAATCGTGTGGTTTTTGTGCTGCGGCTTGAGACATTCCGCAAGGTCAGACAGGTCAACAGGGTAATGCAATGAAAACAGAGAACAACAACACCACGGAGCATCACGCGGCGAAACGTCGCTGGCTGAACTCTCATGAAGAGGGCTACAGCCGGGCGATGGGTAACCGCCATGTACAAATGATCGCCATCGGCGGCGCAATCGGTACCGGTCTTTTCCTCGGTGCCGGCGCGCGACTGCAAATGGCCGGGCCATCACTGGCTATCGTCTATCTCGTTTGCGGTATCTTCTCGTTCTTTATTCTGCGTGCGCTGGGCGAACTGGTGTTACACCGCCCTTCCAGCGGCAGCTTCGTCTCTTACGCCCGTGAGTTCCTCGGTGAAAAAGCCGCCTATGTCGCCGGCTGGATGTACTTCATCAACTGGGCGATGACCGGCATTGTCGATATCACCGCCGTCGCGCTTTATATGCACTATTGGGGTGCTTTTGGCGACGTGCCGCAGTGGGTCTTCGCCCTCGGCGCGCTGGCGATTGTTGGCACCATGAACATGATCGGCGTGAAGTGGTTCGCCGAGATGGAGTTCTGGTTTGCGCTGCTGAAAGTGCTGGCGATTGTGCTGTTTCTGGTGGTGGGGACGGTTTTCCTCGGCACCGGCAAACCGCTTGATGGCAACAGCACCGGCTTCCATTTGATTACCGATAACGGCGGCTTCTTCCCCCACGGCATGATGGCCGCACTGGTGCTGGTGCAGGGCGTGGTATTCGCCTTCGCCTCTATTGAGCTGGTCGGTACCGCCGCAGGCGAATGTAAAGAGCCGAAGACCATGGTGCCGAAAGCGATCAACAGCGTGATCTGGCGTATCGGCCTGTTCTACGTTGGCTCGGTGGTGCTGCTGGTGTTGCTGCTGCCGTGGAACGCTTACCAGGCGGGACAAAGCCCGTTCGTCACCTTCTTCTCGAAGCTTGGCGTGCCATATATTGGCGACGTGATGAATATCGTGGTGTTGACCGCCGCGCTCTCCAGCCTCAACTCCGGCCTCTACAGCACCGGGCGTATTTTGCGCTCGATGTCGATGGGCGGTTCCGCACCGAAGTTTATGTCGAAGATGAGCCGCCAGCAGGTGCCGTATGCCGGTATTCTGGCGACAATCTGCGTCTACATTGTGGGTGTGTTCCTGAACTACCTGGTGCCGTCGCAGGTGTTTGAGATTGTGCTTAACGTCGCGTCGCTGGGCATTATCGCTTCGTGGGGCTTTATCGTGGTGTGCCAGATGCGCCTGCGCAAAGCGATCCGCGAAGGCAAAGCAGAAGATGTCAGCTTCAAGATGCCCGGTGCGCCGGTGACCTCCTGGCTGACGCTGCTGTTCCTGCTCAGCGTGCTGGTGCTGATGGCGTTCGACTATCCGAACGGTACCTTCACTATCGGCTCTATTCCGCTGATCGCCGTTCTGCTGATTGCTGGCTGGTTTGGCGTGCGTAAGCGCGTGAACGAAGTGCATGCCACCGCGCCGGCTGAACAGACGCCGCGTACTTAATTCCGCGCCTTTGGCGCTGCGCCATGCCGGACAGCGATTTTGACTGTCACGCAGGCGCAGCGCCTGTTTTATCCCCTGCCTCGCTTACGCTTTCCTGCATATTTGCCGTTTTTTACAGCGTGATGCTGCTACTTTGAGCGGTTACGCTTAAGAATATCCTCATTACCTGTACACTTACCGCTTTGCTGGCCTATATTTTTAGCGCTAAAGGTCACTTTTTTAGTATCAGGCGCACGCTTCAGCTATTCAGGGTGTGTTATAAGCTTATATATTTGTAATACTTATACAAAAGTACACGGTGTACGGGGTGGTGAATGTTTTCTTTTGTGGCCAGACAGGCGATCTTTGATAACCAACTGAACACCGTCGGTTACGAACTGCTGTTCCGCAATAGCATGGATAACCGTTTTCCGGAGATCTCTGCCGAGCAAGCCACGACCCAACTGATCGAAGAGCAGTTTCTCAGTGCGCCTGTCGGACGTAAGAACGATCTGACGACGGTATATGTCAATTTCCCCTACCAGTTACTGATTGACGGCCTTGCCGAAACGCTGCCGAAAAACCGCGTGGTGATCGAAGTCCTTGAAGATGCGCAGCCGGACAAGCAACTGCTGGAGACGGTAAAACGCCTGCAGAACCTCGGCTTTCGCGTCGCCCTTGACGATTTCGCACCCGGCAACCAATGGGACGCTTTCCTGCCCTATATCGATGTGATTAAGTTTGATATCAGACGAAGCTCACTGGAAGAGATTGACGCCTGGGTCAACGCCAACCGCGATGCGCTGCGCCACGCGGTGCTGCTGGCGGAGAAAGTGGAAACCTATGAGGAGTTCGAAGCCTATAAGAAACTGGGTTTTCGCCTCTTCCAGGGCTATTTCTTCAGCAAACCGGTGGTCTCTAAGCGCAACAAGCTGGTGCAGAACCGCGCCTTCGCACTGCGGTTGATGCAGGAAGTAAACGTCGAGTCGCCGAACTTAAACCGCATTGAAGAGCTGTTGAAACGCGATGTCTCCCTCTCGTTTAAGATCATGCGCTATGCGCAGAACATCTTATATAACACACGCGGGATCAGCGGTTTTCGTAACCAGTCCTTACGCGACATTGTGGTTTACCTCGGCATCAACGAGATGCGCCGTTTTGTACTGGTGGCCTGTCTTACGTCGTTTGAGCACGTGACCAATACCGAGATCTACTATCTGAGCCTGATCCGCGCCAAGTTTTGCGAACTGGTGGCGGCGCGCACTTCCAGCAATAATGTCGCCAATGACGCTTTCCTGGTGGGGCTCTTCTCCCTGCTGGATGTGATCCTCGGCCTGCCGCTTGAGGAGCTGATGGAGCAGATCTCCGTCTCGCCGGATGTGGCAACAGCGCTGGAAAAAGAGAGCGGAGAACTCTACCCCTATGTTCACCTCGCCCGCGTCTATGAACAGCGTTTATGGGATGAGACCAGCGCGATCGCAAACAAGATTGGCCTGCCTTACTCCGCAGTATCAGAATTAATGACGCAAGCCACCAAGTGGGCAGATGAGCTGCCGCTGAGTCTTAAAGGTTAATTATTCGCGCACGTCAGGCGTGCGCAAATAATATTTATCGCTTTAAGTGAAATATTATTTCAATTAATTAACACAGCTTCCCGATATTATTTAACACTCCCTCTCCCCTTAAATAAAACCAATGCCGCCTGTGAGATATTTGCCCAAATATCAGTGCGATATGTGATACAGATCGACTTTTAACCTCAATCTTTCTACGGTTTCTGCCGTTATTACTAGTACCACTCTTTTTTAAAACTTCAGGATCATGAAAAAAATTGCGCACGCGACGGTATTAACGAAACTGCTCGTTGGTTTCTCTATTCTTATTGTGATGATGTTAATTGTTGGCATCGTCTCTATTTATCAGCTTAACGGCAGCAAACAACAAATTGATAAATTCCGCCAGCAGCGTATGCCCGGCATTCGCTACACCCTTGAGATGCGCGGTGTGTTAGCGGAAATGCGCTTACAGCAGGTGCAGTACATCGCTTCGACAACCCCCGCTTCCCTCGATCAGCATCGTAATGAACTGCTGCAAAACCAGGAGACGTTCCTCAATGCCCAGCGGCAGTACGCAAAAATCTCTGCCGATGCAACGCCGGAGATGAACGCGCTGTTTGTTACGGTGGTTGATAACTTCAAAAACTTCATCGACGTCAACGCGAAAGTGATTGAGGCGATGAACCACGGCGACGCGGCAGAAGCGGCGAAGATCAGCGGCGTGGTGTCGGCGAAATACCGCACGCAGTTGATGAAAGACCTGGCGACGCTGGTCGATATGGAAGTGGCTATCGGCGATCGGATGGGCGAAACGACGCAGGATAATTACAACCACGCGCTCTATGTGCTGATCGGCTTACTGCTACTGGCGCTGATTACCACAGGCGTGAGCGCCCTCTTTATTTCGCGCAGCCTGGCACGGCAACTGGGCGGCGAGCCGGATTATGCGATGTCGATTATGCAGGCGGTGGCCGCTGGCAAGCTGGAGACGGCAGTCGATTTACGTGAAGGTGATAACAACAGTCTGCTGGCAACGATTAAATATATGAACAGCCAGCTGGCGGAGATTATTCGCGGCATTATTGATGGCAGCGAATCGATCTCCCATGCTGCCGGTGAGATCGCCGAGGGTAATAATGACTTGTCGCAGCGCACCGAGGAGCAGGCGGCTTCGCTGGTGCAGACGTCATCCAACATGCAGCAGATCACGGAAAACGTGAAGAGTAATGCGGAGAACGCCCGTAAAGCGAGCGAGCTGGCGCGCCAGACCTCTGCAACCGCGCTCAAAGGCGGCAAAGAGGTTAACGATATGCTGACGCGCATGCATGAGATCTCTGACAGTTCGCAGAAGATTGTCGACATTATTTCGGTAATTGAGGGGATCGCGTTTCAGACCAATATTCTGGCGCTCAACGCCGCTGTGGAAGCGGCGCGCGCCGGTGAACAGGGCAAAGGGTTTGCGGTGGTCGCTGGCGAAGTACGTAACCTGGCGCAGAAGAGCGCCGATGCGGCAAAAGAGATTAAGCAGTTGATTGAGGGGACGGTGGAAAAAATCACCGACGGTTCACGTTTTGCCGATACCGCCAGCCGTGCGATGGAGGAGATTGTCTCGTCGGTGAATAAGGTGACGGAAATTGTCGCCGATATTTCCGCCGCTTCAACCGAGCAGCACCAGGGGATTAAAGAGATCAGCGTCGCCATCGATCAAATGGACCAGGTGACCCAGCAGAACGCCACGCTGGTGGAACAGGCCGCGGTGGCCGCGCAGTCAATGACGGAGCAGAGCGAGGCGCTGCGCAACTCGGTGCGTTTCTTCCAGCTGGCGCATTAATGGTTTTTTGACGTCGGAAAGCGATGTCCCTGCCCGGTTCAGCCATGAGCCGGGCTATATTGCCGGATGGCGCTGCGCTTATCCGGCCTACGAAAGTGCACCGATTTTGCATTGGTATCGGATTGTGTTGCCGGATGGCGCTGGCGCTTATCCGGCCTACGAAACCGCACGACTATTCGAGATTCGCGCGATCGAGGCCGTAGGCTTTATCGAGCGCGCCCGGCGCAGTTTGCGAGACGATCATCAAACGGTTCCAGGTGTTGATAATCGAGATAGCAAACGCCAGCTCTGATAACGCCACTTCATCAAAATGTTCACGCGCCGCGTCATAAATAGCATCGCTTACCCCTTCAGCACCGGGCCGGGTCAGGGCTTCGGTCAACGCCAGCGCCGCCTTCTCTTTCGCGGTGAATAACGGCGATTCGCGCCAGATGGCGACATGATGCAACCGCAGCTCCCGCTCGCCCAGAATTCGTGCCTGTTTAATGTGCATATCCAGACAGAAGGCGCAGCCGTTTAGCTGCGAAGTACGAATATCCACCAGATTTTTTAACGTGCTATCCAGACCGCTGTGGTGCGAGGCCTGGCTGGCATCGGAAAGGGCTTTGATCAGGTCAGGAACGCGCTGGAAGAGATTGATGCGGGTGCTCATATTATTTGCCTCGTTTAATGTTTCAACGGGGGCTATATTACGCGTCAATGTCGCAGGAGAAAGATGCAAAAACGCGAAAAACAGGTAGGACATGAAGCCAGGATACAGAGCTATTTATTCGCAGTATCGAGAGAGCATCACGCAAGGTTTGCTTAAGCCGGGGGATAAAGTCCCCTCGGTACGCGTGCTGGCCAGCGAACTGGGCGTGGCGCGAAAAACGGTGGAAACCGCGTGGTCGATTCTGATCGGTGAAGGGTTTCTGGTCAGCGATGGCGCGCGCGGCACGCGCGTCAACCCCGAACTGGTGCTGTCGCCGGTCAAGCGTAAAGCTCGCGATAAGCCCCTTTCCAACCCAGCGTCAGCGTTTGGCGATGCCGAACGTAAACAGAGCGGTTTATTGCGCCTCGGCATTCCGGCACTTGATGCCTTCCCGAGCAAAAAATGGCTGCTGCTCAGCGCTAAAGCGGTGCGCGCGCTACATCCGGGCGAAATGCTTACGCCACCGTTAATGGGCTACGCTCCTCTGCGCGACGCTATTGCCCACTATCTGAATGTTTCGCGCGGGCTCGCCTGCAGCCCGGAACAGGTGGTGATCACCGGCGGGTATCAACATAACTTGCGGGTGATCCTTACCCTGTTTGCAGGCTCACATCATAAAGTGGTGTTTGAAGAGCCGGGTTATTTTTTAGGCCAGCGCATTCTGGAGCATACGTGCCAGCAACTGCATAGCGTGCCGGTCGATAACGACGGTCTGGATATGCAGTTTCTGTTGCGCCATCACCATGACGCCCGCCTGCTATTTGTGACACCGTCACACCAAAGCCCACTGGCGGTCACCCTCTCCCTGCCCCGCAGACAGCAGCTGCTGGCATGGGCAGCGCAGCACAATAGCTGGATTGTTGAGGATGATTACGACGGCGAGTTTCACTACACCCGCAAAGTGGTGCCTGCGCTGAAAAGCCTCGATAGTGATGACCGGGTTATCTATATGGGCACCTTCAGCAAAACCATGTTGCCCTCCTTACGCACCAGTTATCTGGTGCTGCCGCGTGCGCTGCTCGCGCAGTTCAGGCAAACAGCTGAACTCACCGAGAGCGGCCAGCCGCTGTTAACGCAAAAAATTCTCGCCGCCTTTCTCAGCGAAGGCCACTTTTATAAGCATCTGAAGAAGATGCGCAATCTTTACTCTGCCCGGCGCGGGTTCGTGCTGGCAGCTTTGGCGCAGATTTATCCGCAGATTTTTAATGTAGAGGTGCGCGACGGCGGCATGCATATCATCGCTTTTTTGCGTGATAGCACGCAGGATGTGGCGCTGGCGCAACTCTGGCAACAACATCAGTTGCAGGTCAGCCCGCTTTCAGAATGGTACAGGGGTGATTCGCCACGTTACGGTTTGATTATCGGTTACACCAATGTCACGTCAGCTGAAGAGGCGATTGCACTGTTGCAGCGCCCGGCGCAAGAGACGCAGGCGCTGCTGGCAGATGGCTCACGGCAGGCTACTGAAGAGTGAGATATCCCATGCCGTGGCGAGCAGTGACAGGCCAACGATAAACGTCAGCGCGAACGAGAAGGTTTTATCGGACTTTTCCATCGCATGTCCCTCTTTTAGATGACCTGAGCCAGGAGAGTGAAAAAATCTTACGGCTTACGCCCCTGTAAGTTTAGGTCAATTGGTAATTTTTGTCCGGTGTCAGTTTGACCGGCAGATCGTCGGCGTCTTCCATTTGCAGCAGATCGATTTCAATCGCATTGCAGTAGGCATCCAGCGGCAGATCGTTATCCTCTTCGCCAAACGGATCTTCCAGCTCTTCCGCCAGCGTATCGAGCGAGATAAACGTGTAAGAGATAAGCACCGAGATAAAGGGCGTCATAAAGTGCAGATCCACCACCAGCGCAAACGGCAGCATGATGCAGAAGAGATAGACCGTGCGGTGCAAAATCAGTGAATAGGCAAAAGGCAGCGGCGTATTAAAGATACGCTCGCAGCCGGCCTGCACCGCGGACATATCGTGTAAGCGCTGAGTAATGCTGTGGAACATAATATCCGACAGCGCCCCTTGCGCCCTGCGCTCGCCCAGCCACTGGCCCATCATCAGCAGAATACGGTTTGCTGGCGAATGGGCATTTAAGACCTGCCGTAACTCATCAGCCGAGAGATATTTTGACAGCACGTCGCCTTGAGGTTTGCGTCGCAGCGTCATGCGCAGCGCGTGGGCAAAGGCGAACTGTAGCTGCATAAAGTGGCGCACGTCACTCTCGTCTGGCAGCGTGGTTTTCACTTCCCGCAGCAGCGAGCGCGAGGCGATCATCAACTGCCCCCATAACAGACGCGCTTCCGAGTAGCGGGCGAAACAGGCGTTGTTGCGAAAACCGAGAAAGATAGCAATCGCCACACCGAGAATGCTGAACGGTGCGACCGTTAGCTTGATGCCCAGCGAGGTGTACCACGGTAGCATCCAGATGACGGTGACCGAGAGCAGGAAGTTCATGGTAAGACGTGAAGCGATTTTCGGCAGTACAGAGCCGTGCCAGACGAAGAGACGAGCAAGCCAGTGTTTTTCAGGACGGACAATCATAATTATTCAGGGGGAAAAGGAGCGCAGCGGCTATTAAACGTGATCAATGTCACAGTTGCAAGTTTGCTAACGGATTGTGACGCAATTTCGCCCTGCTCGACAAGGCATTGGCGCAGAGGTTGCTGGAACCTGTTATACAACTTAGTAATAGTATGTTGTAACTAGATGGGTGCTTTCAGCTATCGCTGTTTTGCCGGATGGCGGCTACGCCTTATCCGGCCTACGGGATCGAGTGGATTGTAGGAGTGGAAAATGTAGGCCGGATAAGCGCAAGCGCCATCCGGCATTTTACAGGCACCTATCAACAGAGCGGTTTTACCGCTTCGCGCATGCCGCGCAGCAGAATCGCATCCAGATCGCGCGTCACCTGCTCTACCAGACCTGGTACTTTGCTCAGATCCTGCTCCCAGTGATCGCTCACCGACAGCACCGCACTCACCAGCTCGCGGGTGCTGATTTGACGGTCACCATGCTGGCTCCACAGCTGCTGATAACGCTCAATCCAGTGCGCATCATCCTGCACCGGGTAACTTTTCCCGTCACGCTCACCGCGATAAAACGCAATCAGCGCCGCCAGTGCAAATGTGAGGCGCGCAGGTAATTCACCGCTGGCTTTCTGCCCTGCCAGCAGCTGAGGCAAAATGCGGGTGCGGTATTTGGTCATGCCGTTCAGGGCGATGGAGAGCAGTTGGTGTTTGATATAGGGGTTACGGAAACGCCCGGTCACCGCGCTGGCGAAAGACTCCAGTTCGTCGCGCGGCAGATCCAGCACGGGGATGATCTCTTCGTAAATCGCTTTCTCAACAAACGCACAGATCTCGGTATCGCTCATCGCTTCGCCAACCGTATCGATACCCGCCTGGAATGCGACTGGCACCAGTGCCGTATGTGCCCCGTTGAGGATCGCCACCTTACGCTCTTTGTATGGCTTGATGTCGTCCACAATCAGCACGTTCAGCGGGTATTTATCCAGACGCAGCTCAGCGGCCAGCGATTTAGGCCCCTGAATAACAAACAGATAGAAGTGCTCGGCGGTATCGAGGAAGGCATCCTGATAACCCAGCTCCGCTTCCAGTTTCGCCACTTCATCACGCGGATAACCAGTAACAATGCGGTCAACCAGCGTCGAGCAGAAGCTGTTCGCCGTCTCAAGCCACTGAATAAATTCCGCGCCCAGCGCCCACTCGTTGGCATAACGCAGTACCAGTTCGCGCAGCGCGTCGCCGTTATAATCGATTAATTCACAAGGGATAATGATCCAGCCTTTATCCTGCGCACCGGCAAAATGGCGGAAGCGTTCAAACAGCAGGCGGGTCAGTTTTGCCGGGTAGCTTACCGCCGGGTCATCATCGAATTTATCCCCGGCGTGGTAGCTGATACCCGCTTCAGTGGTATTGGAGAAAACGAAGCGGATATCCGCATTGTGGGCCAGCTTAAGAAACTCGTCATACTGCGTGTAAACACTGATTTCGCGGTTAACGGAGCGGATAAGACGCGCGTCGCTCACCGCTTCGCCCTGCTCGTTGAGGCCGCGAATAATGGTGGTGTAGAGACCATCCTGCGTGCTCAGAGAAGGCGGGAAATCACTCTCGATTGGGCGAACCACCACCACACCGGCGTTAAGGTCGGTGTGCTCATTCAACAGATCGATTTGCCAGTCGATAAAAGCGCGCAAAAAATTCCCTTCGCCAAACTGAATAATACGTTCTGGATAGTCAGCCCCGGGAAAATTGCGACGGTTTAATGTGTTCACAGTGGGTTCCTTTTTTAGATTAGTCATACAACCTTGGAATATTGGTGTAATAACTTATCAGACTTTACGACCATGAAACCCTGTTTTGATCAAACTGGCGCGGCTTATTGGCGTCAGTTATATGAACTTGTAAAAAAGTGTCGTCGCCGTCACATTTCCATCCGGCATCAGCGCGTAACGCGGGATCTCACCCACCCGCTGCCAGCCGCAGGCGGTGTAGAAGTTCTCCGCCCCGCTGCCGGTCGCTGTATCCAGCACCAGCACGTTTTTCCCGTGCGCCTGCGCCTCACGCTCAAGGGTTGTCATCAGGCGACGCGCCAGCCCCTGACGCCGCGCGCTATCATGCACCAGTAATTTCGAGACATCGGCGCGGTGCGGCTGGTTTTCCGGCTGATCGAGCACCACCTGAACGGTGCCTACAATCTCGCCCGCCTCATCCTGCGCGGCCAGCACAATGCGCTCACCGCGCGTTACGCTTGCGGCAACGCCGGACCAAAACTGATGTGATTTTTCCCGCGAAAGCGGATGCATAAAGCTGACGGAGGCACCGCCGGCGACGCAGTTTTCCAGCACGCCGCACAGGCTGTCGATATGGCAGAGGATCGCCTCACCAGAGAGGCTATTGATATGATAAGCGGTCATTTGTCTTCCTTGTAAAATGACCACTATTCAACGCGGAACGGGCTAACTCAAGCGCCGCATCCATACGATTTCGTTATGGATCAGCGCCCGCGATTGTTGCGGGATTTCATGGCATACATCTTCTCATCCGCCTCTTTCATCCAGCTGCGGAGATCGTCATTTCCATCGTGATTAAATTCGCTGATGCCCCAGGAGAAACCGAGCTTCCAGGGCTTGCCCGACTGCTGGTTCCAGGCCTCGACCTGTTCGACCAGATGCTGCATCGCAATCCATGCGCCCTCTTCATTAGTGTCAGAGAAGACAATCGCGAACTCGTCGCCGCCGTAGCGAACTCGCAGATCCGCTTCGCGCAGGCTGGCGGTCATCACCTCCGCCATCGCCTTCAGGGCTTCATCCCCTTCGCCGTGGCCGTAGGTGTCATTAATCTCTTTGAAGTTATCAAGGTCGATCCACGCGAGCGTCAATGGCTGCGCGCGGCGGCGTGCGCCAACAATCGCGAACTTCGCCAGGTTATCGAAGCCACGGCGGTTAAAGAGGCCGGTTAACTCATCGGTCGTCGCCGCGCTCATCACCGCGAACTCATCTTCGACAATCATGGCGAAATCTTTCAGGGTATCGACTTCCGCACCGGAAAAGCCGCGCGCCGCTTTATCAATCACGCACAGCGATCCCACCAGCGCACCGTCCGGCAGGCGCAGCGGGTAACCGGCATAGAAACGAATATGCGGTTCGCCGGTCACCAGCGGATTATCGGTAAATCGCTCATCAAGATGGGTATCTTCAATGATCATCGCCGTTTCAGACAAAATGACGTGGCCGCAAAAGGAGATGTTGCGCGGCAGAGTGGGATTGTCTGCCGGATAACCGCCGGTGGATTTGAAGTGCAATGTCTCTTCATCAACCAGCGTGATAAGCGCTGCCGGGACATTGAACATCCGTTGCGCCAGGCGCGTTAAGCGGTCTAAACGGGCGTTGACGCCACCCTCCAGCAGGCCGGAGTCATGCAATGACGCCAGGCGCTGTGCCTCATTTGCGGGAATCGCAGGTGTTTTCATAGAGTGCCGATCTCATCATTCTCAGTCTGGACCGCCGCGCTCGAGCAAACGGGCGAGTAGACAACGGTTTACAGCATTAAGCGTAGCCTATTCGGCACGTTTGTCAGGGTGTGCGAATCCGCTGCTTGCGACCGCGCGACGTTAATCATATGGATCTCAAAAATCAGCCGCAAGATATTTATAAGTTATTAATATTTATTGTGTTGCTTATTTCACGTGGCGGGCGAAACAGCCACTTCCTGCGCATCGCTTTGGCTATCGCTAGTGCAGTTTCTGCCATGTTTCTTCGAGCGGTAGAGATGCTCATCGGCCTCGGCCAGCAGATCATTGAACCCTTCTGTTAACTGGCGCGGGTCGGGCGTGCCGTGCCCGATGCCGACGCTCATCGTCAGATGCAACGTCTGCTGACGCCATTTAAAGTGATGGTTTTCCACAGCACGGCGCAGCGTCTCCGCCAGCGCTTTTCCTGCCGTCGCATCTTTCGTTACGGCGACCACCACAAACTCCTCGCCGCCCATGCGCGCCACCAGCCCGCGTGTACCAAGCTCTTGCTGCACTTTTTGCGCGAACGAAGTCAGCACTTTGTCGCCGCACTCGTGACCATAACTGTCATTGACGCTTTTGAAGTAGTCGATATCCATCAGCATCACCGAAAGATGTTTGCCGACAAAGCGCTTCTCCTCTTTGCGCAGGGCTTCATACAGGCCGGAGCGGGAGTAAACGCGGGTGAGGAAATCAAAATCGGCGCGCAGCGACACCTGGCGCATCAGGCGGTTGATAGCTTCAACGCTGACCGAGACGATCACCGGGCAGATGGCCATCGTTGCCACGCCAAGGCGCGCCGAGAGCATCTGCGGAATATCAAACGGCGAGTGGACGTGAATATCGATCTGCCCGCTGGAGACCAGCATAATCTCCAGCCCGCCGGTGATAAGCGTCACCAGGCAGGTTAACGGCAGTGAATAGCGCACCGCGCACCAGATCAGCGCCGGGAGCGGAAACGCCAGGCTTCCGGCACCGCCAATCACCACTGAGGCAGCGACCGACACTGCCAGCGCAAGGATCGGCATCACCTGCGGCAGTGAAAAACCCTTAAGCGCGCGCGGGCGGGTCATGGTCAGCAGGCACGGCAAAATCAGCACGCCCGTTGAGAACTGCTCGCCAAACCAGTCCGCCAGCAGCGGCCAGAAACCCTGATCGTCGATCCCGACCGAGCCCAGCGCGCCAAAGAAGGCGCAGAGCAGCGCGGCCACCAGACAGTAGCTAAAGAGTTTCAGGGCATTGATCGGCTGTGGCGTCTTCACCATCTGGCGGCGCTCACGACCAATAAGCTGCGCCATGGTGATGATAAACACCATATTAGAAAAGTTGATGATCAGCGACGCCGTGCCCCAACTGGTGGTGACGGCATCGTAAGCCAGCATCGCGACGTAGCTGATTAAGTAGTAGTGCCAGCGGTGCAAAAACGCGTAGCGGGCAAAAACACCGGCCATCACCGCGTTCAGTGGCCAGAAGAGCGACAGCTCTTCGACCAGGCGCATCATCGCGCCGATAAAATAGAACAGCGTGGTCAGCGCAAAAATCATCCCCGCATTGATCAGCGGGGTCTCTTCCCTGAACGGACGCCAGGATGACAACAAAGCTCGCATCAAATCTCAATTCCTGTCGCGGGCGGCAGGAGCTGCCCGAAGTAGCGTCGGAAATAGCCTAAAGCTTAGCATGCTTGTTTTCCGCTATAGGGTGTTGCGCAAACGCCATCAGCGCGGCGAATTCATCTGTATCACAAGCCAGTGATAAATCACATCAACAACATACTGCTGCTGCGCCGGCGACAGCGGCTGGCCCGCCGCAATGGCGTGCCACTTCGCCAGACAGCCGCGGCAACAGGTGGCGGTAGCATGCTGGGCGATAAATACCGGGTGGCCGCGCATCGGCGTCTGTTTGCCGTCATTATTAGGTAGCGCAGGCGCAAGGCGTTGAGCGACAAAATCGGCGGCGTGGGCAGCAATCACTTCTGCTCCCTTCTCTTCGCAGTAGTGCCGCTCCTTTGCGCCTAAGCGAAAACGGGAGCGAAAGGTTGAGCGCCCAAGGCGGGCAAACAGCGCGTCGAGATCCGCCATCAGTAGACCGATCTGCCAAGGCGCTGGCTGAGCGCTTCCAGCAGCGCGACGCCCGCCAGCGAGTTGCCCGCGTCATCCAGCTCCGGGCTCCACACCGCAATCGCCATCTCATGAGGCACAATCGCCACAATCCCGCCGCCAACGCCCGACTTCGCCGGCAGGCCGACGCGGAAGGCAAACTCCCCGGCGTTCTGGTACATGCCGCTGGTCGCCATCAGGGCGTTAATCTGCCGCGCCTGCCTTGGCGATACCACCGGCTGGCCGAGGTGCTCCGCCTGCCCGCTCTGCGCTAAAAAGAGAAAGGTGCGCGCCAGCTCAGCGCAGCTCATCTTCAGTGCGCAGTAGTGGAAGTAGTTTTGCAGAACGGTGGTGACATCATTGTGGAAGTTGCCGAAAGACTTCATCAGCCAGGCGATGGCGGTGTTGCGCGCGGCATTGTCGAACTCCGATCGCGCCACCGCCGTGTCGTAAACGATATCCTCGACGCCTGCGAGCTTGCGCACAATCTCCAGCATGCGCTGGCGCGGCGCGCTGAGGCGGCTTTGCAGCATATCGCACACCACCAGCGCCCCGGCGTTAATGAAAGGATTGCGCGGTTTGCCCTGCTCAATCTCAAGTTGCAGCAGCGAGTTGAAGGGCTGGCCAGAGGGATCTTTACCGACGCGCTGCCAGATCTCCTCCTCGCCGTAGTGGTTCATTGCCACCACCAGGCTAAGCACTTTTGAGATCGACTGAATGGAGAAGCGCTCATCGGCATCACCTGCCTGATAGTGCTCCCCATTGACGGTGCTGATCGCGATCCCCAGTTTATTGCCGCTGACTGCCGCCAGCGCCGGGATATAATCCGCGACCTTTCCGCGTCCCAGCAGCGGGCGTACCTGGTCGACTATCGCCCCCAGCACGCCATTATCCATCACCGATGCCACTTTCACTCCTCGCCCACAGGCCAAATCGGGCTGCGAGTATACCAGAGCTGTTTTGCCGCGTCAGGCGCTGAGACGAAAACGCGCAACCGCTTGCATCAATACCTGCGAATCGTGATAAAGCTGCTCGGAGGCCGCTGCTGCCGTGGTCACCAGCTCACCGGTGCGCCGCGCCACGCTGTTAAGGGAGTGAAGGCGTCGGGTCATCTTATGGATGCTCTCGCCCTGGCTCAGCGTGGCGGCAGAGATTTCACTCAACACCCCGCTTAGATGCCCGACAAGTCCGGTCACCTGTTGCAGGTTATCTTCGAGACGGCTCACCGCCTGGGTGCCATCATTGATTCCCTGCAACGAGTGGTTAATCAGCTGCTGAATGGTTTGCGTCGAGTGGCTGCTCTTACGCGCCAGCAGACCCACCTCTTTAGCTACCACCGCAAAGCCGCGCCCGTGGTTGCCCGCATGCGCCGCCTCAATGGCGGCATTCAGCGCCAGAATATTGGTCTGAAACGCCACGCCGTCGATCAGCGCCACGATATTGCGCATCTCGGCGGAGCGGTCGACAATCTCACGCATTGACTGCGTGACCGTCTCCATCATCCTGTCGCCGCCCGCCGCCACTTTACGTGCTTCATCCGCCTGTTGGCGCGCCTCTTCAGCAAAACCGGTATTCCCTTCGACATGGGACTCCAGCGTAGCGATATGCTCGGTAACATCGTTCAGCTCCTGCGCCTGCTTCGCCGACTGCTGATTAAGCGACTGGTTGCCTTCCGCCAGGCTGCCGATGGTGCCAATCATTGACGCGGTGGCGTCGCTCACCTGCATTACCAGTTGTTGCAGCCCCCGCTGCATGGTGCCGACACTATGGCTAAGCTGAGTGATTTCGCGGTTGAAGCGCTGCACCGGCGGCAACGGCGTGCCGAGATCGCCGGCGGCAAGAATATTGATATGGGCAATCAGTGTGCGCAGCGGCGTGATGACCCAACGCGACATGCCGAACCAGACCACAAGCGCAATAGCGACCAGCAGCGCCGGGATCAGCATAAAGACCTGCTGCAAACGGCTGAGGCTGGCAAGCAGCGACTGCCTTCCCTGTTCGGCGCGCTGCGCGCCCGCCTGCTGGAAACGGGCGTAGTTATCGTTGAAATCGGCCTGGAATGCCTGCGCCGGAACGGCAAAAAAGGCGTCGATCGACTGGGTTTTCACCAGCCCGTCAGCCTGCTCTTTCAGCGCGCCATAAAAGAGCTGGTAGCTGTTGACCAGCCCGTCATCTTTTGGCGGGTTGAGCGCCTGAAAGGCAAGCCAGGCTTTATTCGACGCGGCCAGCGCCTGCTGGGTTTCGTCCATCAGGCTGTGCCAGCTGCCGTCTGAACCGGTCGCTTTATCCTGCATAAAGTAGACCCCAGCACGGTTGAGCAGATCGCTTGCGCTGAGAAGCGCAATGCGCGCTTCGTCCGCCCGCACCTGTTGCAGATGCGCCTGTTGGTTCAGGCTCTCATCGTGCTGCGCGCTGCGAAGCGAGGCGGTAAGGAAAAAGGAGGAGGCGATTTGCAGGGCGGAAAAGAGTGCGATGATGCAAAAAATTCCGGCCAACAAACCAAACTGCTGCGGTGCAATACGCCGAAAAATTTGTGTTAAGTTCATGATATTCTTCTGTAACCACTAAGTTGCGGTGAGTCTACAAAAGGATCATGACACATCCATGACAGCCAGTGATGACGCGCCCCACAGGGGCGCGTTGCGCTTACAGACGATCTTTCCACACAGTTTGAACGTTGCAGAACTCATGCAAACCAAAGTGGGAGAGTTCGCGCCCGAAGCCGCTCTTCTTCACGCCGCCGAAAGCCACGCGCGGATCGCTGGCGCTGAAGCCATTGATAAACACGCCGCCGCACTCGAGATTATCGGCAAACCATTCGGCCTGTGCGCTGTCGGCAATGAATACCGTGGCCGAGAGGCCAAAGTCGCTGTCGTTGGCCAGCGCCAGCGCATGCTCTGCATCGCGGGCGGTGCTGATCGCCGCAACCGGGCCAAACAGCTCCTGGCGGAATGCTGTCATCTGCGGCGTAACGTTGGTCAGCACCGTCGCCGGGTAGTAGTTGCCGTTGCCCGGCGTCTTCTCGCCGCCGAGTCGCAGGGTAGCGCCCTCTTTGATGCTCGCGTCAACCTGGGCGTGCAGCTCGTCGCGCAGATCGAAGCGCGCCATCGGCCCGAGGTAGTTCTCCTCTTTTTCCGGCGCGCCCTGCTGTAATGCCGCCGCCGCAGCGACAAATTTCTCGGTGAACGCGTCGGCAATCCCCTCTTCAACAATGAAGCGTTTCGCCGCGGCGCACACCTGCCCAGTGTTCTGATAACGCCCGGCAACGGCGGCTTTCACCGCCAGATCGAGATCGGCATCGTTGAGCACGATAAAGGGATCGGAACCGCCCAGTTCGAGCACACACTTTTTCAGCGCCGCACCGGCCTGAGCACCGATTGCCGCCCCGGCACGCACGCTGCCGGTGACGGTCACGGCGGCAATGCGCGCATCGTTAATCGCCTGGCTAACGCCCTCATTTGTGGCGTTGACCCAGCCAAAGACGCCCGGCACAAACCCGGCTTCGCTGAAGAACTCACCGATCAGCGCCGCGGATCCGAGCACATTTGGCGCATGTTTTAACAGATAGCTGTTGCCTGCCAGCAAGATCGGCACCGCGCCGCGCAGCACCTGCCAGAGCGGGAAGTTCCACGGCATCACCGCCAGAATCGGCCCCAGCGGGCGATATTCGATGCGCGCACGCTGCGCTTCAACCTGGGTGGCTTCGCTGCCGAGCATCAGCGGGCCATGTTCGGCGTACCAGTCGCACAGCGCGGCGGATTTCGCCACTTCTGCCCGTGCCTGCAGGATCGGTTTGCCCATCTCTTCACTCATCATCTGCGCCATCTCTTCTGCGCGGTGACGCAGCACGACGGCCAGATCGCGCAGCTTCTGCGCGCGCTCGTTGACGCTGACGTTGCGCCACTGGCGGTAGCCACTATCGGCCAGCGCCAGCGCGCGATCAACCTCTTCGCGGCTGGCCCACGGTGTGGCGCGCAGGGTTTCGCCCGTCGCCGGATTGATGGAGAGTGCATGGGTGGTTGCGGTCGGAGACATTATTTTTTCCCTCAATGATTTCAGAACTTGCATTAGGGTGACGCAGTTTGCTATTTCTGAAAACTGAATAATATTAACTTCACCATTCACGTTATGAGAACAGCATGGATTTAACCCAGCTTGAGATGTTTAACGCCGTGGCGCAGACCGGCAGCATTACCCAGGCCGCGCAGAAGGTGCACCGGGTGCCGTCAAACCTGACGACGCGCATTCGCCAGTTGGAAGCGGATCTCGGCGTCGATCTCTTTATCCGCGAAAATCAGCGCCTGCGCCTGTCGCCTGCCGGACACAGCTTTTTGCGCTACAGCCAGCAGATCCTCGCGCTGGTTGATGAGGCGCGGATGGTGGTGGCGGGCGATGAGCCACAGGGGTTGTTCTCGCTGGGCGCGCTGGAGAGCACCGCCGCGGTGCGCATTCCGGCGACGCTCGCCGCCTATAACCAGCGCTACCCGCGCATCCAGTTCGATCTTTCAACCGGCCCTTCCGGCACGATGATTGATGGCGTGCTTGAGGGGACGCTGAGCGCGGCGTTTGTTGACGGGCCGATTATGCACCCGGGGCTGGAGGGCATTCCGGTCTATCGTGAAGAGATGATGATTGTCGCCACGGCGGGCCATGAGCCGATTACCCGCGCTTCGCAGGTAAACGGTGCCAGTATTTATGCCTTTCGCGCTAACTGCTCTTATCGCCGCCATTTTGAGAGCTGGTTTCAGGCCGACCGCGCCACGCCGGGGAAAATTCACGAGCTGGAGTCCTACCACGGCATGCTGGCCTGCGTGATTGCCGGTGCCGGGCTGGCGCTGATCCCACGCAGTATGCTGGAGAGCATGCCCGCCCATCAGCAGGTCAATGCCTGGCCGTTGGCAGAGGAGTGGCGCTGGCTCACCACCTGGCTGGTGTGGCGACGCGGCGCGAAAAGCCGACATCTTGAAGCATTTATTGCGCTGTTGCCGTAGCGTTTTAGCGGCGTGCGGTTTGTTATGCCGGATGGCGCGTTACACGCTTATCCGGCCTACACGAAACGTGCGGCTGAAACCGCGGCTGATTGCCGGATGGCGGCTACGCCTTATCCGGCCTACAGGAAAGGTGCGGCTGAAACCGCGTAGGCCTGATAAGCGTAGCGCCATCAGGCATTGTCTCCCCGGCACCCATTGCCGGATGGCGGCTGCGCCTTATCCGGCTTACCAAAACGAGCCTACAGCCACACCGATATTGCCTTTACCTGCGGTATCACAGCGGCTTTGTTGACCCCCGCTGAAATCGGCGAACCGAAGCGTGAATGACAAGGTCTGGACGCCATGGATGGCGGACAGAGGCGAACCGAGGCATGGAGCGAGTCCCGTAGGGGCGAGCAAGCCGAGTCGAGCCGGCCGCAGTCAGGCACGCGGGAGGTGAGCGCAGTGCGCAGCACCGATTTCCTCGCGGGGCCGCGGGGATTGACAAGGGGAGCGCGGCCGCTTCCCTTGTCCCGTTCACCGCACCGGTGATAAAAAAATCCCGCCGTATGTATGGTGAACGGAACCCTTCCACCAGTGCAACATGCAACTCCTGTTGCCGGATGGCGGCTATGCCTTATCCGGCCTACAGAACCCCACCGAGTTAACGTGCCGCGCCGATTGCCGGATGGCGCGTTACACGCTTATCCGGCCTACGCTCGCAGCGCCATCACGCAACTGCTTCGCGCAACGCCCTCTCCATAAACACACTTAACGGGTCGGGCTCATAGGGCGCAAACGCCTCGCAAATCTGGTATCCGCAGCGCTGATAAAGCTTCACCGCCGCGTGCTGCTCAATGCCCGTCTCCAGCCGCAGCGTGTGGCACCCCTTCTCGCTCGCCGCCTGCTCCAGCGCGGCAATCAGCTGCTCGCCCAGTTTCTGCCCGCGGTGCGTCGGATCGATAAATACCCGCTTCATCTCCGCGCTGCCATCCTCATTAAGCAACACCGCGCCGCAGCCAACGGCATCCTGCTGATGCACGATTTTACGCAGGATCAGCGTCTCTTCGGGAAAGGAAGCCAGATCAACCAGATGGTTGCTCTCTGCCGGGTAAAGCGCGGTCTGGTAGCGGTCGAGGGCGGCGATGAGGGCAATCACCTCCGGCTGCGTGGCGGTGGCATCAACAATACGGTACATAGCGGCTCCTTATAGTTATCACGTTGTTAAATTAGCGAAAATAGCGCCGCTTAACTCATATGAATAACCTATAGATCCGCGACAATATTGCACGCCAGCAATAACAGGCTGTACTTTACGCACAAGAATATTCTGACAAGGGAATCGCCATGAATACAAAAGCCCGCAAAGTGATGATTATCGGCACCGGTAATGTCGGTGCGTCTGCCGCTTACGCTCTTTTAAACCAGAACATTTGTGAAGAGTTGATCCTGGTGGATGTGAATGCCCAGCGCGTAGAGGGACACGCGCAGGATCTGGCGGATGCCGCCGCGTTTATGCCGGGGATGATGACCATCTCCACCCGTTCCATCGAGGCGTGCGCAGATGTCGATATCGCGGTGATCACCGTCTCCGGCGGCGCGCTAAAACCCGGCCAGACGCGGCTGGATGAGCTTGCCAACACCGCGCGCATCGTTAAAAACATTGTGCCCACCATGATGGCAAACGGCTTTAACGGCATTTTTCTGGTGGCGACCAATCCTTGCGACATCATTACCTGGCAGGTGTGGTCCCTCTCCGGCCTGCCGCGCAACCAGGTGATCGGCACCGGCGTCTGGCTCGACACCACCCGTCTTCGCCGCCTGCTGGCGCAGGCGCTGGATATCGGCGCGCAGAGCATTGATGCGTTTATTATGGGCGAACATGGCGATACGCAGTTTCCGGTGTGGTCGCACTCATCGATTTATGGTTCGCCCATCGCCGACGTCTATCAGCAAAAGACCGGCCAGCCGCTGGATGCGGATGCGCTGGCGGATCGCGTGCGCCGCCATGGCTTCGAGATCTTTGCTCGTAAAGGCTGCACCGAATATGGCATTGCCGGCACGATCGCCGAGATCTGCCGCAATATCTTTACCGGCAGCCACCGCGCGCTGGCGATCTCCTGCATTCTTGACGGGGAGTATGGCGCGCACGATGTGGCGATTGGCGTGCCTGCGGTGCTGACCCACAGCGGCGTGGAGCAGATTATCGAACTGCACTTAACCGAGGACGAAGTGGCGAAGTTCAACCACTCCGTTGAGGTGATCAAAGCCAACATTGCGCGCTTGCCGTAATAAGCGCGCTGCGGGGGCGCTAACGCCCCCGGTCATTATGCTAGCGCAGGTAGACTTTGCCGATTAAATAGAGCGTCGCCTGGCCGCCAATCAACACCCGATCGCCCCGCCACTCGCAGCGCAGATCGCCGCCGCGCGCGGAGACCTGGCGCGCCTGCATCACCGTTTTGCCGAGCTTCTCGCCCCAGTAGGGGATCAGCATGCTGTGCGACGAACCGGTAACCGGATCTTCGGCTACCGACTCGCCCGGGCAGAAGAAGCGGCTGACAAAGTCATACTCCTCTCCCGGTGCCGTAACGCAGACCATTTTTCCCAGCGGTTTCATGGCGGCGATATCGGGCTGCAAGGCTTCAACCTGCGCCTGGCTCTCCAGCACGACCATGTAATCGCGTCCTTCATACACCGCCTGTGCCTTCGCAATGCCCAGCGTTTCCAGCAGCAGTGGCGGCGGGTTCTCAACGGCCTGGGTTGCCCATGCCGGAAAATTGAGAGTGAGCCAGTCGCCGTTGCGCGCAACGGTTAACTCACCGACAAAACGGGTGCTGAAGCGGATCTCAGTCTCTGGATAATCGAGGTATTCGAAGATAACGTGAGCGGCGGCGAGCGTTGCGTGACCGCAGAGATTGATCTCATCCTGCGTCGTGAACCAGCGCAGCTCGAAGCCGCTGTCGTTGCGCACAAAAAAAGCGGTTTCCGACTGGTTATGCTGCTGCGCCATTTTCAGTAACAGCTCGTCCGGCAGCCACTCGGTAAGTGGACAGACCGCGGCGGCGTTACCGCCGAAGGTGTGGTCGCTGAAAGCGTCGACCAGATAGAAGTCAATTGTGTGCATTGTTTTTCCTCATCTTTTCTTTTGTTCTGACGGCAAACCTTCGGCGGCGCAACCGCTATTTTTTTGCCGAATGAAAAATGAGATCTACATCACAAAAAGTTTGTCTTTCAGCCGGCAAAAGCATTAAGATCTTCGCCTCTTCTTCTCTCCAACCAACCCAAAGCACTCTTATGATGACGAATACTGTTTCACGTAAAGTCGCGTGGCTACGGGTGGTTACGCTTGCCGTTGCCGCTTTTATTTTCAACACCACCGAATTTGTGCCGGTGGGGTTGCTCTCTGATATCGCCCAGAGCTTCGATATGGAGACCCCGCAGGTCGGGATCATGCTGACCATCTACGCGTGGGTGGTGGCGCTGATGTCGCTGCCCTTTATGCTGCTAACCAGCCATATTGAGCGGCGAAAATTGCTGATTGCGCTGTTTGTGCTGTTTATCGCCAGCCATGTTCTCTCCTTCCTTGCGTGGAATTTTGAGGTGCTGGTGATTAGCCGTATCGGCATTGCGTTTGCTCATGCCATCTTCTGGTCGATTACCGCCTCACTGGCGATCCGCCTTGCACCAGCAGGTAAACGCGCACAGGCATTAAGCCTGCTCGCCACCGGTACCGCACTGGCGATGGTGCTCGGCTTGCCGATTGGCCGCATCGTCGGGCAGTACTTTGGCTGGCGCACCACCTTCTTTGTGATTGGCATGGGCGCGCTGGTAACGCTTATTTGCCTGGTGAAGCTGCTGCCGACGCTCAACAGCGAGCACTCCGGCTCGCTGAAAAGCCTGCCGCTGCTGTTCCGTCGCCCGGCGCTGGTCAGCATCTATGTGCTGACGGCCGTGGTGGTGACCGCCCATTACACCGCGTACAGCTATATTGAGCCGTTTGTGCAAAATGTAGCGGGCTTTAGCGCCAATTTCGCGACTATCCTGCTGCTGTTGCTTGGCGGTGCGGGGATTATTGGCAGCGTACTGTTCGGTAAACTCGGCAACCGGCACGCCTCCGGGCTGGTGTGCAGTGCCATCGGACTGCTGGTGATTTCGCTGGTGATGCTGCTTCCTGCCGCCGGGAGCGAAAGCTATCTCGCCGTGCTAAGCCTGTTTTGGGGCGTGGCGATTATGATTATTGGCCTCGGCATGCAGGTGAAAGTGCTGGCGCTGGCACCGGATGCCACCGATGTGGCGATGGCGCTTTTTTCCGGGATTTTTAATATCGGTATTGGCGCAGGCGCGCTGGTGGGCAATCAGGTGAGCCTGCACTGGTCGATGAGCACCATCGGTTATGCCGGTGCCGTCCCGGCGATTGCCGCGCTGGTGTGGGCGGTGGTGATTTTCCGCCGCTGGCCGGTGCAGCTCGAGGAGCAGAGCGATCCGGTTTAATTGTTGCCGCTGTAACGGCGTAGGCCGGATAAGCGTCAGCGCCATCCGGCATTGTCTTCCCTCACCCATTGCCGGATGGCGGCTGCGCCTTATCCGGCCTACAAAACCGCGCCCACAGCGACACCTTCATTGCATTTACCTGCGGTCTCGCAGCGACGGTGTTGACCCCCGCTGAAATCGGCGAACCGAAGCGTGAATGACAAGGTCTGGACGCCATGGATGGCGGACAGAGGCGAACCGAGACAGGGAGCGAGTCCCGGAACGGGCGAGCAAGTCGAGTCGAGCCGGCCGCAGTCAGGCACGCGGGAGGTGAGCGCAGTGCGAAGCACCGATTTCCTCGCGGGGCCGCGGGGATTGACAAGGGGGGAGCGGTCCCCCCCTTGTCCCGTTCACCGCATAAAAGATTAATGAAACTCCCCAGCGCCTGGTGAACGGAACCGTTCCACAAAATGCCATATGCGAGACTCATTGCCGGATGGCGGCTTCGCCTTATCCGGCCTACGCTCGCTTCCACCGGGGCAACCTGCCGCGCCGATTGCCGGATGGCGCATACGCTTATCCGGCCTACTCGGTTTCAGCGGCTACTGTGAAGCCATCAGGGCGCTGCGCTAATAACATCGTCCATCACCGAATTCTGCCATTCAAACCACGGGTTCCACGTCAACCGGGCATGAATTTTTCCCGGCGTCACTAACCCCCAATCGGAATACCACACCTCTTCACCCTTCAGGCAACGCTCTGCCGCTGCTTCCGACTGCCCGTTACCGCAAAGCCTTACACTGCCCTGGCGACCATAGAGCGGATTATCCGGTGAAAAGAGCACCGACATATGGGAAAACTGGCTGATGCGATCCTGCGGCAACACATCGGTTTTCACGCGCAGGCGTGACATTGTCACTGATTCGGGCGGCGGCGTGCCGTACCAAATCGCACGGCTGGCGGGATGGGTAAAGGCGCGGTCGAACCGATCGAGGATCCAGCGCGTATCCAGCACCGAATCATGCTCCGTTAATACCACCAGTGTCGGCTTATTGAACGACTTCTGCGCCAGCAAACTCTGCGCGCTGGCGCTGGTTCGCCAGAACTGGGCAAAACCGTTAGTCGGCACGCGCAGATAGCGGGTGGCGATCTGCTGGGGGAAAAGCGCACCCGGCGGGCGCAACCAGTCGCGAAACAGCGCCAGCGTCGGTGCCAAAAAAGCGTAGCGGGTACTCGGCCTGAAGGCTGGCGAGAAGAGCAGCAGCCCCTGCACGTTGTCATGGGCCATGGCATATTCCAGCGCCAGGTTACCGCCGGTAGAGAAGCCGCCCAGCCAGAGTGAATCGACCTCTTTCGCCAGAATCGCTGCCTGCTCATTCACCACCTGCCGCCACTGGTCAACGCTGACGCCAATCAGGTCGGCGGGACGTGTGCCGTGCCCGTCCAGCAGCACGGTGCGCACCAGAAACCCTTCACGGGCAAGCTGCGGGCCGATATCGACAAACGATCCCGGCCCGTCGCCAAGACCGTGGATCAGCAAAATCCCCTTGCGCGCTTTCTGCGCCGGTCGCCACTCCTGCGGCGTATTGAGCCGTAATTCGGCGGGTTTATCCAGCGTCTGAAAGGCGCGGCGGGCGGCGACATAATCGCGCGTCTGCTGTTGATACTCGGCAAAACTGCTCTGCCCGAGCGGCGTGGAGACGCGCTTTTGCTGCTGGCAGCCGACGAGCAGCAGACAACAGCAGAGAATGAAGCAGGAGAGCTGGCGCATCAGGTGCCTGCCGGATAGGTCGAGATAATCTCCAGCACGCCATTAATGATGAACTGCACGCCCATGCAGACCAGCAGGAAGCCCATCAGCCGCGAGATGGCTTCAATGCCGCCCTTGCCCACCAGCCGCATAATCGCGCCGGAACTACGCAGGCTTACCCACAAAATCAGCGCCACGGCGGCAAAAACCAGCGGCGGCGCGACGGCGATCACCCAGGCGGGAAAATCAGCGCCGTGGCGAACGGTCGACGCCGAGCTGATAATCATCGCAATGGTGCCAGGCCCGGCAGTGCTCGGCATCGCCAGCGGTACAAAGGCAATATTGGTCTCCGGCTCATCCGCCAGCTCCGCCGTTTTGGCTTTTGTCTCCGGCGACTCATGACTTTTTGCTGGCGGAAAGAGCATACGAAAGCCGATAAATGCCACAATCAGCCCACCGGCAATGCGCAGGCCTGGAATCGAGATGCCAAAGGTGTTCATCACCACCTGGCCTGCGTACCAGGCGACCATCATGATGATAAAGACATAGAGCGAAGCCATGCGCGCCTGCTGGTTTCGCTGGACGCTGTTCATGTTGCCCGCCAGGCCTAAGAACAACGCGACGGTGGTCAGCGGATTAGCCAGCGGCAGCAACACTACCAGCCCGAGACCGATAACTTTGATCAATTCCATCATGGTACGTTTCACCTCTCCCCGGTTAACAACCCCGCCAGTATAGCCGCAACGCGGCGGCAAAAGCGCCTTCACTTATGCTGATAATGGGTAAAAGTCACCTAAATTCAATAAGATGAAATTAAAAACATTCTTAAGCATGAAAAGTTTTAGCAATTAGTGGCATCCGATACCCATTTGGTTGACTTATATTTGCCTGAGCAATAATATCTGCCGTGATTAAACTACTTGCCGGGGCAACCATTGTGAAAAGCACGAATGATCTATTCAACGACATCATTCCTTTAGGCCGCTTGATCCACATGGTTAACCAAAAAAAAGATCGTTTACTCAACGACTATCTTTCGCCGCTGGATATCACCGCAGCCCAGTTTAAGGTGCTCTGCTCTGTCCGCTGTGAAGGGTGTATTACCCCGGTTGAGTTGAAAAAAGTTCTCTCCGTCGACCTTGGCGCACTGACCCGCATGATGGACAGGCTGGTGTGCAAAGGGTGGATTGAACGCAGCCCGAATCCTAATGACAAGCGCGGCGTGCTGGTGCGATTAACACCTGAAGGCGCGACGCTCTGTGAGCAATGTCATCAATTAGTGGGTCAAGACCTGCATCAGGAATTAACAAAAAACTTAACCGCAGAAGAAGTGGCAACACTTGAGCATTTGCTTAAGAAAGTCTTGCCGTAAAAACAAAGAGGTATGACGATGTCCAGACGCAACACTGACGCTATTACCATTCATAGCATTTTGGACTGGATCGAGGATAACCTGGAGTCACCGCTCTCCCTGGAAAAGG
Source organism: Kosakonia cowanii JCM 10956 = DSM 18146 (assembly GCF_001975225.1). Classification (NCBI taxonomy): domain Bacteria; kingdom Pseudomonadati; phylum Pseudomonadota; class Gammaproteobacteria; order Enterobacterales; family Enterobacteriaceae; genus Kosakonia; species Kosakonia cowanii. Next base: position 3,365,713 of record NZ_CP019445.1, on the reverse strand, counting down.
TGTCAGAGCGTTCGGGTTACTCAAAGTGGCACCTGCAACGGATGTTTAAAAAAGAGACTGGTCATTCACTGGGTCAATACATTCGCAGCCGCAAGCTGACGGAAATTGCGCAGAAGCTCAAGGGAAGTAATGAGCCGATCCTGTATCTGGCGGAGCGTTACGGGTTTGAATCGCAACAGACCCTGACCCGCACGTTCAAAAACTATTTTGACGTGCCGCCGCATAAGTTCCGTGTCACGGATATGCCTGCGGAGTCCCGCTATCTCTATCCGTTAAATCACGCTTGTTAACTAATCGCCTGTAATTAAAGACGTATCGAGGAAAGTATGAAACGTATTACCTGTGCCGCAGCGGCATTTTTGGTGCTGCTGAGTGGCCAGAGTTATGCGGAGCAGTTTGATCACAGCACCGGGCAAAATGCCCGTGACGCAATGATCATACCCGCCGCCCAACAAACATCGCCGTATGACTTCAACCATATGGGGGCGGGAAGCGACAAATCTGACGAGTTAGGCGTAGCGTATTACCATCAACGCAGCTAACCGTTTTGCCCCGTACCGTGCGGGGCTTTTTTTTACCTTCAGTTTGCCTGTGCCGCCCGGCGCAGACGAAAACCAAACACATTGATATAGAGCCCGGCCATCACCAGCACCGCACCGGCCAGCTGCATCACGGATAATTTCTCATCCAGCAGCAGTGCAGCACTTGCCATGCCGACCACCGGCACCAGCAGGGATAACGGCGCAACACGCCAGGTTTCATACCGCCCCAGCAGCGTTCCCCAAATTCCGTAGCCGAGAATGGTGGCGATAAACGCCAGATAGACCAGCGACAGCAGCGTCGTGGTATCGATGGCCACCACGCTTTCCAGCATCAGCGCCGGGCCGTCGAAAATCAGCGAGCAGACCATAAACGGCACAATCGGGATCAGCGCGCTCCACACCACCAGCGACATCACCGCCGGGCGCGAGCTGTGCTGCATAATTTTTTTATTGAAGATATTGCCGCACGCCCAGCTAAAGGCCCCCGCCAGCGTGAGCATAAAGCCGAGCAGCGGAATATGTTGCCCCGTGAAGCTCGCCTGAATCAGCACCAGCACGCCCACGACCGCCAGCGCAATGCCGACCAGCTGTTTGACTTGCAACCGTTCGCCAAAGATCCCCGCCCCGAGAATGATGGTGAAGAAGGCCTGCGCTTGCAGAACCAGCGAGGCTAATCCTGCGGGCATACCGAACTTGATAGCGCAGAAGAGAAACGCGAATTGCCCGAAGCTGATGGTCAGGCCATACCCGAGCAGCAGGCGCATCGGCACTTTGGGTCGGGCGACAAACAGCAACGCCGGGAAAGCGACCAGCAGAAAGCGTAGCCCCGCGAGCATCAGCGGTGGCATGGCGTGCAGACCCACTTTGATCACCACAAAATTGAGGCCCCAGGCCACGACTACCAGCATTGCCAGCAGCACATCTTTACGCGCCATCTACGCCCCTTTTTGTTTACAAATTTGTAAAAAATTTACGTTAACTGAAAAAATAGTCCAGTAATAGATCATTAAATTCGGTAGGTCGTTTTTGGCACCTACAGACAAATTGGCGGTTGTGCGCCTCAGTTTCGGCGTGTTATTGCTGTTGGTATCACAAAAACGAAAATAATCATGCCGGGTAAGAAAATGACCTCGACACAAACGCGCTCCACCACCGCATTACTGATTTCATCACTATTGTTAACAATTGGCCGCGGCGCAACGCTGCCGTTTATGACCATCTACCTCAATCGCCAGTACGGCATGGCGGTCGATCAGGTTGGTTATGCGATGAGCATCGCCCTGACCGTAGGGGTGATCTTCAGCCTTGGCTTCGGCATGCTGGCGGATAAGTTCGACAAAAAACGCTATATGTTGCTGGCAATTGTCGCCTTTATCGGCGGATTTGCCGCCATTCCGCTGACCCATCACGCTGGGCTGGTGGTGCTCTTTTTCGCGCTGATCAACTGCGCCTATTCGGTCTTTTCAACGGTATTGAAAGCCTATTTTGCCGATACGCTGCTGCCAGCGGCAAAAGCGAAAATTTTCTCGCTCAACTACACCTTCCTCAACATCGGCTGGACGGTCGGGCCGCCGCTCGGCACCCTGCTGGTGATGCAGAGCATCAATCTGCCCTTCTGGCTGGCGGTGTTCTGCGCCGCCTTTCCGCTGGTGTTTATTCAGCTCTATGTGCAGCGCATCGCCGTCGGAGAGGGTCACGATCCTGCTGCGGCCTGGTCCCCGTCGGTGCTGTTGAGGGATAAAGCGCTGGGCTGGTTTACCCTCTCTAACTTTCTCGCCTCGTTCGTTGCCGGCTCTTTTGCGTCCTGCCTGTCGCAGTATGTGATGGTGGTGGCGAGCAGTGAGTTCGCCGAGCGCGTGGTGGCGGTGGTTTTGCCGGTCAACGCGGCGATAGTCGTCACCTTGCAGTATGCCGTTGGGCGAAAGCTCACCCCGGGCAACCTGCGGCCATTGATGGGGATTGGCACGCTCAGTTTTGTTATCGGTCTCGCGGGCTTTATGCTCTCTGGCGACAATTTATGGCTGTGGGGCCTCTCTGCCGCGGTGTTTACCCTCGGCGAGGTGATCTATGCGCCAGGGGAGTATCTGTTGATTGATAACATTGCGCCGCCGGGCATGAAAGCGACCTATTTCTCGGCGCAGGCGCTCGGCTGGCTGGGCGCGGCGATGAACCCATTGTTACCGGCGTGATCCTCACCACGCTGCCGCCCTGGTCGCTGTTTGTTATCCTGATGGTCACTATTGTGATCGCCTGGCTGATGATGCTCAAAGGGATGCGCGTCCGGCCATGGGGCGTGTTGCAGACGCAATAAGGGGATGCCCGTCATCCTAGATCGCAACTGCGCCTTATTCGGCTTACTGTAACGAAGCCCCTGAAACGGTTTAGGCCGGATAAGCGCCAGCGCCATCAGGCATTATCACCGCGGCACAATTGCCGGATGGCGGCTGCGCCTTATCCGGCCTACAAAATCGAGCCTACAGCGACACCGGTGCGGTTTTTATCTGCAATATGACAGCGAGGGGGTTGTGTCCCCGCTGAAATCGGCGAACCGGAGCGTGAATGACAAGGTCTGGACGCCATGGATGGCGGACAGAGGCGAACCGAGACAGGGAGCGAATCCCCGTAGGGGTGAGCAAGCCGAGTCGAGCCGGTCGCAGTCAGGCGCGCGGGAGGTGAGCGCAGTGCGCAGCACCGATTTCCTCGCGGGCCGCGGGGATTGACAAGGGGGGAGCGGTCCCCCCCTTGTCCCGTTCTCCGCATAAGAGATTAATGAAACTCCCGAACGGCTGGTGAACGGAACCATTCCACCAAAGTCACATGCCAACCCCATTGCCGGATGGCGCGTAACCGCTTATCCGGCCTACGCCGTTTCAGCAGCTCCATTCCCGTAGGCCGGATAAGGCGTAGCCGCCATCCGGCAATCGTGCAGCGGAGGCAAACCAAGGCTGGCGCCTGTTACCACACCTGCTCAGCGATACGGGTCACCAGGCGTACTTTCTCCCACTGCTGCTCTGGCGTCAGCGAATTGCCCTCTTCGGTTGAGGCAAAACCGCACTGCGGGCTGAGGCAAATCTGGCTGATATCAACATACTTCGCCGCTTCCTCAACACGCGCTTTAACCCCTTCCGGGTTCTCAAGTTCACCGTTTTTAGTGGTGATCAGGCCCAGCACCACTTGCTGTTTGCCAGGGCGCACAAAGCGCAGCGGCGCAAAGTCACCAGAGCGGTCATTGTCATACTCAAGGAAGAAGGCGTCGACATTCACGCCGCCGAACAGCACCTCTGCTACCGGCTCGTAACCCCCTTCGGAGATCCAGGTCGAGCGGAAGTTGCCGCGGCAGACATGCAATCCAATGGTCAAATCTTCCGGTTTCCCCTCCAGCGCCTTGTTCAGTACGCGGGCGTAAATGCGCGCCAGCTCTTCTGGATCGTCACCGCGTGCGACAATCTGTTTGCGCTGATCGTCAGAGCAGAGATAGGCCCAGACGGTATCGTCCAGCTGCAGATAGCGGCAGCCCGCGTCATAAAACGCGCGGATCGCATCGCGCCAGGTGGTGGCGAGATCGTCGAAATAGGCATCCAGCTCAGGGTATACCGTCGCGTCGATCACCTTACGGCCGCCGCGGAAGTGGAGCACGCTCGGGCTGGGAATGGTCATTTTCGGCTGCGCATCGCCGCTGATGCTCTTCAGATAGCGAAAATCTTCCAGCATCGGGTGGTCTTTGAAGCTCACTTTGCCCGTCACGCGTACGCCGTGTGCTTTAGTCTGCACACCATTGAACTGGATCCCCTGCTCGGCTTCGAAAAGCTCAACGCCCTCCAGCCCGGCAAAGAAATCAAAATGCCACCAGGCGCGGCGAAACTCGCCATCGGTCACCACGTGCAGACCGCAGGCACACTGCTGTTCCACCACATGACGAATCTCTTCGTTTTCAACATGACGCAGCTGATCGGCGCTGATTTCACCCTGCGCAAACTGCTGACGCGCCTGCTTGATGGCGTCGGGACGTAAAAAACTGCCGACTACGTCTGCGCGGAACGGGGCCTGATGTCGCTGCATAACTCTCTCCTTAATGCGCCGTGGCAGATGGTTGCCCGGCGTGATAATTCATTATTTGAATATTTAGACTTCTGGACGGCTAAATGTCCAAACAAAATGTCACACCGGGCGCACGGCGGCAAACGAGAAAATTTCACGTCCCATGAAAAATATTCATGTTCAGTGCAGAAAGATGAAATTAATCTCCGATCAGGCGGCGTGCTCTATCCCGCTGGCGAAGCTAAAACCCTCATCTTGCCAACCGGTAATACCGCCGATCATGATCTTTACCGCCAGCCCGAGGCGCGCCAGCTTCAGTGCTGCGAAATCAGCCCCATTGCAGTGCGGGCCTGCACAGTAAACTACAAACAGCGTATCAGCAGGCCATTCGGTTATCCGCTCCGGCGAGATGGTGTTGTGAGGCAGATGGATCGCGCCCGGCAGATGGCGACGCGCAAAGGCATCCGGGCTGCCGACTACGTGCAGTAAGACAAAATCTTTCTCGTTATGGGTCAGGGCGTGGTGCACGTCCGCGCAGTCCGTCTCAACGCTCAGGCGGTGCATAAAGTGGCTGGCAGCTTCTTCCGGGGAGGCGGCGGGAATATCGGTTACATAGCTCATCGTCTTTTCTCCGTGGTTGTGTTAACACTACTCTAACCAAAACAGCGCGCCCTGAATGCGCCCTTCTCTGCCAGATAACACCAGGATAATGACAACTTTACGACACCCTGCGGCCCGCCATCGCGTGGTCGCCCTCGCCTATGACGGGCTCTGTACCTTTGAATTTGGCGTCGCCGTGGAAGTGTTTGGCCTGCCGCGCCCGGAGATGGGCGATAAATGGTATGACTTTGCGGTTGCCGCCGTTGATGCGGGCGAACTGCGCGCTACCGGCGGCATTCGCATTATGGCGGAAGGCGGCCTTGAACTGCTTGCTGAGGCGAATACCGTGGTGATTCCTGGCTGGCGCGGCGCCGATCACCCGGTTCCGCCCGCCTTATGCCGTGCGTTACAGGAGGCCTGGCAGCGCGGCTGCCGGATTATCTCGATCTGTTCTGGGGTGTTTGTGCTGGCGGCAGCCGGGTTACTCAACGGGCGTAAAGCCACCACGCACTGGCGCTATACCGACCTGTTACGTGAGCACTATCCAGCCATCGTCGTGCTGGACGACGCTCTCTATTATGACGAGGGAAATGTGATGACCTCGGCGGGCAGCGCGGCGGGGATCGATCTCTGCCTGCACGTGGTGCGCGAGGATTTTGGCATTGAGGCAGCGAATAGCGTCGCCAGACGGCTGGTGGTGCAGCCTCACCGTGACGGCGCGCAAACCCAGCACCTGGCTCGCCCGGTGGCGCGAACACGTGAAAGCCGCCAGCTCGGCCTGCTGTTTGATTATCTGCACCAGCACCTGGCGGGCAACCATACGGTCGCCGCGCTGGCGCAGCGTACCGCCATGAGCGAGCGCACCTTTCTTCGCCGTTTTCAGGAAGCAACCGGCACCACGCCCGCACGCTGGATATTGCAGGAGCGGTTGCTGCGCGCGCAGTCGCTGCTGACGCAAACGCGGATGAGCATAGAGCTCATCGCCCGTCACAGCGGGTTCGCTAACGCCGCCTCGCTGCGCCACCATTTTCAACAGCAGCACGCCCTGTCGCCCGCGGCGTATCGGAAAAAATTTACCGAAGCGGTGAATTAATTCACATTATTAAGCGTTTGTTGATATTTAGCAGGCTATTATCTCTCCATTGCAGCGATAAAATTTTCAAGTGAGGCAAATCAGTGAAATAAATGGAGAGGTACAAAATGGGAAATATTCATGTATTTATGGCGGTTCTGGGCATTATTTTGTTTTCAGGTTTTTTAGCCGCTTATTTTAGCCATAAATGGGACGATTGATGAACGACGATAATCCCCCACCGCGACGGCTTCTTACATTATATGTAAGAAGCCGTTTTTGCTTTATCTGGCGCAAAAAAAAACCGCCGGTTATGGCGGTCAATGCTTGCATGGATAGATTTGTGCTTATTGTTACACGCTAACTCGTTTTTCAATGTTAACGGGCTGATGTCACTTTATCAGTAACAACCTCAACAGAACCTAAACGACGCCTGCCATTACCCCCTCATCAGGCGAAACCATCGAAACGATTGCCTGACATAAATTGACCTTTTACTTTGAAAACAAAGAGGATATATCCCTTTTGGTCTTATGGGCGTGTTAGGCTGGGTTTTCAATTTCACAGACCGGAGGGGTTATCCCCAATTTAAAATTTACGTGCCCGGTTTGCAGTAGCCATAAGTTTACCTTTACTACCTATTGTTCCGATAAACTTCCCTCGCACGGCGCAATTTGCTCAGTGTGTGGCGCGCGACTTACTGCGTTAACCTGTATTCCTGCACTCAGAAGACGGCGCTGGCCGAAACACGTTTTATAAAAATGGGGCCTTTTTTGTGGCCCCGTTTTTTGTTTACGCGTTTTTTGCTTTGCCTAATGAAAACCCGCTGACTTTCGCAATATGCACTCGTAATATTGTGCCCTTCACACTCGTCCAGCCGCCATTACCTGTCATCCATGAGGGATCTTTAATATGCAGGTAATTAAGTGGAATCTCATGCTCGTCGTCGACGCGGTAATCTTCTGCCAGCTGATCGAAAAAAGTAGCGATAGGATTTTTAATATCCTCATCGCCGGCAACAGAACGAATCGCCTGCGCCGTCGACAGCGCATACTCTTTACCTGATACCAGTTCACCTGCCACCACCTGTCCGCCAACCACCAGCGTGACTACCATGCTTGCGCCAAGGTTTGCGCAGGAGACCAGATGCGACAGCGCGCTGTCCTGCGTGCTGATAGTCGGCGTAGCGGCTGTTACTTCACGTTCTGTTTCCATCGATACCTCCACATACAGGCAAAAAAAACCGCCCGAAGGCGGTTAGGGTTTAATGAAACTGCCGAATAGCTTGCTCTGTCTCCTGCTGGGTGACCAGATCGGAGAAACGGGCGACGAAGTAGGTCTCGCCGTCGAGCTCCCACGGCTCGATCGGGATTTCCAGAAAAGCGCTTTGCTCATTTTTAAAGGTGACCGATTTGGCGTTATCTTCCACGGACACCTGCTCAACCTTACCACCGGCGCGAATTACCACTACATTTTTGGTCATGTCGGTTACCTCAGTTGCTTAAATTGCCTTCGACATTAACACAGCCATGCTCATCATGCCTGCGCCATGCCATAGATTGTTAAGCGCTAAAAATTAGGTCCTATAATTTGGCTTAATGAGAGGGATAACGCTACGGCGGGAAACGTGAGGTGGACCACACTTTCGCAATTGTGTGGGTATAAAAAGGCGGCAAAAAGCCAGAGACCGGCCAAATAACCCGTCTCTGGCTAAGGATATTTCGGTGATGCCGGGTGCCTCCCGGTGAGTGCGCGCCAGCCCGCACAACTCGCTTTCACCCCAAAAGATGTGGCTGGTAGCCCCTCCGCGTAGGGGGATTCATCACCACGCTTAACGTTATTAAGCGAAGGGAGATCGGTCAATGCTCATGCGGGTTATGTAAGTTTTTAAAGCATAAACCTTTATAGCAAGGCGGCCTCGCTCACTGCTCTTCATCGCGCAGCACGTAGAATCCTGCGATTTCAATTTTTGATAAAGAATAGAGGTCTTCTGGTCGATAACGGTTAACAGGAAACGTTCACGAATACTGACAGGATCAAACCGGACAGGTCAGTGTTCAGCGCCTTTTCACAAAACTGCTGTGGGCTGTACCGTTTAGCGTTAATCGTTTTCAGAGATGGCTTGTCCGTTTTAGACACGTCGCGTGGCGTTAACTTATTCAGGTAATCTCGGCATAACGTTTTTTAACCAATTGATATGATGTATCAAAGCATTTCTTAAGGAGAGATGATGAAGACAACCGAAGAAACGATTAGCGATCTGCAGTGTCGCGCTTTAGCCTATGAAGTCATTTTCCAGTCCATCTTCTCTGAGCTGCCGCACGTGTTCATTGAAAGAGCCGCTGAGAAGATTGAAGGTAACTTCAAAGCATTCGAAACCGGTACGCACTCTGACGCTGGTAAAGCCAAGCTTGATGCGGCAAAAGCCGTTGTTTCGCGGATTATGGGAACAAAGATTTAACTGCCCTGACATGTGGCTAATGAAGTCGTGCGGTTTGAAACAATGCTCTTAATTTACGGCTCTCTGTTGCATCTGCTATCGACGGGACCGCTTGAGCATAAAAAAACCGGGCATCTCGCCCGGCTCTTTTTCCGTCCCGCAAAGACTTATTCGCTCAGGCCCCGGTTTTTCAGCATCGGCTCGATCTGCGGATCGTGCCCGCGCCACTGGCGATAGAGTTCAGCTAAATCCGTGCTGTTGCCGCGCGACAGAATGGCGTCACGGAATTTTTGCCCATTTTCACGGCTTAACCCACCCTGCTCAACGAACCACTGATAGCCGTCATCGGCGAGCATTTGCGTCCATAAATAGGCGTAATAACCTGCGGCATAACCGCCGCCGAAGATATGGGAAAAATAGCTGCTGCGATAGCGCGGCGGTACGGCAGCAAGGTCGAGCTTCTCTTTGGCAATGGCCTGCGCTTCGAAGCTTGCCACATCGTTGACGTCCGCATTCGCCGCCAGCCCATGCCAGTTCATATCCAGCAACGCTGCGCTCAGCAGTTCAGTCATGTCATAGCCTTTATTAAACTGCGTGGCGCGCAGCATCTTGTCGCGCAGGGCATCCGGCATCGGCTCGCCGCTTTGGTAGTGGCGGGCGTAATGGGCAAACACCTGCGGCTGGCTGGCCCAGTGCTCGTTAATCTGCGACGGGAACTCAACAAAATCGCGCGGCGTGTTGGTGCCGGAAAGGCTGGCGTAGCGCTGGCTGGCAAACAGCCCGTGCAGCGTATGGCCAAACTCGTGGAAAGTCGTAATCACCTCATCCCAGGAGAGCAGCGCAGGCTGGCCATTGGCCGGTTTCTGGTAGTTGCAGACGTTGTAGATAACCGGCTGCGTGCCGTTAAGCGTCGACTGCTCGATAAAGTTACCCATCCAGGCGCCGCCGCTTTTCGAGTCGCGGGCAAAGAAGTCGCCATAAAAGAGCGCCAGCCCGCGATCGTCGGCGTCAAAAATCTCCCATACACGCACGTCCGGATGATAGACGGGGATATCAAACCGCTCCTGAAAACGGATGCCGAACAGCTGGCTTGCAGCCCAGAATACCCCCTCCGTTAATACCGTGTTCAACGCGAAGTAGGGTTTTATCTGCGTCTCGTCGAGATCGTATTTCGCCATACGAACCTGCTCGGCATAGAAGGCCCAGTCCCAGGCCTGAGCGGTGAACCCGCCCTGCTGGTTATCGATAACCTGCTGAATATCTGCCAGCTCGCGTTCAGCGCGCGCACGGGCAGCCGGTGCGATATTGCGCATAAATTCCAGCGCCGCCTGCGGCGTACCCGCCATCTGATCGGCGATCTTCCAGCTGGCGAAATCATCAAAGCCGAGCAGATGTGCCTGCTCGGCACGCAGGCTGGCCAGGCGCAGCACCAGTGCACGCGTGTCGTTAGCATCGTTGCGCTCGGTACGCAGCCAGCTGGCTTTAAACAGATTCTCTCGTGTTTGACGATCGCGCAGTACGGCCAGCGCCGGTTGCTGAGTAGTGTTAAGCAGTGTTAACAGCCAGCGGTTCTCCAGCCCTTTCGCCCTCGCCGCTTCGGCGGCATGCTCAATCTCTTCAGCACTCATGCCGTCGAGCTGGCGCACATCATCCACCACCAGGCCGCCCGCTTTATCTGCGGCCAGCAGGCGCTGGTTAAACTGGCTTATCAAGGATGCAGCTTCGGTATTGAGCGCTTTCAGCGTCGCTTTATCCTGCTCATCCAGCATCGCGCCCGCCAGCACAAAACGCTGATAGGTCACTTCAACCAGACGCGCCGATTCAGCATCGAGGTTAGCGGTATCAAGGCTTTTCCATACCGCTTCAACGCGGTCAAAAAGCTGCTCATCAAGATAGATGTCGTTCGCCAGTTCCGCTAACTCCGTCGAGAAGGCTTCATCCAGTTGCTGGAGGAAATCATTGGTATCCGCCGAGGTCATGGCAAAAAAGACGCTGGTCACGTAAGTGAGCAAGGCACCTCTCTGCTCCAGCGCCAGGATGGTGTTGTCGAAGTCTGCAGGCGCGCTGTTTTGCGCGATTGCCGCGATTTCGTCGCGTTTTTGCCTCACCCCTTCATCAAAGGCCGGGCGATAGTGCTCCTGTTCAATAAGATCGAAGGGTGGCGCCTGATATGGCAGCGGGCTGGCAGTAAAAAAGGGATTGGTGACCGACATAGTTTGCTCCTGAATGCGGTAAGTCTCATCAGAGTAGGCATCCACCGCGCGCGGCGCAATCCTTTCTCGCCCCTGCGCAAGCCACCATTTTTTGCCACACTCTTTAACAGTCAAAACTTGTATTGCCGCCTCTGTGCGGTGCATGCTATGTGACGTCATCACAAAAATCGTTGAGGAACAATGACATGATTATTCTTGTTACCGGGGCAACCGCAGGGTTCGGCGAGAGCATTACCCGCCGTTTTATTCAAAATGGTCACCACGTGATCGCCACCGGCCGCCGCCAGGAGCGTTTGCAGGAGCTGAAAGAGGAGCTGGGCGAGAATCTCTACACCGCGCAGCTGGATGTGCGTAACCGTGCGGCGATCGACGAGTTTATCGCCGCCCTGCCCGCGCAGTGGCGCGAGATTGATGTGCTGGTCAATAACGCCGGGCTGGCGCTGGGTATGGAGCCCGCGCACAAAGCCAATGTGGATGACTGGGAAACGATGATCGACACCAACAATAAAGGGCTGGTCTATATGACCCGCGCCGTGCTGCCGGGAATGGTTGAGCGCAATCGCGGTCATATCATCAACCTTGGCTCAACGGCCGGTAGCTGGCCTTACGCGGGCGGCAACGTGTATGGCGCGAGCAAAGCCTTTGTGCGCCAGTTCAGCCTCAACCTGCGCACCGATCTGAGCGGTACCGCGGTGCGTGTCACCAATATCGAGCCGGGTCTGGTTGGCGGCACCGAGTTCTCCAACGTGCGCTTTAAAGGCGATGACGATAAAGCGACGAAAACCTACGAAAACACCACCGCACTGAGCGCGGAAGATGTGACCGAAGCGGTATGGTGGGTGGCGACACTGCCGAAGCATGTCAATATCAACACACTTGAGATGATGCCGGTCAGCCAGAGTTATGCCGGTCTGAGCGTGCACCGCCAGAGCTGATGCTTCCCGCCCGGCCTACGGGCCGGGTATGGGATGTGCGCAGAAACAATGGTATGGTAGCCGGGTTAACCCTTTAAAAAGTAAGAGCGAATGGCCGCCGAAACGCAACTCAACCCTACGCAACCCGTTAATCAACAGATCTATACCATCCTGCGACGGGATATTGTCCACTGCCTGATCCCACCGGGCACGCCGCTCTCTGAAAAAGAGGTGTCGGTGCGTTTTGACGTCTCGCGCCAGCCGGTGCGTGAAGCCTTTATCAAGCTCGCGGAAAACGGGTTGATTCAGATCCGCCCCCAGCGCGGAAGCTACGTTAACAAAATCTCCCTCACCCACGTGCGCAACGGTTGTTTTGTCCGCCAGGCGATAGAGTGCGCCGTGGCCCGCCGCGCCGCGCAGATGATTGATGACAGCGCCTGTTATCAGCTTGAGCAGAATCTCCACCAGCAGCGGATCGCCATTGAGCGTAAGCAGCTGAATGATTTCTTTGAACTGGATGATGATTTTCACCACAAGCTGGCGCTGATCGCAGACTGCCAGCTGGCGTGGGATACGATTGAAAACATTAAGGCGACTATTGACCGTGTGCGCTATATGAGCCTCGATCACGTTTCGCCGCCGGAGATGCTGCTGCGCCAGCACCAGGCCATTTTCGAGGCGCTGGAAAAACGCGACGCCGATGCGGTTGAAAATGCGATGACGTTGCATCTGCAGGAGATCAGCGAGTCGGTTAAAACCATTCGCCAGGAGAATCGCGACTGGTTCAGTGAAGAGTAATCCCCCTCTTTTTCCCTTATCAGGTCACCTTTTTGCCAGAAAAAAGTGTGACCTTGATCAAAAGCAAAAACTCATCATCTCAGTGGCGTATTTATAGGGCGTCCGTTTTGGGGCCATCTTCTGCCCCGGTTCGCTTTATGGATATTATCAAGGAGAAACCATCATGATGACTTATGACCGCAACCGTAACCCTATCACCACCGGCTCACGCGTGATGATTAATGGCACTGGCCGCACTGGCAAAATTGTCGCTATTCACGCCGAGGGCTTAAGTGCTGAAAAAGTGCGCCGTAACAAAACGGTGGAAGTGGAAGGGTGTGAAGGCAAATTCGAGCCGGTAGAGCTGATCCGCCTCGGCCTGCACTGATTGGCAAAACATGATGAAGATGAGTGCTGCCGCAGCGGCACTCACTGTTTAGTTACAGCCCCGCCGCGAAGTGTGCAACGGTCGCTTTAGCACCTTTCGCCAGCAGCATCTGATACGCCTTTTGTACCTGCGCCACAAACGCGCGCGCTTTCGGCAATTCACGGCCAAAGATCGCCTCAATGCCCAGCAACGCCTCTACGCGCGCTTCGCCTTCAGCGCTGCTGCTCACCGCTTTCTGAATAACCGCAAGCAGCGGATCGCATACCTCAATCGCTTGCCCCTGCTCGTCAACGCCACCAACGTAGCGCATCCAGCCCGCGACGCCTAACGCCAGCAGTGAGAAATCGCTGCCCTGCGCCAGATGCCAGCGCACAGAATCGAGCATGCGCTGCGGCAGCTTCTGACTGCCGTCCATGGCGATCTGCCAGGTGCGGTGACGCAGCGCGGTGTTGCTGTAACGCGCGATCAGCAGATCGGCGTAGTGCGCCAGATCGACGCCTTCGACTTTCAGCGTCGGCGCCTGTTCGCGCAGCATCAGCGCGTGTGCCGCGCGGCGGTAGTATTCATCTTCCATGCACTCATTGATGTGCTGATAGCCCGCCAGATAGCCAAGGTAGGCGAGGAAGGAGTGGCTACCGTTCAGCATACGCAGCTTCATCTCTTCAAAGGGCACCACATCGCTCACCAGCTCCGCGCCCGCTTCCTCCCACGCCGGGCGGCCTGCGACAAAATTATCTTCAATCACCCACTGGCGGAACGGTTCACAGGCGACGCCCGCCGGATCGCGCACACCGGTAAGCTGTTCGATCTTCTCAAGGGTTTCAGCCGTAACGGCCGGAACAATACGATCGACCATCGTGGAGGGGAAAGTGACGTTCTCTTCAATCCAGCGCGCCAGCGCAGCGTCCACCGTGCGGGCATAGGCGCAGACAACGTTGCGCGTAACGTGGCCATTTTCCGGCATGTTGTCGCAGGACATTACGCTGAACGGCGGTAAACCTGCGGCTTTACGACGGGAGAGCGCTTCGACAATCACCCCGGCGGCGGATTGTGGCTGATGCGGGTTTTGCAGATCGGCTACGATCAACGGGTGATCGAGCATTAGCTCCCCGGTCGCCGGTGAGTGGCAGTAGCCTTTCTCGGTGATGGTCAGCGAAACAATGGCGACTTGCGGCTCACACATGGCATCCAGCACCGTTTCAAGCCCGTCGACTTGTGCGTGCAGCGCACGTTTCGCCACGCCAACCACGCGCGCGGTCCACGCGTCGGCGGACATCTCCGCCACGGTGTAGAGATTATCCTGCTGTTTCAGATCGGCAATCTGCTGCTCGCCGCCGATAAGATTAACTTCGCAGTAACCCCAGTCGCTGCCGTGCTCTGCGGCGAGGATATCGGTGTAGACCGACTGATGCGCGCGATGGAATGCGCCAAAACCAAGATGCACAATGCGCGCAACCAGCTTGCTGCGATCGTACTGAGGTAGAGTGGCTTTCGCCGTTAACAGCCTGTTTTCCATGGTGAGACTCGTCTTATTAAATGAAACAGTGGTTCACTAGATTAAGGCGTCGTTAAAACCCGACTATGATTTGCGACAGGATTTGCTGACTACACCAACTAGAATGGTAACCAAATGTGTCATAGATCTGCTCATCATCATGAGAAGAAAGAAGAGGTTGTGCAGAAAGATAAGAGACCCCACTCCCCAGCCAGGTCAACGGGGAGGGAAATCACCGCGTGGTTGTTAACTTCGCGACCATCCTGCGACGATGATCAACATGCCGCACAGCGCAACCCCTGCGCCCAGCCAGTCATAAACGGTTAGCTTTACCCCTTCGACAACCCGCAGCCAGAGAAGCGCGGTGCAGACATAAACCCCGCCGTAAGCGGCATAGACGCGCCCGCTGGCAACCGGATGCAGTGTTAACAGCCAGACAAAAAGCGCCAGTACGATCGCGGCAGGAATCAGCAGCAGTGGTGAGCCGTCGCGTTTTAGCCACAGCCAGGGCAAGAAACAGCCTACAATTTCACACAGAGCGGTGACAAAAAAGAGCAGCGTAATTTTCAGCATAGTCAGGTCGTTTATTGAAAATAGGTTGAACCATCTTACCTGATAATGCTCTTACAGTCGGTTTCGCCCCGGTATGCTGGCAGGCGGAGATCGCTTAGAATAGAGACGTTTTTCCTCACTTAAGGACCATTGCCATGACTTCTACACTTAGCAAACGCCTGTGCCTGACCGCAATGCTGACGCTGGGTGCCATTGTGTACACCACTTCCGCACTGGCTGAAACCAACCGTCTGGTGATCGAATCGGGCGACAATGCACAGTCCCGTCAATCCGCCGCGATGGAAAAAGAGCAGTGGAACGATACCCGCAGCCTGCGTCATAAAGTTAACAAACGCGTCGAGAAAGAGTGGGACAAAGATGATGTCGCCTTCGATGCGCGCGACAACTGCCAGAAAAGCAGCAACCTGAATGCGTACTGGGAACCCAATACCCTGCGCTGCCTGGATCGCCGCACCGGGCGTGAAGTTCAGTAATCTCGTCGGGCGCGTGCTGCGCCCGCCTTCATCTCAGAGAAAGGATTTTTATGAGTGACGACTATCCTGTCCGGCTTCGCCCGCTTGAGCGCGAAGACCTTCGTTTTGTCCACCAGCTCGACAACAACGCCAGCGTAATGCGCTACTGGTTCGAAGAGCCTTATGAAGCTTTTGTTGAACTCTCCGATCTTTACGATAAGCACATCCACGATCAGAGCGAGCGCCGTTTCGTCGTCGAGTGTAATGGCACCAACGCCGGTCTGGTAGAACTGGTTGAAATTAACCATGTGCACCGCCGCGCGGAGTTTCAAATCATTATCTCGCCGGAATTCCAGGGCAAAGGGCTGGCGTCAAAAGCCGCTAAGCTGGCGATGGATTATGGTTTTACGGTATTAAACCTCTATAAGCTCTATCTCATCGTTGATAAAGAGAATGAGAAAGCGATTCACATCTACCGCAAGCTGGGTTTTCAGGTGGAGGGGGAATTAATTCATGAGTTCTTTATTAATGGCGAATACCGCAACACCATCCGCATGTGTATTTTTCAGCAGCACTATCTGCAGGAACATAAAACCAGCGGCAGTACGCTGTTAAAACCCACCGCGCAATAAGCGCGGTGAGCGGACAGCATCAATAATACTCGATGGTGTTTTTGATGCTGTATTTATGCGTCACCTGCGGCGTTACGCTCTCATCAACAATCTCCAGGCTACAACTCAGCGGATTATCATGTTTGTCGTAGTCGCAGGTCTGCTGCACTTTACTCAGCGGCTTATCATTGAGCGTACTTACCGCGGCATAATCGAGCTTCTTGCGCTTATCTTTCGCCGGCGTGGAGGCGACATCGAGATGCACATCTTTTGAAGTGGTTGATTTGCCCAGCGGGTAGCCTTCGTCATCATAGCGATACTTCACTTCCATATCTTTGCCTGATGCGCGCACCACAAAGCCGTTATCGTCGGTGTCCCAGGTGACGCCCGCCGACGGGAACTCTGCCAGCTGGCATTTCCCCTGCAGCCGCAGACGCTTCTCCTGCGTTTCGGCTTCGATATAGTAGTTGGCATCCAGTACCAGCGATACGCCGCTATTGTTCTCCAGGTCGTGAAGTTCGAGCGTATCGAAACAGCCCTCTTTCGACAGCGTACCGCTGACGCGCTTTGTCACTTCACCCTTCTCGTTAAGCAGGGTCTGACTAAAGTTTTTTACCGCACCGCGCAGAGGATCAAAATCGAATTCATTCGAAAAACTTGCCATCTCCGGCGTGAATGCCACCGGGCCTTTTTCCTCATCACATCCGACCAAAACCAGGGCCAGAGAGATAAGTAATAACTGTTTTTTCAAAGGTTCCACCACAGTTTTCTTTAGAATGGCGCTTATATTAGCAAAACATTTACCCGATAGCGTAATGAGTTAGCGACTTCCTTATCGGGTATCTGCGGAATTTCACATACAGCTAAGATGATTCAGAGATTTACCTTTTGTCGAAAAGAGAAGTGCTAAGCTTAAAGCGCACAATAAATAAGGAGACAAGCATGCACTATTCACGTTGGCTGTGCGCAGCACTGCTGGTAGGTTCTGTTCCTGCTTTCGCCGCGCCGGATTCATGCGAACGCGTTAAAACGGATATCCAGCAAAAAATTATTAACAATGGCGTCCCGGAGTCCGGGTTCGAATTGACCGTGGTACCAAACGATCAAGCCGAACAGGCGGGTGGACAGGTGGTTGGTCACTGTGCCAATGACACTTACAAAATTATCTACGCCCGTAATGGCGGCGCATCATCTCAGAACGAAAACAGTAACAGCAATCAGTAAAATCTAATCCCCCTGATTTCCAGGGGGATCCCCCTCTATTTGATCGTGCATAACATTCCCCTACTCCTTAATGATTACCATAGCTCCATCATTAGCCTGCTTTTAATTTGCGCGGGTAAGTTTTTATTTAAAAATAATAATGGAGTGAGTCATGTCGAAGACGGAATATGCCGGGGGTATTAGCCGACGAACGCTGGTAAAGTCGACCGCCCTCGGATCGTTAGCGCTGGCAGCAAGCAGTTTTTCTCTCCCGTTTGGTATGCGCTCCGCCGCTGCCGCGGTGCAGCAGGCGATGCAACCCGCGCCGGATAAAGTGGTCTGGGGAGCCTGCTCGGTCAACTGCGGCAGCCGCTGCGCCCTGCGTCTGCATGTGCGCGATGAGGAGGTCTACTGGGTCGAAACCGATAACACCGGCGAAGATCAGTATGGCAACCATCAGGTACGCGCCTGCCTGCGCGGTCGCTCTATCCGGCGGCGTATCAATCACCCGGATCGCCTCAACTATCCGATGAAACGCGTCGGCAAACGCGGCGAAGGCAAATTTCAGCGCATCAGTTGGGATGAAGCCCTCGATACCATCGCCGCCCGCCTGAAAGGGGTGGTGGACAAATATGGCAACGAAGCGGTCTATATCAACTACTCCTCCGGCATCGTCGGCGGCAACATTACCCGCTCATCCCCTTCCGCCTCGCTCGTCGCCCGCCTGATGGCGATGTACGGCGGCTTTCTCAATCAATATGGCACCTACAGCACGGCGCAAATCGCCTGCGCGATGCCCTACACCTACGGCTCCAACGAAGGGAACAGCACCTCCGATATTGAAAACAGCAAGCTGGTGGTGATGTTCGGCAACAACCCAGCGGAGACCCGCATGAGCGGCGGCGGCATTACCTACTTTCTCGAGCAGGCGCGCGAACGCTCCAATGCGCGGATGGTGGTGATTGATCCGCGCTATACCGACACCGCCGCCGGGCGTGAAGATGAGTGGGTGCCGATCCGTCCCGGCACCGACGCCGCGCTGGTCGCCGGTATGGCCTGGGTGCTAATCAGCGAAAACCTGGTCGATCAAACCTTCCTCGATAACTACTGCGTTGGCTACGACGAGAAAACCCTACCCGCCGGTGCACCAGCAAACGGCCACTACAAAGCCTATATTCTCGGCCAGGGCGATGACGGCGTGGCGAAAACGCCGCAGTGGGCATCGCGCATTACCGGCATTCCGGCAGACAAAATCATCAAGCTCGCCAGAGAGATTGGCAGCACCAAACCGGCCTATATCTGCCAGGGCTGGGGCCCGCAACGCCAGGCCAACGGCGAGCTGACCGCCCGTGCGATCGCCATGCTGCCGATCCTCACCGGCAATGTCGGCATTAACGGCGGCAACAGCGGCGCGCGTGAGTCAACTTATACCATCACCATTGAGCGGATGCCGATGCCGGAGAACCCGGTAAAAACCGCCATCTCCTGCTTTAGCTGGACCGATGCCATCGCCCGCGGGCCAGAGATGACGGCGACGCGCGACGGCGTGCGCGGCAAAGAGAAGCTCGATGTGCCGATCAAGTTCATCTGGAACTATGCCGGTAATACCCTCGTCAACCAGCACGGCGATATCAACCACACTCACGATGTGCTGCAGGATGAGAGCAAGTGCGAGACGATCGTGGTGATTGAGAACTTTATGACCTCGTCGGCGATGTATGCCGATATCCTGCTGCCGGATCTGATGACCGTTGAGCAGGAGGATATTATCCCCAACGACTACGCCGGCAACATGGGCTACCTCATCTTCCTGCAACCAGTCACCGCGCCGAAGTTCGAGCGCAAAGGCATCTACTGGATCACCAGCGAGATCGCCCGCCGCCTTGGGCCGGATATCCACCAGCGCTTCACCGAAGGGCGCACGCAGGAGGAGTGGCTGAAATACCTCTACGCCAGAATGGTAGAGAAAGATCCCGCGCTGCCCTCCTACGAGGCGTTGAAAGCGATGGGTATCTACAAACGCAAAGATCCGAACGGCCACTTCGTGGCCTATAAAAAATTCCGCGACGATCCGCAGGCCAACCCGCTGAAAACGCCGTCGGGCAAAATTGAGATCTACTCCAGCAAGCTGGCGGAGATCGCAAGCCATTGGGAACTGCAAAAGGATGAGGTGATAAGCCCACTGCCGATCTATGCCTCCACCTTTGAAGGCTGGGACGATCCGGCGCGTGCCACCTTCCCGCTGCAACTTTTCGGTTTTCACTACAAAGCACGCACCCACTCCAGCTACGGCAATATTGATGTGCTGAAAGAGGCCTGCCGCCAGGAGGTGTGGATCAACCCGCTTGATGCCGAACGGCGCGGGATTAAGAACGGCGATCTGGTACGCGTGTTTAACGACCGTGGCGAAGTGCGGATTGCGGCGAAAGTGACGCCGCGCATTATGCCGGGCGTCAGCGCCATGGGTCAGGGTGCGTGGCACCAGGCGGATATGGCGGGCGATCGCGTCGATCACGGCGGCTGCGTCAATACGCTGACCACGCACCGCCCTTCGCCGCTGGCGAAAGGTAACCCGCAGCACACCAATCTGGTCGACATTCAAAAGGTTTGAGGAGTAGCCGATGAGCACCCAGTATGGATTTTTTATTGATTCCGCCCGCTGCACCGGTTGTAAAACCTGCGAACTGGCCTGTAAAGATTACAAAGATTTAACCCCGGACGTCAGTTTCCGCCGCGTCTACGAGTACGCGGGCGGCAACTGGCAGGAGGATAACGGCGTCTGGCAGCAAAACGTCTTTGCCTACTATCTCTCACTCTCCTGTAACCACTGTGAGGATCCGGCCTGCACCAAAGTCTGCCCGAGCGGCGCGATGCATAAACGTGAAGATGGCTTTGTGGTGGTCGACGAAGAGGTCTGTATCGGCTGCCGCTACTGCCATATGGCCTGCCCGTACGGCGCGCCGCAATACAATGCGGCGAAAGGCCATATGACGAAATGCGACGGCTGCCACGAGCGTGTGGCCGAGGGCAAAAAGCCTGTCTGCGTCGAGTCCTGCCCGCTGCGCGCTCTCGATTTTGGCCCGATTGAGACGCTGCGTAAAAAGCATGGCACGCTGGCGGCGGTCGCGCCCATTCCGGCGGCGCACTTTACCCGGCCAAATATTGTCATCAAACCCAACGCCAACAGCCGCCCGACCGGGGACACAAGCGGCTATCTGGCTAATCCACAGGAGGTATGAAATGGGAAACGGATGGCATGAATGGCCGCTGGTGCTCTTTACGGTGCTCGGTCAGTGCGTGGCGGGCGGTGTGATTGGCACCGGCCTGGTATGGATGACCAATGAGGGCGATCGCCGTGGTCAGCTGCATATCGTTCGCAGCCAGTTTTTTCTCTGGCTGCTGATGGGCGTCGGCTTTGTCGCTTCGATGATGCACCTCGGCTCGCCGCTGCGCGCCTTTAACTCCCTTAACCGCATTGGCGCTTCTGCGTTGAGTAATGAGATTGCCGCCGGCTCGCTCTTTTTTGCCATCGGCGGCATCTGGTGGCTGCTGAGCTGGCTGGGCAAAATGCCTTCAGGTCTCGGGCGTATCTGGCTGCTGATCAGTATGGTCTCTGGCGTGCTGTTTGTCTGGGCGATGACGCGGGTCTATCAGATTGAGACCGTGCCGACGTGGCATAACGGCTACACCACCGCCAGCTTTTTCCTCACCATGCTGATTGGCGGCCCGCTGCTCGCAGCACTGTTACTGCGCCTTGTCGGCATGCGCTTTCCGGCATCCCGTTTTGCAGCGATAAGCGCGATCGCGCTGCTGGCAAGCGCAGCGGTGGTGATGATGCAGAGCATGCAGCTTGGCGAAACCCACTCGTCCGTGCAGCAGGCTACAGCGCTGATCCCGGATTACGGCTTACTCCAGGCGCTGCGACTGCTGCTTTTAGCGCTGGGGCTGGGCTGCTGGTACTGCCCGCTGGTGCTGCGCAGACAGCCGCGCGTCAGTAGCCTGCTGGTTGGGTTTGTGCTGGTGGTTGCCGGGGAGCTGATTGGCCGTGGCCTCTTTTATGGGCTGCACATGACCGTTGGCGTCGCCGTTGCCGGGTGATCGATTGCGGGGCCGGATAGCGGTGAACGCTTATCCGGCCTTCGGCACTTTTTCGGGAAATACCATGACAGTTGAAAACCGTGAATCGTTTATTTTCACCGCCCGCGTGCTCGGCGCCCTCTTTTACTACCCGCCGGAGAGCGAACCTGCTGCGCCGCTGGTCAGCGCCTTTACGCATAATGCGTGGATGGCGTCATGGCCGCTGGCGCAAAGCCTGCTGCTCCCGCTGGCTGAACAATTTTCAGCGGATAGCGAAGAGCCGTTAACCGATGCCTGGCAACGGCTGTTTATCGGCCCGTGGGCGCTGCCTGCGCCGCCGTGGGGCTCGGTATGGCTGGATAAAGAGTGCGTGCTGTTTGGCGACTCAACGCTGGCCCTGCGCCAGTGGCTACGCGACAACAATATTGCTTTCGAGACGCAGCAAAACGAGCCAGAAGATCATATCGGCACCCTGCTGCTGCTCGCGGCCTGGCTGACGGAGCAGGGAAAGACGCAGGCCTGCGATGAGCTTCTGGCATGGCATCTGCTGCCGTGGTCGGGCCGCTTTCTTACCGTGCTGGAGGAGCAGGCGCAGCACCCTTTCTGGCAGGCGCTCGCCCGGCTGGCACAGTTTACGCTGGCGGAGTGGCAAACGAACCTGCTGATGCCGGTAGCGCAAAAAGCGCTCTTCCGTTAACACCTTTTCCGGCCGCTCAGGCCGGATTTTTTTACAAAACGCTTCTGGAGCTCACCTGGAGTTTTGCGGCAGCAGTTCACCATAGATATATTTTTTAATGTAGTGATGCGGTTGCTTGAGGCTCTTAAACACAGGTGATTGCCTGATTTCGCCCGATATGTGAAACCGCTTGAAAACGGAGCTCACCGTATCAGCACTGCCAAACTCATTAACATCAACCACATCTTTGATTTTGATTTTCACGCCGGGAGCAAACAGTATTTCATCCTCCTGGGGTAACACTGAAGTTGGCGCAATCCAGTGCCCTTCAGCTTCTGGCGGCGCTTCAAGGATCAGAAGATGGGTATTTAAATAGGGTGTGCTGACGCTGGTGCTGGTGTAACTTTTTTGCCCAATGACAGCCCCGACAGTGGCGTATTGCCTCGCCTCTTTTTCGCCAAAGGGATAATCGAAACCAATACCGCGCACCACCACATTGCCGAAACTTTCATTTGAGGGGTGTTTTTTTCTGGATCTATCCAGCACCTGGTTAAAATTTTTCACTCCGCTTTCCAGAGACTCTTTCCCCACAAAGCCGGATTTTAAAAAACCATTTTTTATCATTGTGTTAACAAGCTTTTCGACTTCATAGTTTTCCATGTTCCTGCTTCTTTCATATTTATTAAGCAGGGTGTAGTTACTTGATGTGTAGACTTTGATGGCCGAAATTTCGCTCTCCGTTAAACCCAGCTCGGCTGGTGAAGGTAAAGCAGGTAGTTGCCGCCCCAGCCGGTTATCCGGCAAGGTGAATATCCGCACTGCTTCATGGTGGCCTCGCGACTCAAAGCTGTTTCTGGCATCTGAAGTGAATGCGCTATAGGCGGACGATTTTTTTGCGGGTGCGGCGTGCGAAGAGGTGATTTTATTCACCACTTCAGCGATTTTTTGTGATTTGTTCTCGTTGATCGACGCGGCTGATTGTTTACCTGAAACTTTATGCAGTGATGAAAGCGGCGATGATTCTGCATAGGGTTCCTGACTCCCTTTTCCTGCCCAGGTGCCGAGTGGCTTTTTTGTCGCTGAAGCATACATGGGGGGCCTCCTCGCAGGGTTTTATGACGATAACCGGGTTGGTTTAAGGATATGTGCCCTACATAAACAGAGCTTATTTTTTAAGAGTTCTCATCAACCTGTTTTTATTCACCGCCGCGTTAAACCGGCTGTTGCGGTGATTTTTCGCCCTCTCACGCGCCGGAATAGTTTATCCCGGCAATCACATTGGTGACAGTGTCACTTTTGCCGCTTCGCTTTTAAGACAATTCTTTAATCTTCCGATCAGCCTGTACACGGTAAGGCTTACTGTGCAAAAGCCGCCTGCCGCTGGGTTTTAAAAAGCGGCCTCAGAACTGGAAGCATCCCCGCACGCTTGCTATAGCTCAAAGCACCCTGCCGAACATGGCATAACAACACGCAACCTGCCGTTGCCATAACGCATGCAAACAGGGAGAGACACTGCAATGCAGACTTCCATGCTTACCCGCGCGCTGCTTTTTATCGCCGGGATTGTCGCCATACTGGCGCTGATTATCTGGGGAGTCGGGCTGGAGACGATAAAAGCCCGCCAGGTGGATTTGATTTACCTCGGGCAACAGCACCTGATTCTGGTGTTCAGCTCGATGTTTTTTGCCCTGCTGGTCGGTATTCCCAGCGGTATCGCCCTTAGCCGCCCCGCCGCTCGTGGGGTTGCCGAGTATGTGATGCAGATTTTCAACGTCGGCAACACGCTGCCGCCGCTGGCGGTGCTGGCCCTGGCGATGGTGGTGATTGGCATTGGCGATATCCCGGCGATCATCGCGCTGTTCCTCGCCTCGCTGCTGCCGATTGTGCGTAACACCTATGCCGGGCTCTGCTCGGTGCCCGCCTCGTTAATTGAAGCGGCGAATGGAATTGGCATGACAAAGTGGCAGCGCTTACGCCAGGTGGAGCTACCGAATGCCCTGCCGGTGATCCTCTCCGGGGTGCGAATTGCGACGGCAATTAACGTCGGTACCGCGCCGCTGGCGTTTCTGATTGGCGCCAGCAGCTATGGCGAACTGATCTTCCCCGGTATCTATCTCAACGATTTCCCGACGCTGATTTTAGGCGCAGCCGCCACGGCGCTGTTCGCCCTGATCCTCGATACCCTGCTGGCGGCGCTGGGCCGTCTTCTTAGCCCGCACACGGCGTGATAACAATAAGAGGAAGTGTGATGAAACGACTTTTTCATACGCTGGGCTGGCTGGCAGCAACCGCGCTGCTCACTGCCAGCGCCCATGCGGCACCGCTGGTTGTGGCGACCAAAAGCTTTACCGAGCAGCATATTTTGTCGGCCCTTACCGTGCAGTATCTGCAGAAAAAAGGCTTTCAGGTGCAGCCGCAGACCAATATCGCAACGGTGATTTCACGTAACGCGATGATCAACAAGCAGGTTGATATGACCTGGGAGTATACCGGCACCTCGCTGATCATTTTTAACCACATCAACAAACGTATGTCGGCACAGGAGACCTACGACACCGTTAAACGCCTCGATGCGAAACACGGCCTGGTGTGGCTCAATCCGGCCAATATGAACAACACTTATGCCTTCGCTATGCAGCGCAAACGCGCCGAGGCTGAGCACATCACCACCATGTCGCAGATGGTGGCGAAGATTGAAGAGATCCGTAAAACCAACCCGAAAAAGAACTGGCTGCTGGGCCTCGACCTGGAGTTTGCCGGGCGCAGCGACGGCATGAAGCCGTTGCAGGAGGCTTATGGCATGGAGCTGGATCGTCCGCAAATCCGCCAGATGGATCCCGGCCTCGTCTATAACGCCATCCGCGACGGCTTTGTCGATGCCGGGCTGGTCTACACCACCGATGGCCGCCTGAAGGGCTTCGATCTGAAAACGCTGGAAGATGACAAAGGCTTTTTCCCGAGCTATGCGGTCACGCCGGTGGTGCGTAAAGACACGCTTGAAGCCAATCCGGGCTTAGAAGAGGCGCTCAATACGCTCTCCGGGCTGCTGAACAACGAGGTGATTATCTCCCTCAACGCGAAAGTCGATATCGATCACCAGACGCCGCAGCAAGTCGCACGCGACTTCCTGCGAGAGAAAGGGTTGCTGTAAGGAGAGCCTATGGACACGATTCACTACATGATGGACAACGCCGGCTACCTGGCCACCCTCACCTTCCAGCACCTCTGGCTGGTGCTGCTGGCCGTGGGCCTGGCAATACTCATTGGCGTGCCGCTGGGGGTGCTGATTGTGCGCCACAAATGGCTGGCAACGCCGGTGCTTGGCCTGGCGACGCTGGTGCTGACCATTCCGTCAATTGCCCTGTTTGGCCTGATGATCCCGCTCTTTTCACTGGTCGGCCAGGGGATTGGCGCCCTGCCGGCAATTACCGCGGTGTTTCTCTACTCGCTGCTGCCGATTGTGCGCAACACCCATACTGCCCTCGACAGCCTGCCGCCTGGGCTGCGTGAAGCGGGGCGCGGGATTGGCATGACCTTCTGGCAGCGTTTGCGCTGGGTGGAGATCCCGATGGCGCTGCCGGTGATTTTCGGCGGGATCCGTACCGCCGTGGTGATGAATATTGGCGTGATGGCCATCGCCGCCGTGATTGGCGCGGGTGGGCTGGGGCTGCTGTTGCTGAACGGCATTGGCGGGAGTGATATTCGCATGCTGATTGCCGGCGCGGTGATGATCTGTCTACTGGCCGTCGTGCTCGACTGGTTACTGCACCGCTTACAAATCGTGCTGACGCCGAAGGGGATTCGATAATGATTAAACTGGAAAATCTGACCAAACAATTTACGCAGAAGAACGGCCAGAGTGTGAATGCCGTCGACAATGTCAACCTGATGGTGCCGGAAGGTGAAATGTGCGTGCTGCTCGGCCCTTCTGGCTGCGGCAAAACCACTACGCTGAAGATGATTAACCGTCTGATTACGCCAAGTAGTGGAAAGATCCTGATTAACGGTGAAGACACCAGCGGCATGGATACGGTTACTCTGCGGCGCAATATTGGCTATGTGATCCAGCAGATTGGCCTGTTTCCCAATATGACCATCGAAGAGAACATTACCGTGGTACCGCGCATGCTGGGCTGGGATAAAGCGCGCTGTAAAAGCCGCGCGGAAGAGCTGATGGAGATGGTGGCGCTCGATGCGAAAAAGTTCCTGCACCGCTATCCGCGCGAAATGTCCGGCGGCCAACAGCAGCGTATTGGCGTGATCCGCGCGCTGGCGGCCGATCCGCCGGTGTTGCTGATGGATGAACCCTTCGGCGCGGTCGACCCGATTAACCGCGAAGTGATCCAGAACCAGTTTCTTGAAATGCAGCGCGCGCTGAAAAAGACGGTGCTGCTGGTCAGCCACGATATCGACGAAGCGTTAAAGCTCGGTGACCGGATTGCGGTGTTCCGCCAGGGACGCATTGTGCAGTGCGCCAGCCCCGATGAGCTGCTGGCAAAACCGGCGAACGAGTTTGTCGGCTCGTTTGTCGGTCAGGACCGGACGCTCAAGCGCCTGCTGCTGGTATCAGCCGGTGATGTGACCGATCAGCAACCGACCATCACCGTGCGGGAATCGACCCCGGCCGCTGAGGCGTTCGCCATTATGGATGATAACGATATGCGTGCCGTAACGGTGGTTGACGGCGCCGGTAAACCGCTCGGCTTCGTTAAACGCCGCGAAGCGCGGCATGATACCCGCGACTGCGCTGCGCTTCTGCACCCGTTCCGCATCACCGGTAAAGCGGAGGATAACCTGCGCGTGGTGCTTTCGCGGCTCTATGAGAGTAACACCAGCTGGATGCCCATCGTGGATGAAGAGGGTCGCTATAACGGCGAGATTTCGCAGGACTACATCGCCGAGTATTTAAGCTCCGGGAAAACGCGCCGGGCGCTGGCGATCCATAGCGAGAGTTAAGGAAATTTGCCAAATGGCGCTAACCGCAGGCAAACAAGCCCCGGTTAGCGCCTTCAGGTCACCGATTTCATTTTGCGCGCTAGATAAGCTTTAATATTCGGCCATTTCCGGTATTCCGTCTTACCGTACAAATCGCTGAAGCCTTCGGCAAATGCCTCTTCCGCCCTGCCAGTAGTAATTATCGAATGACTCCGGCGCTTTGATTTACCCGACCGCTCCGCTGATCAACCGCCAACAGCGTTATCTGTACAACCTGTAAATATCACCACTATAATTTTTCACTTGCGCCGCCGATTGCTCAACAAAGCGATAGGTGGTACCGGTATGCCCGATATATTTGAACTTCGTTCCGACGGGGAAAAGACTCTCTTTTTCAACCAAATCACCATATTTAAAGTTCTTTGGATTGCCCACAATATCGTATATCACACCTACCTCATCCAAATCTGCGAGTGAGTTATATTTACCCGTGGCAAATCTTTTTGCCATTTTCTTATCCTGGGTAACCGACATAAGAAAATTGGCGCTGACTAACATACCCGGTGAAATGGCATTCAGAACGGGTCGGTGTTTTGTCCCTCTGTAATAGTTATCCATCCCGGTAAACTTCGCCTCCTCTACGGCCTGGTTCATGATGGCCACGGCGTTGCTTTTGTGGCTTAACGTTTTGATTACGAGCTTCATATCTATCCCGGGCGCAAAAGCCGGAGGATTTGTGCCGACTTCAAACTGTTTTTTGGCCACCCGCGCCAGATTCGACGAATCAGGAATGTCAATATCCTGCCCTTTTGCCTTTCTGATAAGCGAGTTTATAAACAGAGAACCGTCATTGGTGGCGTATAAATAGAGCGCGCCATCCACAATGTCGCGGTGGAATTTGCGTCCCGCAGACGCTGTTGGTGCTGCACTTTTGGATGATGTAGCGCTGGCGCTACCCTTGCTGTTTGCAGCGACACTGGCGCGATATTTTACGACCAGCAGGTGGGGCTGTTTTAATTTGGGATTAAGTTGCTTTATTTTATCGAGGATGGTTTTGGGATCATCCCTAGGGAAATTATTAAACCGGAGTTGTTCGAGGATTTCCTCTTCTGAAAGCGCGGCAGTTTGTTCAGGATATTGAGGCTTGGTTTTCTCTTTTGCATAGGCATACATAAACGTCATCTCCGGAAACGATTTTCCGTTAAGCGTAGCTATGGCCTTAGTTCGTGAAGAGGGCTTTCAGAAGTTTCATGGGGAAATGAGCACAGGCCGGACAGCCATTAGCCCTGTCCGGCGAACGTTCAAAAATAGGCTCAGGCCAGCACGCGATCGGCGACCAGCATGCCGGTGGCCATTTGCAGATTGATATAGTGGGCGAGATCGCGCTGTTCAGGCCGCGGCAGGTAAGGCAGCTCGCCCACCAGCGGCGCGGGCAGTTTTTTGCTCAGCACATTAATGATCTCTGCATAGTGTGCAAGGCCCGGGTTGATGCGGTTTGCCACCCAGCCGATCAGCGGCAGGCCATCGCTGGCTATCGCCTGCGCGGTGAGCAACGCATGGTTGAGGCACCCTTCCTGAATCCCCACCACCATCACCATCTGCTCCTGCACCACCCACTCGGAAAGCGGACGCAGATCGTTCATCAGGCTGCGCCAGCCGCCGGTGCCTTCGACAACGACGTGATCGACCTGCTTACACAAATCGGCCAGCCCGTTCGACAGCAAGGTGTAGTTGATGGGACAGCTATGCGCCACGCTGCTCTCCTCTTCACTCAGCGCAATCGGGTTGACGGCGCTGTAAGGCAGTTCGAGGGAGGAGACACTTTGCAGCACCAGCGCGTCTTTATTACGCAGCCCTTCCGGCGTTGCCTGACTTCCTTTTGCAACAGGCTTATAACCTGCCACCGTTTTGCCGCTGGCAGCCAGCGCCTGGAGCAGCGCGCGGGACGCCACTGTCTTCCCGACAGAAGTGTCTGTACCCGTTACAAAGAAACGCTTAAGCATAAGTAACCCCACCGTTAAGCAACGAAAATATAAACCGGAAATATAATTCAGAGCAGAAAGTCTACGGGAAGTGGTGGAGGCTCAATTTGAGATAGCGCAATTTTTATCGCGACTGGGTAAAAATGTTACCCCTGTAACAAACGAATCAGCAGCGATCCGTTATACATCGCATCTTTTACCAGCGCGGCGCCCGCCATGGTGCCCTGGTTAGTGAACTGCGTACTCTCAACGGAGATATGTTGGCTGTACGCGGGTAGCGCCTGCTGGCGAATGCAGTCGGCGATGGTAGGAAACAGCACATCTGCCGCCAGGCTTAGCGGCGAGCCAATCAATATTTTTTGCGGATTGAACAAATTGACCATGATGGCCAGGATGCGCCCGACATTCGCCCCGACGCCGCTGATGATATCTTTTGCCAGCAGATCGCCCTGCTGCGCCGCCTGGCAGAGCCACTCTACCGTCAGCGGCTGCTGATGCAGCATCGAACTCATCGACTGGCTCATGCGCAGCTGCGCCAGCTCCAGCACGCTCTCGACGCTGGCAATTGTTTCCAGGCAGCCGTGGTTGCCGCAGTAGCAGCGCTTGCCGTAGGGATCGACTTGCGTATGTCCAATCTCCACCAGGCTGCTGCTGCCCGCATGGAGCAGGCGTCCATCGGTGATCACCCCGGCACCGACGTTATGATCGATCACCACCTGAATCACATCCCGCGCGCCGCGCGAGGCGCCAAACAGCGCTTCCGCCATCGTCCAGGCACTGATGTCATGCTGCACATAGACCGGCACGCCGGTATGGGCCTCCAGCGCTTCGCCGAGCGGCATCTCCTTCACATCCTCATAGAAAGGCATGCGGTGGATAACGCCATTTTCCGTATCAATAATGCCCGGCAGCGTGATAGCGATCGCCGTCAGCCGCTCAAGCTTGTGCTGATGACGGATAAAAAATTGATCGATTTGGGTAATGATGCGGCTGAGCAAGGGTTCGGCAGCGGTTAAGGGAAGATCGAGACGATCCTCGACCACCAGCTTGCTGCTTAAATCGCGCAGGGAGAGAAAAATTTCGCCGCGGCTGATGCGTAATGAGAGGTAGTGCCAAGCCTCGGTCTCCACCACCAGCCCGACCGCCGGACGCCCGCGGCTGCCCGGCTCCTGGATCTCCGTCTCCTGCACCAGGTGGGCTTCCAGCATTTCGCGCACGATTTTAGTGATGCTAGCGGGAGCCAGCTGCGCTAACCGGGAGAGGTCGATACGCGAGACCGGGCCAAGCTGGTCGATGAGGCGATAGACTGCGCCCGCATTGGTCTGCTTTATTTGATCAATATGCCCCGGCTGGCTATCAGCGACCACCTCATACTCCCTTATTTTCGCGCTTCGAAATAAACATTCGGCTATGGTGAAACACTTAACGGCTGTCGTCAAATATTTACCCATGCTTGTGATTTAACGCACATTTTGCCTGCCGTTATGGGCGAAATTCAGCCGTTTGCCGCGTCAAGGAGCTGCTGTTTGAAACGCGCCGCGGCCGCCCCCTGCTCCTGGTGTTTTGACCACACCAGCCACATCTCCGAGACGGCATCCTCTTCTACAATCGGTATCCAGCGCATCTCACTGAGCTGAACGCGGTGAAACGAGGCGGGCAAAATCGACACGCCAAGCCCTGCGGCCACCAGGCCAATAATGGTCATCGCCTCGCCCACCTCCTGCGCGATGCGCGGCGTCAACTGGTAGCGTCGCATCAGGCTGAGGATATCGTCATACAGGCCGGTGCCGACATGGGGATCGAAAAAGACAAATGGCTCCTGCGCCAGCTCGTGCAGCGAGACGGCCGTGCGTATTGCCAGTGGGTGGTTACGCGGAACCATCGCCAGCAGCGGCTCGCGCAGGATCACCTCCCACGCCAGCGTCTCCGGCAGCGGGGTGTTGCGCATTAAACCGAGATCCAGCGTTCCCTCATTAAGTGGAGCTATCTGTTCGCGGGTGTTGATCTCTCGCGTCTGGATATGCACATCCGGGTAGCGCTGGCGAAAGGAAGAGAGGGTATCTGAGACCGCTTTAATAAAGGGCGCGGAGGAGGTAAAGCCAATGCGTAACTCGCCTGTTTCGCCCTGGTGCAAACGCAGCGCACGGGCGGCGGCTTCATCCACCTGGTTTAAGATCTGCCGGCTGTCGGCCAGAAACTGGCGTCCGGCCGGGGTCAATGAGACGCTACGATTTGTGCGGGCCAGCAACCGCGCGCCGACCTGCTGTTCGAGGATCTGAATTTGCTGGCTCAGGGGCGGCTGCGAGATGTTCAGCCGTGCGGCGGCATGACCAAAATGGAGCTCTTCCGCAACGGCGATAAAGTAGCGCAGATGGCGCAGTTCGATATTCATATTTTTAAAGTATTATTTGAGATTATTAATATATTAGACAGAATAATGCCGCTTTCATACCCTTACGCCGTGGTAAGCCCGTCCCCGTAATGACGGGCCAAAAAGGTAAGGATCTCAAGTGAGTCGTACAACAACGGTTGATAGCGAACCGACACACATCGTTAACGAAAAACCCGCCGCCCTGCCGGGGCAGTTTATTAAACGTGGCACTCCCCAATTTATGCGCGTCACGCTGGCGCTCTTTTCCGCAGGGCTGGCGACCTTCGCCCTGCTCTACTGCGTTCAGCCCATCTTGCCGGTGCTCTCCCATGAGTTCGGTGTTTCGCCCGCCAGCAGCAGTATCTCCCTCTCTATTTCTACCGCCATGCTGGCGATTGGACTGCTCTTTACCGGGCCGTTATCGGATGCGATTGGGCGCAAAAATGTGATGGTTACCGCGCTGCTTCTGGCGTCGTGCTGTACGCTGCTCTCAACGATGATGACCAGCTGGCACGGCATTCTGGTGATGCGCGCGCTGGTGGGGCTATCCCTAAGCGGCGTGGCGGCAGTCGGCATGACCTACCTGAGTGAAGAGATCCACCCCAGTTTTGTCGCCTTCTCGATGGGGCTTTATATCAGCGGTAATTCCATCGGCGGCATGAGCGGCCGCTTGCTGAGTGGTGTTTTTACCGACTTCTTTAACTGGCGGGTAGCGGTGGCGGTGATTGGCTGCTTTGCGCTGGCCTCGGCGCTGATGTTCTGGAAGATTTTGCCCCCCTCGCGCCACTTTCGCCCCTCCTCTCTGCGGCCAAAAACGCTGCTGATTAACTTCCGTCTGCACTGGCGCGATCGCGGCCTGCCGCTGCTCTTTCTCGAAGGCTTTTTGCTGATGGGGTCGTTTGTCACGCTGTTTAACTATATTGGCTATCGCCTGATGCAATCCCCGTGGATGCTGAGCCAGGCGGTGGTTGGTCTGCTGTCGGTGGCCTATCTGACGGGCACCTGGAGTTCGCCAAAAGCGGGCGCGATGACCAGCAAATATGGCCGCGGCCCGGTGATGATTGCCTTTACCTCAATCATGCTGCTCGGTTTACTGCTGACGCTCTTCTCGTCGCTGTGGGCGATCTTTATCGGCATGCTGCTTTTTACCAGCGGTTTTTTTGCCGCACATTCCGTTGCCAGCAGCTGGATTGGCCCACGCGCTAAGCGCGCCAGAGGCCAGGCCTCGTCGCTCTATCTCTTCAGCTACTATCTTGGCTCCAGCGTGGCAGGAACCTTAGGCGGCGTCTTCTGGCACAGCTATGGCTGGAACGGTGTCGGCGGGTTTATCGCGGCGATGCTGGTGCTGGCCCTGCTGGTCGGCACAAGGCTGCACGCGCGTCTGCGCTAGCGCGTATAAGGAAGGCAGGCCCTGCGCAAGCGGGGCTTTTTTATTGCGATGTAGTGCGGAAAAGGGCTAGAAAAGCGCGAAGACAGAGCTTGCGCCCATCAACTCCCGCACAGCGTCAAGCGCCATTAAACTGCAGATCACCCAAATGAAAGGATTCATGGTTTTTTGCTGTGTTATGCGTTTATTGGTTAAATGAATGAGTTCTCTATTATGGTACAGATTTTAACATTAGCCGCAGAACTACTATTTTTGGGCGTTCGGGTTAATAAAATGCAAAAAAAATCAGAGGCATTATGGATAAGCAGAACTATCAACAACTCACCCGTACCTTCCTTCGCCTGTCACGTTTCTCACATCTTGCCGCCGTTGCTGGCTGGGATATGTTCGCCATGATGCCGCCGGGCGGCAGCGCCGCGCGCGGTGAAGCGCTGGCCGAGCTGAGCGTGCTGCGCCACCAGATTTTAACCAATCCGCAGGTCGGCCAGTGGCTCTCCAGCGCCGGTCAGGAAGATCTCAACGACGTTGAACAGGCTAACCTGCGTGAAATGCAGCGCCACTACGATGAAGCAGCCCTGCTGCCGGAAGCGCTGGTGGAAGCCCTTTCGCTGGCGGGCAGTAAATGTGAACACGCCTGGCGTACCCAGCGCCCGGCCAATGACTGGGCGGGCTTCTCCGCCAATCTGAAAGAGGTGGTGAAACTCACCCGCGAAGAGGCGAAGCTGCGCGCGGCGGCAAAAGGCTGCTCGCCCTATGATGCCCTGCTGGATAAGTTCGAGCCGGATATGACCAGCGCCCGCCTTGATGAGCTGTTTGGCGAGGTCAAAAGCTGGCTGCCGGATCTGCTGAAACAGGCGGTAGAGAAACAGGCGCAGCAGACGCTTATCGCCCCGCAAGGGCCGTTCCCGATTGCCGATCAGCGTGAGCTGGGTTTGCAGGCGATGAAGACGCTCGGTTTCGATTTTAACGGCGGACGCCTTGATGTCAGCGCCCACCCCTTCTGCGGCGGCGTGCCGGAAGATGTGCGCATCACCACCCGTTACGATGAAAATGAGTTGCTGAGTGCTCTGTTCGGCGTGGTGCATGAAACCGGTCATGCCCGCTATGAGCAGAACCTGCCGCGCAGCTGGCCAGGTCAGCCGATTGCGCTGGCGCGCTCCACGGCGATCCATGAATCACAGAGCCTCTTCTTTGAGATGCAGCTCGGGCGCAGCGAAGCCTTCCTGCGTCGCCTGCAGCCCGCGATTATTGAGCGGTTCGGTATGCAGCCAGCCTTTGAAGAGCACAACTTTATCGCCTGGAACCAGCGCGTGAAGCCGGGCTATATTCGCGTTGACGCCGACGAGGTGAGTTATCCGGCACACGTTATTCTGCGCTATGAGATCGAGCGGGCGTTGATCGACGGTGAGATCGAGGTCGACGATATTCCAGCCCTATGGAATGAGAAGATGCACTCCTGGCTTGGGCTATCGACCGAAGGCAACTACCGCAACGGCTGTATGCAGGATATCCACTGGACCGACGGTGGCTTTGGTTACTTCCCCTCGTACACGCTGGGCGCAATGTACGCCGCACAGCTGTTCCACGCCGCGCGTCGCGCGCTGCCGGGCCTTGAAGAAGCCATCGCCGCCGGTGATTTCAGCGCGCTGTTTGAGTGGCTGCGCCAGAACATCTGGCAGCATGGCAGCCGCTTTAGCACTGCCCAGCTGATCGCCAACGCCACCGGCGAGCCGCTGAATGCGGACTATTTCCGCCAGCACCTTACCCGCCGTTACCTCTAATCCTCCCGCGCCGGAGCCGCTTTCCGGCGCGTTTTCCCCCGCTGTACATTCCGTTACACGCCGATACCAATCACTCACGGAAACGCTTCGATAACAGGGATATAGTTCTTTCAACGGCCCCGCAGTGGGGTTGAATGAAGAAACCAATTCGAGGATATCAAAATGAAAAAAGTATTAGCTCTGGTTGTTGCCGCTGCAATGGGTCTGTCTTCTGCTGCTTTCGCTGCTGACACCGCTGCCACCTCTCAGGCTCCGGCTGCTGCGCCGACCACCACTACCGCTGCTCCGGCTGCTGCTGACACCAAAGCAGCTCCGGCGAAGAAAGTTCACCACAAGAAACACAAAAAAGCCGCTGAGCAGAAAGCTCAGGCTGCTAAAAAACAGCACAAGAAAGCCGCCGCTAAACCGGCTGCTGAGCAGAAAGCCCAGGCTGCTAAAAAGCACCACAAAAAAGCCGCTGCTAAACCGGCTGTAGAGCAGAAAGCCCAGGCTGCTAAAAAACACCACAAACACGTAAAACACACTGCTGCTAAACCGGCTGCACAGCCGGCTGCATAAGCCACGTGTCTGTAACCGGCGCTCCCCGCGAGCGCCGTGCTAAAACGCGGCGCTGAGCCCTTCGGGTGAAGCGCCGTTTTTCTCTGGAGGCCTGAGCATGCTGCGACGTTATCGTTTTGAAGTTATCCTGATGATGTTAATTCTCTGCGCGCTTATCGCCCTCCGTTTCTATCTTTATTGATGTAGCACGCTGATTTTACTCCCGCTTTCTATGCGTCCCGTCTATATTTATTACTCATGGCTCGACCTTAATAATCATAATTTCCCCACCTGAGAGTACTATGCGAAGAACCGTTGTGCTGTTGCTGGGACCGCTGCTTTTGTTTTCCGCTGTTGGACATGCTGATGATGGCGATGAGGACGCGGTTAGCGCCAGGGATATAAAAACCCTTTTTTTTGGGCATGACGATCGTGTCCGCGTCGCGTCACCGACCACCGCACCGTGGGATGCGATAGGTCAGCTCGAGACCGCCAGCGGCAATCTCTGCACCGCCACGCTTATCTCCCCGCATCTCGCCTTAACCGCCGGGCACTGTCTGCTGACGCCGCCGCGCGGCAAAATTGATAAAGCGATAGCGCTGCGCTTTGTGTCGCAAAAAGGGGTCTGGCGCTATGAGATCCACGGTATTGAAGGGCGCGTTGATGCCTCGTTGGGTCGACGCCTGAAGGCCGACGGCGAAGGGTGGATTGTCCCCTCCTCGGCCGCCTCATGGGATTTTGGGCTGATCGTTTTACGCTATCCGCCCTCCGGCATTACGCCGCTGCCGCTGTTTAGCGGCGATAAAGATGCGCTTACTGCCGCGCTGAAAGCCGCCAACCGCAAAGTGACGCAGGCAGGTTATCCGCAAGATCATCTGGATAATCTCTTTAGCCATCAGGATTGTATTGTGACGGGCTGGGCGCAGAGCAGCGTGCTGTCGCATCAGTGCGATACGCTACCGGGCGATAGCGGTTCACCGCTGATGTTAAAAACCGATGAGGGCTGGCAGCTGATCGCCGTGCAAAGCTCAGCCCCGGCGGCAAAAGATCGCTGGCGCGCCGATAACCGCGCGATTGCGGTGACCGGTTTTCGTGACAAGCTGGACGCGCTGGCCAGCGATACGGTGCAGTAACTCACTCCTGCCGCTGGAGATGGTGTTGTAACAGCCTCTCCAGCGGCATCGGCGCGCTAAAGTAGAAGCCCTGCAACTGATCGCAGCCCGCATCACGCAGCAGCGCCATTTGCGTTTCGTTTTCCACCCCTTCCGCTACGACCTGCATCCCCAGTGCGCTGGCAATGCGGATTGTGCCGCTTACTAATGCTGACGCCTGCTCATCGTTATCCACTAATCCGGCGAGGGATTTATCAATTTTGATGGTGTCGAAATTAAAGCGCCGCAGGTAGCCGATGCTGGAGTAACCGGTGCCGAAATCATCGAGTGCGACCGCCGTGCCCAGCGCTTTTAAGTTGGCAATCGCCGCCTGCGCGCGCTCCGGGTTCTCCAGCACGTACGTTTCCGTCACCTCCAGTTGCAGGCGCTGCGCCGGAAAGCGACAGGTCTCCAGCACCTGAGCGACTTTGTCTTCAAACTCCGGGTCGCGAAACTGCGCGGGAGAGATATTGACCGACAGTTTGAGCCCGGTGTGCGGGTAGAGATCGCGGCAGGCACGACGCAGGACAAACTGCCCCAGCGCGTAAATCAGGCCGCTGGTTTCAGCAATCGGGATAAACTCGTCCGGTTTCAGCTCGCCATCCGGGCGACGCGGCCAGCGCGCCAGCGCTTCAACGCCGCTCATCTTGCCGCTGCGGGCATCGATAATCGGCTGATACCAGACGTCAAACTCTTCGCGCTCCAGCCCGTCACGAATATCGTTTTCAATCATCAGCTGGCGCTCGCGGGCGCTGTTTAGTGCGGCGTCATAGTGCGTCATCCGCGCTTTGCCGCACATTTTCGAATGGTACATGGCGATATCAGCCCGGCGGAACAGCTCGGAGCTTGAGCACTCCACCAGCGTTCCGCTGGCGATGCCGATGCTGGCGCTGATATGCAGTGAACGTTTGCCAATGCGCACCGGCGCGCAGAAGTAGTCGAGCACCATTTGCGCAAAGTCGGCGGCTTTTTCAACCGACCACGGCCCGCTCAGGGTCATGGCAAACTCATCCCCACCCATGCGCGCCAGCATGCCGTCAGTCGGCACTTTTTCCTGCAATGTCTGCGCAATGGTGACGATCAGCCGGTCACCCACGTCATGACCATAGATATCATTCACATCTTTAAAACCATCAAGATCGATAAACACCACGCTTATCAGATCGCTGTTGCCCCACTCGCTCCACTGATCTAACTGCTCAATCAGCGCGCGTCGGTTGGGCAGACGGCTGAGCCAGTCGGTTAACGCAATGCTGCGCGCCAGCTTCTCCCCTTTTGCCAGCTTATAAAGCCCGGCGCTGCTGAGCACGATAAACAGCAGGATAAGACCCGAGGCGAGCATCGCGATCTGGCGGATATCGTCTGCCGCCGCGTCTGCCGCTTCCGCGCCCGGAAAGTGCGGCTCCCAGCTCATATAACCGAGGAATTCGTCGGCGGAGCCGTGCAACGGCATGCTGCTTGCCGGCGCGTTTTGCGATGTCAGGCGCAGGTTCTGGATCTGAAAGGTGCTGCCCAGTTCGCTGAGCAGCTCATCATCAAGATGACGGGTCATCACTAAGTAACGCCGCGCGCTGCCCTGCTTATCAAGTCGGCCCGACACCGGGCGGATCAGGCCAATGCTGACAAACGCTACCCCCCGACGCGTGCGGGTGATGCCGGCAAAAATGTCTTTGCCCTGCTGCAGCGCCGCGGCATGGTTGCGGATGAGCGCCGCCAGCCCGTCACCAAAAAAGGCGAGATTGCGCTCATTAAAAGGCAAGCTGCGAAACGCCCCCCACACCACCGCAAAGTGCTCATCCAGCACAAAAGTGCCGTCATAGAGATTATCGACTTTAAAGCCCGCGCCCCAGGTGTTGTAGAGCCAGCCGGTATCCATCGGCGTGCGGTAGACGACGCGCACCGCTTCATCCCACACCGCGTTATCGAGGCCGAGAGATCGCATCCTGTTGACCGAAGTCTGAATGGCCCCTTGCACGGCGAGCGCCGCGCGGTGCTCATCGATTTCATTCGCTTTACTGCTAATCAGGTGCAGTGAGAGATAGAGGAGCGCAACGACGGAGATGATGAGCCCAGCTCCCGCCAGAAAAATCATCACAAAAAGCGTTCTTGCTGTGGGGATATTGCGCCAGCTTAGCGGATTGAGCATCGACGACCCTTACTGGTGTCCCGTAACGTTTGTTATTGTCCTCTAAGCGTAATACAGCCCACAAATTTCGTTGCCCGCAAACGCGGGCAATATCACATCAGGCAAGTTTTATCAGCATCATCCCAATAAGCAGCAGCGCCAGGCCGATCCAGCCTTTGCCATTGAGGCGCTGGCCAAAGAGGATCCAGCCGGCGGCGAGCGTCGCCACGATACCGAATCCGCCCCACAGGGCGTAGGCGACGGAGAGATCGATCCCCTTTACCGCCTGCGACAGCGCACTGAACGCCGCCAGTACTGCCACTAACGATCCGCAGCCATAGAGTTTGCGACGAAAGCCGTCAGAAAGTTTTAAAAAGATGTTGGCAACAATTTCCAGAATAATGGCCATCGCCAGCCATAACGCGTGCACCCACTCAAGCAGTAACATGACCCTGCTCCTGACGTGGGGCCTTACGCGTGCCGGACTTGATCAGCACAATACCGAGCGCCAGCGCCACCAGACCCGCCGCTTTCAACGGTGAGAGGGGTTCATCAAACAGCAGCACGCTAAACAGCGTAATAATGGCAATACCGACACCTTCCCATAAGGCGTAGGCCACGCCGAGGGCGATTTTTTTCACCGCAAACGCCAGGAAAATATAGGAACAGGCGATCATCACCAGCATTAAAATAAAACCGCTGTGGCTGTCGTTAATACTTGCCCATTTCATAGATAGCGTGCCGGTTATTTCCGAGACAATCGCCAACGCTAATAAAATCCAGTAAATCATATTTTTTCTCCTGCTTGAGAATAGAGATCCTTGCGATTTACCGCATAGCGGAAAACCGTAAAAAAATTAACAGTTGCGCACAGGGCGCCGGATCGGGCAGGAGAGGACTACAGCGCAGTGCGCCAGTATTGTTCGCCCGCAGGCGGGCAGCAGAAGGAGACAGGAAGTGAAAAACAGGGGGTAAGACTACTGAACCGAATGTCCATATTTTTACAATTTACCGCGCATTGCTTCTCTTCGTGGCGGTTAAAAATTGTCCTCAGTTGTTGTACATGCCTTATATTTAGCACAAGCTAAGATTTTACTCAAAGTATTTGCAATTCTTTACCGCTCGTCGAATTAATTAAACGCAGGCTAAACGAACGGCTGCCGGTTTATTTCCGGCAGCCTGTTACGTTTTATTCCTGCGGCGTATTAAGCGCATTGGCACGCGCTTCTGCCAGCAAGTTCCAGGAGGAGATAAACAGCCCTGCAATAAGTGGCCCAAGCACGAAGCCATTGATGCCAAAGAATTGCAGACCGCCAAGGGTGGTCAGCAGGATCAGGTAGTCCGGCATACGGGTATCTTTCCCCACCAGCAACGGACGCAGCAGGTTGTCTGCCAGCCCGACCACAATCACAAAGTAGAGGGTCAGCAGCGTGGCGGTGAGCAGCTCACCCGTGGAGTAGAGGAAGATCACAGCCGGGATCCAGATAAGCGCTGTACCGACCGCCGGGATCAGCGACAGGAACGCCATCAGCGCACCCCACAGCAGGCTGCCGCTCAGGCCAGCGAACCAGAAACCAATTCCGCCCAGCGCACCCTGCGCAATCGCTACAACCAGCGTCCCTTTTACCGTCGCGCGCGCAACACCGGCAAATTTCAGGAACAGACGGCGTTTGATTTTGGCCGACAGCGGCATCACCTCGTAGATTTTCTTCACCAGCGCGGCGCCATCTTTCAGCAGGAAAAAGAGCAGATAGACCATTAGCGAGAAGCTGATGGTTAGCCCCAGCGTCCCTTTACCGATAATCACCGCGCTGCCCGCCAGATAACGCCCGACGCTGAGCGCAACACCAGAGAGTTTTTCGCGAATCGCGTCCACCGAATCGAAATTGTTTTCGCGCAGCGCATGTTTTGCCCACTCCGGCAAGTGCGCAATGCCGTTACTTAACAGCTGCGGCAGATCCGTCGCGTTAGTTTGCAGACGCTGATAGAGCGCGTTGATCTCTACCGCCAGCGACGAGAGCACGATCATCATCGGGATAAAGACGAGGATGCAGATCAGCAGCACGGTAATCAGCGAGGCGATACCGTTCCGCCCGCGCAGGAGCACGGTGAGCTTTGTGCGCAGCGGATAGAAGATCAATGCCAGGATCACCGCCCAGATAATGGCGGAGTAGTAAGGCTGGATCAGGGTGAAAAACGCCACGCTGACCAGTAATAACAAAATGGTAAAAAAGAAGTTGTTGCTCTTGAGCGTTGTCATGCGGACCGTCCAATGGAAAGATTCTCACTAAGTGTAGTGTCTTACCCTTTGATTGCAAAAGCATTAACCGGCGAAACATGCAGCCCGCCGCGCAAACGCTGAAAATGATTGTGCAAAAAATTGCCAATATCATCAGGATCTTTCAACGATCCTGCCTCCAGGGGGTTGATCCTTTCGTGCGAACAACGATACTGTATTTATATACAGTAATAATAAAAGATCGACACCCATTATGACTACCAGCGCTTTTCCGAGTCCGGCTGCGGACTACATTGAAGATGCGATCGACCTGGTGAGCAGCCTGATCGCCCACCCGTCGGCCACCTATGTGATGCGGGCATCCAGTGACGCCATGTGCGAGGCGGCGATCCTGCCGGGTTCGCTGTTACTGGTCGATACCAGCCTGCAACCGGGCGATGGCGATATTGTTGTCGCCCGCCTGTTAAGCGGTTTTATGGTAAAGCGGCTGCGGCTGCGGCCTTATCCGCAGCTGGTGGCGGATAACCCCGCTTACCCGGCGATCAGGATCGAAGAAGAGGAAGGCGCGCATATTGTTGGCGTCGTAACGACCGTGATCACTTTGCCGCCCCGCCATCATGTACGCGCTCGTTGATGTTAATTCGTTCTATACCAGCTGCGAGACCGTCTTCCGGCCCGATTTAACCGGTAAGCCGGTGGTGGTGTTATCCAATAACGATGGCTGCGTCATCTCCCGCTCGGCTGAAGCCAAAGCGCTCGGCATTACGATGGCTGACCCCTACTTCAAGCAGAAGGCGCTAATGGAGCGTCACAATGTGGCGGTATTCAGCAGTAACTACGCACTGTATGGCGATATGAGCCATCGGGTGATGACGCTGCTGGAAGAGCTCTGCCCGGCGGTAGATATCTACAGCATCGATGAAGCGTTTGTGGATTTAACCGGCATTCCACAGCTGCGCGAGTTTGGGCGTACCCTGCGTAATGCGATTTATCAGCGCACCATGCTTACCGTCGGCGTCGGCATTGCGCCGACGAAAACGCTGGCCAAGCTGGCGAATAACGCCGCGAAAAAGTGGCCGGATGCGTCGGGCGGCGTGGTCGATCTGTCGCGCCAGGCGCAGCAGCTAAAGCTGATGGCCGCCCTGCCGGTAGGCGAAGTGTGGGGGATTGGCCGCCGTCTGAGCAAGCGGCTGGAGGCGATGGGTATTGATACCGTGCTCAAGCTGGCGCAGAGCGATTTATGGCTTATCCGTAAAAACTTCAGCGTGGTGCTGGAGCGAACGGCACGTGAACTGCGCGGCGAGCCCTGTCTTGGATTTGCCGAGTTCACACCGGCGAAGCATGAGATCATCAGCTCCCGCTCCTTTGGCGAGCGCGTCAACGACTACGCATCGGTGCGCGAAGGCATCTGCACCTGGGCGGCGCGGGCCGCTGAAAAGCTGCGCGCGGATCGTCAATATTGCCGCTATGTCGGGGCTTTTATAAAGAGTAGCCCGCACGATGATGACGAACCTTATTACAGCAATAGTGCAGGCATTCGTTTACTGACGCCAACCCATGACACCCGCGATATTATTGCAGCGGCAACACGTAGCCTGGATATTATCTGGAAGCAAGGGCCGAGATATCAAAAAGCGGGCGTTATGCTGGGGGATTTTTTTAGTAAAGGCGTCGCGCAACTTAATTTATTCGATGAATTTACTCCGCGCGAAAATAGCGAATCACTAATGAATGTTTTAGACACGCTTAATAAGAAGGGAAATAAATTATGGTTTGCCGGCCAGGGCATCACGCCAGGCTGGAAGATGAAGCGCTCCCTGCTCT
Source organism: Kosakonia cowanii JCM 10956 = DSM 18146 (assembly GCF_001975225.1). NCBI lineage: Bacteria > Pseudomonadati > Pseudomonadota > Gammaproteobacteria > Enterobacterales > Enterobacteriaceae > Kosakonia > Kosakonia cowanii. The sequence continues at coordinate 3,323,310 of NZ_CP019445.1, read as the reverse complement.
CCCCCGCCTGGACCACACGCTTAGCGGATGTTCCGCTTGTCGGCTAGCGGCTGCGCTTGGCGTGCCGCTCCCAGTTCTCCTGCTTTGCCTGCTCGGATTTGCGCAGGGCGACATAGCATGCGCCGCTGCCGCCGTGGTGCGGCAACGCCGGGCAGAACGCCTGCACATCCTCAAACTCTGGCAGCCAGCGCGCCAGGTAGCTGCGGATGATATTGGCGTGCGAGGTCTCATCGCGCCCTTTTCCGTGAATGATCAGCACATTGCGTAGCCCATCCTTACGGCTCTGATGCATAAAGCTAAACAGCATCTGCCGGCACTGCTCGACGGGCTGGCGCAGCAGGTTCAGGCTTGCCTGCTGGGTATATTTGCCCAGCCGCAGCTTATCGAGCACGCCGACTTGTAGCCCTTCGCGGCGAAACTCCAGCGGCGTATCAAGCGCTACCGGGTCAAGAAAGCCAGTGGTCAAAAAATTATCGAGTTGCAGGGTGTCAATGCGCTGCAATGGTCGGGATTTATGGCTCGGGTGCCAGTGCACATCAGCACTGCGCTTCAGGGGTTGGACATCCTCCATGGCGTCAAGAAACAGCGATTTTTCATCCGGGTTCATGGGGCAGTCCTCCAGCAACATCTGCTGAAGTACTATAGCTGGCGCAGGAGCGCTTCTCAATGCGGCGGGCAAATTATGCGTAGGCTCAAGGTGTTATAAAAAGGGTATAACGAGGCGTTTCTTTATACCCTGAACCTTTGTTAAATAATCGTGAAATTAATCACTGATTAAAACTGGCAATAATTATTATGGCCGCTATAAATATAAAGAAGGCGCAAGGATCGCGTGCAAAAAATAAAGATTGGATGCTCAGTTTGTGTGTACTCTGGAGCCTGACGGATGTCGGCAGGCTCTATTTTTTTAATTAATAAACGTTAGTAACCTTATATTTTCTCCGCCATTTAACTCTTACGTGTTATTCCCTTATTGAAGACTCAAGCTACCACCCTTTCAGGGTATGGTGAGGCGCTTTTTTGTTTGCTAAATTATCGCCGCTATTTAGTGATAAGGACGCCCGATGCTCACCCTGCTTGAAGATAAAATCTCCACCCCGCTTGGCCCATTGTGGATCATCTGCGATGAGCAGTTTCAGCTGCGCGCCGTCGAGTGGGAAGAACATGAGGCCCGGATGGTTGAACTGCTTAATATTCACTATCGCCGTGAAGGGTATCAGCGCGTGGCTTCGCAGAATCCTGGCGGGTTGAGCCAAAAACTGCAGGACTATTTCGACGGCGATCTGGCGGTGATTGATACCCTGCCGACCGCGACGGGCGGTACCCCTTTTCAACGTGAAGTGTGGCAGATGCTGCGCACCATTCCCTGTGGTCAGGTGATGCATTATGGTCAACTGGCGACAATTCTTGGGCGTGCGGGCGCGGCGCGTGCCGTGGGTGCAGCGAACGGTGCCAATCCGATCAGCATTGTCGTCCCCTGCCACCGCGTGATCGGCAGTAATGGCATGCTCACTGGCTATGCGGGCGGCGTGGCCCGTAAAGAGTGGCTGCTGCGCCATGAACGTTACTTACTATTGTGAGAAAACAGGTCTGTTTAGTATGCATTTCATGCACTTCGCTCGCTAAAGCCTTAGTGAATTGGTGGAAATTCAATAACATGAGACAAAGTAAGTCTTTACCGTTTCGTTCCACTGTTTCATTTATGGTGAATTGACGTTTTGCCAGGCTTACGTGCGCCATAAAAAGATGTTAAAATTGACCAATATCAATTACGGCGTAGAGCAGACCTATGATCCCGGAAAAGCGAATTATTCGACGCATTCAGTCTGGCGGTTGTGCTATCCATTGTCAGGATTGCAGTATCAGCCAGCTTTGCATCCCCTTTACTCTTAATGAGCATGAGCTGGATCAGCTCGACAATATCATTGAGCGTAAAAAGCCCATCCAGAAAGGTCAGACCCTGTTTAAAGCAGGCGATGAGCTGAAATCGCTCTACGCTATCCGTTCTGGCACCATCAAAAGCTATACCATCACCGAACAGGGTGATGAGCAGATCACCGGTTTCCATCTGGCGGGCGATCTGGTGGGCTTTGATGCCATCGGTACCGGTCATCACCCGAGCTTCGCTCAGGCGCTGGAGACCTCAATGGTGTGTGAGATCCCGTTCGAAACGCTGGACGATCTCTCTGGCAAAATGCCGAGCCTGCGCCAGCAGATGATGCGTCTGATGAGCGGCGAGATCAAAGGCGATCAGGATATGATCCTGCTGCTGTCGAAGAAAAACGCGGAAGAGCGCCTGGCGGCGTTTATCTACAACCTCTCCCGTCGTTTTGCGCAGCGTGGTTTCTCGCCGCGTGAATTCCGTCTGACCATGACCCGTGGCGACATCGGCAACTACCTGGGCCTGACCGTTGAGACCATCAGCCGTCTGCTGGGTCGTTTCCAGAAGAGCGGCATGCTGGCGGTGAAGGGGAAATATATCACCATCGAAAATGGCGATCTGCTCTCCGAGCTGGCGGGTCACGCTCGTAACGTTGCCTGATTTTTACCCCCCACCTTTAGCCTTTTTGCCGGGTCATTACATTTTTCTGATTTATTGATCCGGCAAAAGGTTTCCGCTGTTTCATTCAGCTTATATGGGTTATCTTTTACTGTCAGAGAGTGGTGACAGATGTAAGGAGACCCCTGTATGGCTAAGTATCAGAATATGTTGGTCGCCATCGATCCTAATCAGGACGATCAACCCGCATTACGACGTGCCGTGTATTTGCATCAACGGATTGGCGGTCGGATCAAAGCATTTTTGCCGATTTACGACTTCTCATACGAGATGACCACCCTTCTGTCCCCCGATGAGCGAACAGCGATGCGCCAGGGCGTTATCAGCCAGCGCACCGCATGGATCCGCGAACAGGCGAAATACTATATCGACGCGGGTGTGCCAATCGACATCAAAGTGGTGTGGCATAACCGTCCTTTCGAAGCGATTATTCAGGAAGTGCTCTCCGGCGGCCACGATCTGCTGCTGAAGATGACCCACCAGCACGACAAACTGGAATCAGTGATTTTCACCCCGACCGACTGGCATCTGCTGCGTAAATGTCCCTGCCCGGTGTGGATGGTAAAAGATCAGCCGTGGCCGGAAGGCGGTCGCGCTGTGGTTGCCGTTAACCTTGCCAGCGAAGAGATCTATCACAACGCGCTGAATGAGAAGCTGGTGAAAGAGACCCAGCATCTGGCTGAGCAGGTCAACCATACTGAAGTGCACCTCGTCGGTGCCTATCCTGTCACCCCCATCAATATTGCGATTGAACTGCCGGAGTTTGATCCGAGCGTCTATAACGACGCCATTCGCGGCCAGCATCTGCTGGCGATGAAAGCGCTGCGGCAAAAGTTTGGTATCGATGAGAAAATGACCCATGTCGAGAAAGGGTTGCCGGAAGAGGTGATTCCGGACCTGGCGGAGCATCTGCAGGCTGGCATTGTGGTGCTTGGCACCATTGGCCGCACCGGTATCTCCGCCGCGTTTCTCGGCAACACCGCAGAGCAGGTGATCGATCACCTGCGCTGCGATTTGCTGGTTATCAAACCGGATGATTACCAGTCGCCCGTGGCACTGGATGACGACGAAGACGACTAAGCAAACAACCCGCCGCAAGGCGGGTTTTTTTATACTGCCGGTTGTTCACTCTGCGGCTCTACGGAGGGCGTTTCAACTGCCAGCCCCCTTTCACCACCACGCACGGTATCGCCAGCTCAATCCCTTCTGCCGCCAGCTGCTCCATGATGCGGATATTGATCTCCTGCTGAATATCCATGTAGGTGTTGTAATCCGCCGAATTAACAATGTGCACCACTTCAAAGTTCAGCCGATCGGTACCAAAGCCGAGGAAGTGGGCGCGATCGAAACGCGTATTGCCCACGTCGGTAATGATGGTTTTTACCATCTCGCCCACTTTGCGCAGCTTATCCGGCGGCGTGGTGAGCGCCAGGCCAAAAGTGAAGACGATACGGCGCGTCTGCATACGCTTATAGTTATGCAGCGTTTGCTGCAACAGAATGGCGTTACCGCAGACAATCTGCTCCCCGCTCAGGCTGCGAATACGGGTGGTTTTGAGACCAATATGCTCAATGGTACCGGCAACGTCGCCGAACACAACAAAGTCGCCGATCTCGAAGGGTTTATCGAAGCCGATGGAGAGCGAGGCAAAAACATCGCTCAGAATGGTTTGCACCGCCAGCGCAATGGCGATACCGCCTACTCCGAGGCTGGCCACCAGCGCCGTAATGTTGACGCCGACATTCGCCAGGATCGACAGCAGCATCATCGTCCAGAGCATCATGCGCAGTAGCAGACCGGCAATCACCATAGTGACCGGGTTTTTGCTGGTATTAGGCGAGTACATCAGGTGGCGCATCCACGACACCACGCCCTGATCAAGCCAGAGCGCAATCTGGATCGCCAGCACTAAAAACCAGGCGTGCCCGAGGGTGTTAAAGAGGTGGTCGGGAAGGTCGACGAAGCGCAGGCTGAAGAGTAATGCCGCGACAAAGAGCAGGAATCTGCTGGTGCGGCTGAGCATATCCACCACCACATGCTGCAATGTGCCGACTCCGCCCTGCTTTTCACTCCAGCTACGCGCGCCTTTCAGCACCATTTTCAGTAAGTGGGTGAAGAGCCAGTAGACCACCAGCGTCACAATCACCACCGTACCAAGACCAATCCAGAATGAGGGCATCATCAAAATGGATATAAAGTCAAAACGTGACAAAAACGTCATCCTTCCTCCTTATAAAAAAGATCAAGCAAGAAGTATAGACGCTCTGACAAGCCTTACTGCGGGCAAAAAAATACCGCTCCGAAGAGCGGTATCGTTAAGCAGTAAACCTTACAGCGCTTTGAGAATGGCATCAACGCTGGCTTTGGCATCGCCAAACAGCATCTGCGTATTCTCTTTGAAGAAGAGCGGGTTCTGCACGCCGGCGTAACCGGTGTTCATCGAACGTTTAAAGACAATCACGTTCTGCGCCTTCCACACTTCCAGCACTGGCATACCGGCGATGGGGCTGCGCGGATCGTCCTGCGCCGCCGGGTTAACGGTGTCGTTCGCGCCAATCACCAGCACCGTGTCGGTATCGGCGAAATCATCGTTGATCTCATCCATCTCCAGCACGATGTCATACGGCACTTTCGCTTCCGCCAGCAGCACGTTCATATGGCCCGGCAAACGCCCGGCAACCGGGTGAATACCGAAACGCACTTTCACGCCGCGGGCGCGCAGTTTTTCGGTAATTTCTGCTACCGGATACTGCGCCTGCGCCACCGCCATCCCGTAGCCCGGAGTGATGATCACCGAGTGGGAGTTTTTCAGCAGCTCCGCCGTCTCTTCAGCGTTGATTTCGCGGTGCTCGCCCGCTTCCTCTTCGCTACCGCTGGAGGAGCCGTCGGTGCCAAACCCACCGGCAATCACGCTGATAAAGGAGCGGTTCATCGCCTTACACATAATGTAGGAGAGGATTGCCCCGGACGAACCAACCAGCGCACCGGTGACGATCAGCAGGTCGTTGCTGAGCATAAAGCCCGCCGCCGCCGCCGCCCAACCGGAGTAGGAGTTAAGCATCGAGACCACGACCGGCATATCCGCGCCGCCAATCGACGCCACCAGATGCCAGCCAAATACCAGCGCAATGATGGTCATCAGCAGCAGCGCCAGCACCTGCAGGCCAACGCTTTCGGTACGTACAAACACCAGCAGCAGCACAAAGGAAACCACCAGCGCGGCGAGGTTCATCTTGTGACGATTCGGCAGCATCAGCGGCTTCGAGGAGATTTTCCCACGCAGCTTACCAAATGCCACAATCGACCCGGTGAAGGTGACGGCACCGATAAAGATACCGATAAACACTTCGGTGAGATGAATATTGACCAGCACCGGATCCATACCCGGGTTGTGGTCGAGATAGCTGTTGAAGCCCACCAGCACCGCCGCCAGGCCAACAAAGCTATGCAGCACTGCGACGAGCTCCGGCATTTCGGTCATTTCGACGCGCTTCGCCAGACGCATACCGATTGCGCCACCGATGATCATCGCCAGCAGGATCCACGCGACGTTGCCAGCATCCGGACCAAAGATTGTCGCCACCAGCGCGATCGCCATCCCGGCGATACCGAAGTTGTTACCCTGCTGGGAGGTTTCGTGCTTTGAAAGCCCCGCCAGGCTGAAAATAAACAGGATCGCGGCAACAATGTATGCAGCTGTAACTAATCCACCAGACATTTGTTACCCCTTAGTTCTTCCGGAACATTTTCAGCATGCGCTGAGTGACGGTGAAACCACCAAAAATATTGATACTGGCAATCAGCACTGCGATAAAGCTGAAGAAGCTGACCCAGCCGCCGTGCCCCATCTGTAGCAGCGCCCCGACGACAATAATGCCGGAGATGGCATTGGTGACCGACATCAGCGGCGTATGCAGCGCATGGGAGACGTTCCACACGACGTAGAAGCCCACCACGCAGGAGAGCGCAAACACGGTGAAGTGACCAAGGAACTCTTTCGGCGCGACATCGGCAAGCCAGCCAAACAGCACAATCGCCAGCGCCATCAGCGCATATTTACGCCACGGTGAAGCTGGTGTCGGCTCCTCTTTCGGCGCAGCGGGGGCCGCTTTCGGTGCGGCCTGCGGCTGGGCAGAGACCTGAATCGGCGGTGCCGGCCAGGTCACTTCGCCTTCACGCACCACCGTTACGCCGCGCACCACCACGTCGTCGAAGTTAACCACTACGTTGCCATCTTTCTCAACGCAGAGCAGTTTCAGCAGGTTAACCAGGTTGGTGCCATAGAGTTGTGACGACTGAGTCGGCAGGCGGCCCGGGAGATCGGTGTAGCCAATCACTTTGACGCCGTTGGCGGTAGTGGTGACCTGGTTCGGCACGGTATATTCGCAGTTACCGCCGTTTTGCGCCGCCAGATCGACAATCACGCTGCCCGGCTGCATGGAGTCAACCATCTCGCGGGTGATCAGTTTCGGCGCCGGTTTGCCCGGAATGAGTGCCGTGGTGACGATGATGTCGACCTCTTTCGCTTGCGCGGCAAAGAGCTCCATCTCCGCTTTGATAAAGGCTTCCGACATCACCTTCGCATAGCCGTCGCCGCTGCCCGCTTCCTCTTCAAAATCAAGCTCGAGGAACTCGGCGCCCATACTTTGCACCTGCTCCTTCACTTCCGGGCGGGTATCGAACGCACGGACAATCGCGCCAAGGCTGTTGGCCGCACCGATGGCGGCAAGACCGGCAACGCCTGCGCCAATCACCATCACTTTGGCTGGTGGCACTTTACCGGCGGCGGTGATCTGCCCCGTAAAGAAGCGGCCAAACTCGTGAGCGGCTTCGACAATGGAGCGATAACCAGCGATATTCGCCATCGAGCTCAGCGCATCCAGCGACTGAGCGCGTGAGATGCGCGGAACGGAGTCCATCGCCATCACCGTGACGTTGCGTGCCGCCAGCGTCTCAATCAGCGCCGGGTTTTGTGCAGGCCAGATAAAGCTCACCAGCGTTGTGCCCGGATTGAGCAGTGCAATCTCCTCCTCCAGCGGCGCGTTCACTTTCAGGATCACATCTGAATGCCAGACATTATCGCTATCGACAATGGTCGCGCCCGCCTGGGCAAACGCCTCGTCGTCAAAACTTGCCAGCTTGCCCGCGCCGCTCTCAATCGCGACGGTGAAACCCAGTTTTAGTAGCTGCTCGACCGTTTTCGGCGTCGCGGCCACGCGGGTTTCATTGGCCAACCTCTCTTTAGGTACACCAATACGCATAGTTTTCCCTTCCATCGGTTTTAGTTGATGGTTTGTCCGTTTTTCGCGGTGGCTAATTAACGCCGTGCGGAAAATAAAACAGTAACAAACTTTCTATAACCTACTGAAAATAACGCCTGCGATCCACCGTCAGAAAAGCGAAATGCTGCACTAATCCGCGAAAATTAAGCGCTGAAGCGGGCTGACAGGGTTATTTGACTTAAATTAACGTGGAAAGGCTGATATTCCGCTTAAGCGAAGCGGCAAAACATGATTTATCTCCGCCCCACCATCCCTTTTAACATTACATTAACTTTAAAAACTCATAACCTTTATCATTTTTGCTGGTCAAGGGGCTATTTTTTCAAAATATCACTAAAGGTTATGGTTTATCCCCCTGGCCGCGCACACTCTGTAAAAAATGACGCAGACAGTCGCGCGGTTTAAATGCAATAATCACCAACGTTTTATTAATAACAACTTATGGTTTGCGCAAGGCGAAGGATTATTTTTATGAAGCTCAAGTACACCCTCCTGGCGTCAGCACTTCTGTCCGCAACCGCGTTTACTGCTAACGCCGCGACAGAGTTAACACCGGAGCAAGCCGCTGCGGTGAAGCCTTACGATCGCATCGTGATTACCGGACGTTTTAACGCGATTGGCGATGCGGTTAACGCCGTCTCCAAACGCGCAGATAAAGAAGGCGCGGCCTCTTTTTATGTCGTTGACACCTCTGATGCCAATAACAGCGGCAACCAGCGCGTCACCGCCGATCTCTATAAAGCTGATGCGGCGAAAGCAGACAAGCCGACCTATCGTGTGATCAATGGCGTAACCGAATATCCAAAAGATAAAGCCATTGCGCTCGAGCCTTACGATACCGTGACGGTGCAGGGTTTCTACCGCACCCAGCCGGAAGTTAACGACGCTATCAGCAAAGCGGCGAAAGCCAAGGGCGCTGATGCGTTCTATATCGTGCGCCAGGTTGATGCCAACCAGGGCGGCAACCAGCTGATTACGGCCTTCATCTATAAAGCCAATGCGAAAAAACGCGTGATTCAGAGCGCAGACGCCATCCCACGTAACTCCGAAGCGGGCCGTGCCGCGCTGGCGAAAGGCGGTGAAGAAGCGAAGCGTGTTGAAATTCCAGGCGTAGCGTCAGATGCCACCGCAGGCGTCGGCGTTGGCCGTTTCTTTGAAACGCAATCCTCTACCGGTGGTCGTTACAGTGTCACGCTTCCGGACGGTCAAAAGATTGAAGAGCTGAATAAAATCACCGCCGCGCAGATGGTGCCTTTCGACAGCGTTAAGTTCACCGGCAACTATGGCAACATGACTGAAATCTCTTATCAGGTCGCCAAACGTGCCGCCGCAAAAGGCGCGAAGTACTATCACATCACGCGTCAGTGGTCTGAAAGCGGCAACAACATGACCATCAGCGCCGACCTCTATAAATAAGGCGTCGCTCAGAGAAAAGGCGGCTTAGAAAGCCGCCTTTTTTTCAGTTTTATCTACTTTTTCACAAAATTCCCCTCGCCCTCATTGCATGCCCTGACGACTCTCCGTAAAATTCCGCGCCTTAGTGATATCCACCATATTTATGCGCTCCGGCAAAATAATTATTCTGGATGAGTTGCTTTTTTGACAGGATAACAATGGAAAAGAAACTTGGCCTTAGCGCTTTAACTGCGCTGGTCCTGAGCTCAATGCTTGGTGCGGGCGTCTTCAGCCTGCCGCAAAATATGGCGGAAGTCGCCAGCCCGGCCGCGCTGATTATCGGCTGGCTGATCACCGGCGTCGGCATCATCCTTCTCGCCTTCGCCATGCTGATCCTGACCCGCATCCGCCCGGATCTCGATGGCGGCATCTTCACCTATGCCCGCGAAGGCTTTGGCGAGCTGATTGGTTTCTGCTCCGCCTGGGGCTACTGGCTATGCGCGGTGATCGCCAATGTCTCCTATCTGGTGATCGTCTTCTCCGCCCTCAGTTTCTTCACTGACAGCCCGTCATTGCGGCTGTTTGGCGATGGCAACACCTGGCAGTCGATTGTCGGTGCCTCTGCGCTGCTGTGGATTGTTCATGCGCTGGTGCTGCGCGGCGTGCAAACCGCAGCGAGCATCAACCTGGCGGCAACGCTGGCGAAACTGGTCCCGCTCGGGCTGTTTGTCGTGCTGGCGGCGCTGGCCTTCAACCTCGATAAATTCTCCCTCGACTTCAGCGGTGTAGCGCTCGGCGTGCCGGTGTGGGAGCAGGTGAAAAACACCATGCTGATCACCCTGTGGGTATTTATCGGCGTGGAGGGCGCGGTGGTCGTCTCTGCCCGCGCGCGTAACAAACAGGATGTGGGCCGCGCGACGCTGCTGGCGGTGCTGGCGGCACTGACGGTCTATCTGCTGGTTACACTGCTCTCTCTCGGCGTGGTCGCGCGTCCGGAACTGGCAGAAATGCGCAACCCGTCCATGGCCGGGCTGATGGTGAAACTGCTGGGCAGTTGGGGCGAAGTGGTGATCGCGACGGGGTTAATTATCTCCGTGTGCGGTGCCTACCTGAGCTGGACCATTATGGCGGCGGAAGTGCCGCTGCTGGCGGCAACGCATAAAGCCTTCCCGCGTATCTTTGCGCACCAGAACAAACAGAGCGCGCCTGCGGCCTCGCTGTGGCTGACCAACGCCAGCGTGCAGATCTGCCTGGTGCTGATCTGGCTTACCGGCTCGGATTACAACACTCTGCTGACCATTGCCTCAGAGATGATCCTCGTGCCCTATCTGCTGGTTGGCGCTTTCCTGCTGAAAATCGCGCGTCGTCCGCTGCACCGGGTGGTCGCCGTTGGGGCTTGCCTCTACGGTTTATGGCTGCTCTATGCCTCCGGCCCGATGCACCTGTTGCTCTCGGTGGTGCTCTATGCCCCAGGTCTGCTGGTCTTTATCTACGCCCGCAGCACCCATAGCGGAACCATCTCGCTGATGCAGCGCGAAAAAGTGCTGATTTTCCTGCTGCTGGTTGCCGCCCTGCCCGCCACCTGGATGCTGGTGCGTTGAGATCAGTGCAGGCGACTCCAGCAGTAGATTAACAGCCAGGCGCTGAGGCTCCAGCAGATCACCGCACAGCCCAGCGCCGGCCCTACCCGCATAAAAGCGGTGAAGTACCAGAGTGAAAGCAGATAGAGAAAGTAAGGGATGATCGCCCACATGCCAAAGATAATGGTGGTGCGCAGCGCCTCGACACCGCGCTCGGTGGCGACAATATAGTGCGCAATCATGGCAAAGGTAGGAAAGAGCGGGATTAACCCGGCTATATAGTAGTTTTTTGTCTTCGCCAGCAGACCAATCAGCACTACCACCAGTGCGCCAATCGCCGCCTTCATCAGCAAGCCCATCATTTTTCCTGTTAACACTTCAACAACATAGACCGCCAGCATAGCGGAAGCGCGTTCGTTTAGAAAAGAGTAATGGCAGGTTCTATCAAGGCGGTGTATGTTGACGTTTTTGTTCATCATGATGGCTTATGAATAAGATCGTTTTTGTAGAAGACGACCCGGATGTGGGTGCCCTGATTGCCGCATACCTTGGCAAGCACGATATGGATGTGATTGTCGAGCCGAGAGGCGATCGCGCGGAAGAGGTGATCGCGCGGGAAAACCCGGAGTTGGTGCTGCTCGATATCATGCTGCCAGGCAAAGATGGCATGACCCTGTGCCGCGATCTGCGCAAACAGTGGAACGGGCCGATTGTGCTGCTGACCTCCCTTGATAGCGATATGAACCATATCCTGTCGCTGGAGATGGGCGCTAACGACTATATTCTGAAAACCACCCCGCCTGCCGTGCTGCTGGCGCGGCTACGTCTCCATCTACGCCAGCGCAGCGCCGCGGCCGCCGAGCCTGCGGTGCCGTCGCTGAAACAGCATAAAACCATTACCTTCGGCACACTGTCGATTGACCCCGTTAACCGCCAGGTTCTGCTGGCAGGCGTTGAAGTGGCGCTCTCAACCGCTGACTTCGATCTGCTGTGGGAACTTGCCACCCACGCCGGGCAGATTATGGATCGCGATGCGCTACTGAAAAACCTGCGCGGCGTAAGCTACGACGGGATGGATCGCAGTGTTGATGTGGCGATTTCGCGCCTGCGTAAAAAGCTCCTCGACAGCGCCACTGAGCCCTATCGTATTAAAACCGTCCGTAACAAAGGCTATCTGTTTGCTCCCCATGCGTGGGACAACTGAACCCCGTAACCAGGTGTCACGATGAAAAAGCTGTTCGTCCAGTTTTACCTTCTGCTGTTCGTCTGCTTTCTGGTGATGACGATGCTGGTCGGTCTGGTCTACAAATTTACCGCCGAGCGCGCCGGTCGCCAGTCTCTCGACGACCTGATGAAAAGCTCGCTCTACCTGATGCGCAGCGAACTGCGTGAAATCCCGCCTCACGAGTGGGCAAAGACCTTAAAAGAGCTGGATCTTAATCTCTCGTTCGATCTGCAGGTCGAGCCGATGAACAAGTTCAACCTCGATCCGGCTGCTGCCCAGCGTCTGCGCGAGGGCGATATCGTCGCACTTGATTCGGAATACACCTTTATCCAGCGCATTCCGCGCAGCCACTATGTGCTGGCGGTCGGCCCGGTGCCCTATCTCTTTTTCCTGCATGAAACGCGGCTGCTGGATATGGGGTTAATGGCGCTGATTGCCATCTCGCTGGCCTTCCCGGTCTTTATCTGGATGCGGCCACACTGGCAAGAGATGCTGCGGCTGGAGTCCGCCGCACAGCGTTTTGGCGAAGGCCATCTTGAGGAGCGCATCCACTTTGATAGCGCCTCCAGTTTCGAACGGCTCGGCATCGCTTTTAACCAGATGGCGGACAATATCAACGCCTTAATCGCCAGTAAAAAGCAGCTGATTGACGGTATCGCCCATGAATTGCGTACGCCGCTGGTCAGGCTGCGTTACCGGCTGGAGATGAGCGATAACCTCAGCGAGGCGGAGCACACCGCGCTGAACCGCGATATCGGGCAACTGGAGGGGTTGATTGAGGAGTTGCTGACTTACGCCAGACTCGATCGCCCACAGACGGAATTGCAGCTGACGACGCCGGATCTGCCCGCCTGGTTCAGCAGTTATCTCGATGATGCGCGCAGCATGAACCCGCAACACAGCTTGCTGCTCGACTGCCAGGCTGGTGACGAGTATGGCGCGCTCGATATGCGCCTGATGGAGCGCGTGCTGGATAATCTGGTCAACAATGCTCTGCGCTACAGCGAAGGGACGATTAAGGTGACGTTGCAGCGTCAGGGCTCGCTTGCCAGCATGACGGTGGAAGACGATGGCCCCGGTATCGCACCCGCTGAACGGGAACGCATATTCGAACCTTTCGTGCGCCTCGACCCGAGCCGCGATCGCGCCACAGGCGGCTGCGGCTTAGGGCTGGCGATTGTCCACTCCATCGCCCAGGCCTTTGGCGGCAGCGTCAGCTGCGGCGAGAGCGAGCTTGGCGGCGCGAAATTCACCTTCCAGTGGCCGATCTACCATAACCTTCCGCTTCCTGTTTAACTCTTCAACGCACAGTGGCTAATGCCCGGCTCCTGTGCTATAAACCATGAGTATGTTGTAACTACAGGAGCGCAAAATGGCCGCGTTAGATCTGATTGACCGTCTGAACAGCACCTTTCGCCAGCTGGAGCGTGAGCTGGCGGCGCTGAAGGCTGAACTGAGCGAGTGCCGCCTGATGGTCGCCCGCGTCTTTACCCTGCCGGCAATTGCCAAAGGGGCCGAGCACGATCCGCTCCCGACCATCGCGGTGAAGCAGCATATCGGCAAGGCGGCGGCCAGCCTCGCGCTCAACCACTACACCCACCTCTTTATTCAGCAGCAGTCGGAAAACCGCAGCAGTAAAGCCGCCGTGCGGCTACCCGGCGTGGTCTGTTATCAGGGAAGTGACGCGATGTTGCAGGCGCTGGAAGCGCGCATTAACACCATCAATTCGCTCAAACAGGCGTTTGAAAAGATCGTCACAGTTGAATCCGGGCTGGCGCCCACGGCCCGCTTCGAGTGGGTACACCGCCATCTGCCGGGGCTTATCACCCTCAATGCCTACCGCACGTTAACACTGCTGCGCGCACCGGCGACCATCCGTTTCGGCTGGGCCAATAAGCACATTATTAAAAATTTCACCCGCGATGAGGTGCTGGCACAACTGGAGAAGAGCCTGAAATCACCGCGCGCAGTGGCAGGCTGGAGCAGAGATGAGTGGCTGGCGCGCGTTCAGCAGGAGTACAACGATGTCGCCGCCCTGCCGCAAAAAGCGCGATTGAAGATCAAACGCCCGGTGAAGGTACAACCTATCGCCCGCGTCTGGTACGCCGGCTCGCAAAAACAGGTGCAGCACGCCTGCCCGACGCCGATTATCACGCTGATCTCGGAGGAGAATGGCGGCGCGGTGCCGGACGTCGGCGAACTGCTGGACTACAACGCCGATAACATTCAGCACCGCTACAAACCGCAGGCGCAGCCGTTAACCCCGATTATTCCCCGGCTGCACCTCTACGTGGCGGATTAGGCAGGCTTCATGCTGCCGACCATCGATTCCGGCCGTACCCAGCTGTCGAACTCGGCTTCCGTCAGGTAGCCGAGCGCCAGCGCCGAGGCTTTCAGCGTCAGCCCCTCTTTATGCGCCTTCTTGGCAATCTCCGCCGCTTTGTCATAGCCAATATGGGTATTGAGGGCGGTCACCAGCATCAGCGACTCATTCAGCAACTGATCGATACGCTCCCGGTTTGGCTCAATGCCAACCGCACAGTGCTCATTGAAGCTCTCCATGCCATCCGCCAGCAGGCGAATCGACTGCAGGAAATTATGGATCACCATCGGGCGGAAGACGTTAAGCTCAAAGTTACCCGAGGCACCGCCCATATTCACCGCCACGTCATTGCCCAGCACCTGGCAGCAGAGCATGGTCATCGCTTCGCACTGGGTCGGGTTAACTTTGCCCGGCATGATGGAGCTGCCCGGCTCATTTTCCGGGATTGAAATTTCGCCGATCCCGCAGCGCGGGCCGGAGGCGAGCCAGCGCACGTCGTTGGCGATCTTCATCAGCGACGCCGCCAGCCCTTTTAACGCGCCGTGGGCATGCACCAGCGCATCGCAGGTCGCCAGCGCTTCAAACTTGTTCGGCGCAGTAATAAACGGCTGCTGCGTAAAGCTTGCCAGCTCTTTTGCCACCCGTTCGGCATATTCCGGATGGGTATTCAGCCCGGTACCTACCGCCGTGCCGCCGAGCGCCAGTTCGCCGAGATGCGGCAGGCTCTGTTCGATATGTTTAAGATTGTGCTCCAGCATCGCCACCCAGCCGGAGATCTCCTGGCCGAGGGTCAGCGGCGTTGCATCCTGCAGATGGGTACGGCCAATTTTGACGATATCGGCAAAGGCGGTGGCTTTTTCGCTGAGGGTCTTTTTCAGCACCTGAAGCTGCGGAATAAGCTGCTCACGCACGCCAATCACCGCCGCGACGTGCATCGCCGTCGGGAAGACATCGTTGGAGCTCTGGCTCTTATTGACGTCATCATTGGGGTGGATTTTGCGCGCCATACCGCGCTCGCCGCCGAGGATCTCGCTGGCACGGTTTGCCAGTACCTCATTCATGTTCATGTTGCTCTGGGTGCCGGATCCGGTCTGCCAGATCGCCAGCGGAAACTCTTCAGGATGTTTCCCGGCCAGCACCTCATCGGCCGCCGCCATAATCGCGCGCGCCTTCTCTTCCGGCAGCAGCCCCAGATCCTGATTCACTTTCGCCGCCGCGCGTTTGGTCAGCGCCAGGGCGTGGATCAGCGAGACCGGCATCTTCTCTGTTGAGATACGGAAATGCTCAAGCGACCGCTGGGTCTGCGCGCCCCACAGCTTATCTGCCGGGACGTCAATCGCGCCCATCGAATCTTTCTCACTGCGATGCGTTGTCATTACTCTCTCCTTGGGTACAAAGTGATAGGGTTTTCGACTGGCTCACTTGCAAGCAGGTAAAAGTATTGATGCTTTTTAGAATGTTGTTGTGAAGTTCGTGCTTTATCACTGCCAAAACGGGGGAAAAACCGCCCCGCAGGGCGGCAGGTACTATTTCAGGCAGCTGGCGCACTGACCAGACTGGATCTGCTGGAAGAAGTCATTCCCTTTGTCATCGACGAGGATAAAGGCCGGGAAATCCTCCACCTCAATTTTCCAGATAGCCTCCATACCCAATTCCGGGTAGGCGACACACTCAAGATGTTTAATGCTGTTTTGCGCGAGGATCGCCGCCGGGCCACCGATGCTGCCAAGGTAGAAACCACCGTGTTTCGCGCAGGCATCCGTCACCTGTTTGCTGCGGTTGCCCTTCGCCAGCATAATCATGCTGCCGCCCTGGGATTGCAGCTGATCGACGTAGGAGTCCATACGCCCGGCGGTGGTTGGGCCAAGCGAACCGGACGCGTACCCTTCCGGGGTTTTCGCCGGGCCGGCGTAGTAGATCGGGTGATCTTTTACGTACTGCGGCAGGTGCTCGCCGCTGTCCATCAGCTCTTTCAGCTTGGCGTGGGCAATGTCGCGGGCGACAATAATCGTCCCGGTCAGCGACAGGCGCGTGGAGACCGGATAGTGCGACAGCTGAGCCAGGATCTCGCTCATCGGGCGGTTGAGATCGACTTTTACTGCCTCACCCTCACCCGCCTGGCGCAGTGCTTCCGGGATGTATTTGCCAGGGTTCTGCTCAAGCCGCTCCAGCCAGATGCCGTCGCGGGTGATTTTGCCTTTGATATTGCGGTCTGCGGAACACGACACGCCCATACCAACCGGGCAGGATGCGCCATGGCGCGGCAGGCGGATCACGCGGATATCGTGGGCGAAGTATTTGCCGCCGAACTGTGCGCCAAGGCCAAGGTTGCGCGCCTCTTGCAGTAACTCCTGCTCAAGCTGCACATCGCGGAACGCCTGGCCGTGCTCGTTACCCTGGGTCGGCAGCGCGTCATAATATTTGGTCGAGGCCAGTTTGACGGTTTTCAGCGTCGCTTCCGCAGAGGTCCCGCCAATCACAAAAGCGATGTGGTACGGCGGGCAGGCCGCTGTGCCGAGGGTGCGCATTTTTTCTACCAGATAGTTTTTCAGCTTCGCCGGGGTGATCAGCGCTTTTGTCTCCTGGTAGAGATAAGTTTTGTTCGCTGAGCCGCCGCCTTTAGCGATAAACAGGAACTTATACGCCTCGCCGTCAACGCTGTAGAGATCGATCTGCGCCGGCAGGTTGGTGCCGGTGTTGACCTCTTTATACATATCCAGCGGCGCGTTTTGCGAGTAGCGCAGGTTATCTTCGGTGTAAGTGTTGTAAACGCCCTGCGCCAGCGCGGCTTCATCGCCGCCGCCGGTCCAGACGCGCTGCCCTTTTTTACCCATGATGATCGCCGTGCCGGTATCCTGGCAGGTCGGCAGAATGCCTTTGGCAGCGATTTCCGAGTTGCGCAGGAACTGCAGCGCGACATATTTATCGTTCTCGCTCGCCTCCGGGTCGCTCAGAATATCGGCAACCTGCTGCTGATGCGCCGGGCGCAGGAGAAACGACGCATCATGGAAGGCATGCTGTGCCAGCAGCGTCAGCGCCTGCGGATCGACTTTGAGAATATCCTGCCCCTCGAACTGGGCAACGGAGACGTGGTCGCGGCTTAGCAGATAGTATTCGGTGTCATCCTCTCCGAGGGGGAAAGGATCCTGATAACAGAAGGGTTTGTTCGACATTGTTCTCTCACTTACGGCAAGATTTGGTTATTGTTCAGGCAGGAGATCCCTCAGCCTGTGTTAAAGCGAGTCGCCATATCCTACACAAATTTTTAACAAAAACTGAGACTAGTACGACTTTTTACCCTCACTGATTACTTCCGCCGGGTTTGTTGCTTTAATGGCGCGATAATTTTCCTAATCAAAAAAGGGCTTGATAATGCAAAAACTCATCAACTCCGTGCAGAACTATGCCTGGGGTAGTAAAAGTGCGTTAACGGAACTCTACGGCATCGCCAATCCGGATAATCTGCCAATGGCCGAGTTATGGATGGGTGCCCACCCGAAGAGCAGCTCAAAAGTGCAGGACGAACAGGGGCAAACCCGCGCGCTGCGCGAGGTAATCGAGGCCGATAAGCGCCGCCTGCTCGGCGATGCCGTGGCTGAGCGCTTTGGCGAACTGCCGTTCCTGTTTAAAGTGCTCTGCGCTGACCAACCGCTCTCAATCCAGGTTCACCCGAACAAGAAAAACTCAGAGCTGGGCTTTGCGAAAGAGAACGCGGCCGGTATCCCGCTGGATGCCGCCGAGCGCAACTACAAAGATCCTAACCACAAGCCGGAACTGGTCTTTGCCCTCACCCCTTTCCTGGCGATGAACGCGTTCCGCGAGTTCTCTGATATCGTCTCCCTGCTGCAACCTGTCGCCGGTGCGCATCCCGCCATTGCGCACTTCTTGCAGAAGCCCGGAGCCGATCGCCTGAGCGAGCTTTTTGCCGCGCTGCTCAATATGCAGAATGAGGAGAAGTCCCGCGCGCTGGCGGTGCTGAAATCGGTGCTTGATAAAGAGCATGGCGAGCCGTGGAACACTATCCGCACCATCGCCGAATTCTACCCGGACGACAGCGGCCTCTTCTCACCCCTGCTGCTTAACGTGGTCAAACTTAATCCTGGCGAAGCGATGTTCCTGTTCGCGGAAACCCCGCACGCCTATCTGCAGGGCGTGGCGCTGGAGGTGATGGCCAACTCCGATAACGTGCTGCGCGCCGGGTTGACGCCGAAATATATTGATATCCCGGAACTGGTGGCGAACGTCAAATTCACGCCGAAAGCGGCGGGTGATCTGCTGACGCAGCCGGTTCGTGACGATGCCGCCCTCGATTTCCCGATCCCGGTCGCTGACTTCGCCTTCTCGCTGCACGATCTCTCCACCCACGAGACGCCGCTGGCGCAGCAGAGCGCGGCGATTATCTTCTGTGTCGAAGGTGAAGCGGTGCTCAGCAAAGGTGAACAAACGCTGGTGCTGAAAGCGGGTGAATCGGCATTTATCGGCGCGGATGAGTCGCCGGTCGCCGCAAGCGGCACCGGACGGGTGGCACGCGTGTTTAATAAAATCGACTAAGTTACTGAAGTTTTAAGCAACTATTGCTAAGCTTTAGCGAACTTCATTGACAGTCCAGGCGGTTTACACCGCCTGGTTTCTTTTTCAGGGATAAGCGCTATGAAAAAAACGTTGGTTGCCGCCGGGGTTATTGTTGCATTAGGTGTCGTCTGGGCAGGCGGAGCCTGGTATACCGGCAAACAGCTGGAAGGTCGTCTGGGTGAGATGGTGAGCCAGGCAAATGCCCAGATCAAACGCAGCGCGCCGGACGCCAATGTTGAGCTTTCGGCGCAGGATTACAAACGCAGCCTCTTCTCCAGTACCTTCACCCTGCAGGTCAAACCGATTGCCGGCACCACCAGCCCGTGGCTGAAGCCCGGCCAGAGCGTGGTTCTGCATGAAAATGTCGATCACGGCCCCTTCCCGCTGGCGCAGCTGAAATCCTTCAGCCTGACGCCGGCGATGGCCTCCGTCCATACGCAGCTGGTCAATAATGATGTCACCAAAGCGCTGTTTGAGATGGCGAAAGGTGAGTCGCCGTTCGTCGCCGAAACGCGTATTGGCTACGCCGGTGATACCCGCAGCGACATCAACCTGCGCGCGCTGAATTTCGAAAAAGAGGGTGAGAAAGTCGCTTTCGGCGGCGGTAATTTCCGCGTCAGCGCTGATAAAGAGGGCAATGCGGTCGCGGTGAGCGGCGAAGCACAAAGCGGCCTGGTCGATACGGTTAACGAGTTTGGCCAGAAAGTGCAGCTCTCCTTTAATAACTTTAAAACCGATGGCTCCAGTGAAATCAGCGCTTTTAATGAGCGCACCGGCAGCCAGAAGATGAGCCTTGATAAACTTGCTATCTCCATTGAAAACAAAGAGATGGCAATTCTTGAAGGGATGGAGCTTACGGCGAAATCGGACGTGGCGGATGATAAGAAAAATATCAACAGCCAGGTCGATTACACCCTCAACAGCCTGAAAGTACAGGGTCAGGATCTCGGCAACGGCAAACTGACGCTGAAAGTCGGCCAGGTGGATGGCAATGCCTGGCATCAGGCCACGCAGCAGTATGATGCGCAGATCCGCGCGCTGATGGCGCAGCCTGATATCGCCCAGAACCCTGAGCTGTACCAGCAGAAAGCGACCGAAGCGTTTCTCAGCGTCGTGCCGCTGCTGCTGAAAGGCGAGCCGGTGATTACCGTTGCGCCGCTGAGCTGGAAAAATGCGAAAGGCGAATCGACCTTTAACCTCTCGCTGTTCCTGAAAGATCCGGCAAAAACCGCTGATGCCCCGCAGACGCTGGCGCAGCAGGTTGATCGCAATGTGAAATCTCTCGACGGCAAGCTCTCCATTCCGGTGGATATGGCGACCGAGCTGATGACGCAGGTAGCGAAGCTTCAAGGGTATCAGCAAGAGGATGCGGCGAAACTGGCTAACCAGCAGGTGAAAGGCCTGGCAGCAATGGGCCAGATGTTCCGCATCACTACCCTTGAAAACAACACCATTCTCACCAGCCTGCAGTATGCCAACGGTCAGGTGACGCTGAACGGCGAGAAGATGCCGCTGGAGCAGTTTGTCGGCATGTTTGGCCTGCCATCACTGCAGCCAGCCGTACCGGGTGAGGCGGTTCCTCCCGCTCCGCCGGCCATCCCGCAGCAGTAAGCAAAACGCCCCTCACATGAGGGGCATTTTTTTGCTTTCCCCTGGAAGATATATCCTCCGTAAGCCCCTTTTCCCTTCCCTATCTATTTCTTTCAGTTATTATTAGCCAGCAAAATTCGGGGCTGCTGAATGCTTTGTAGCGCGAGGCTGATAACCGAATCAGTCCGTTGATGCAAAATCATTCTTTTGGCATTTAGCCCGTTGAAGAGAGGACAGTCGTGAAAGGTTTCCAGGGTAAAGGTCCGGATGAGAGTGCGTTCTTCCCGCCGGGTTGCACGCCCTCGCAAGAGGAGTTGTTAGGCGAAATCGTGATCGAGCTTTTGCGTGAAAAAGGCCAGGTCAGCCGACAGAGTCTCTGTATCAAACTGGCAGCGCGTCTCGATAACGCCAACGATCCGTTAACAGAAGCGCGCTATGGCGATCTGCTGAAGCTGATTTTCACCAGAAAAATGGGCTCGTCATTTCCATAATTTTAATGAATGCGCTATAACGTTCAGCATAACGTTACTAAGATGCATGACCGGGAAACCTTTGTACGGTGCAGCAAATGTGTGAGGCAGAATGAGTAAAAATGAGTCAGATAAGCTTGTAGATACGGTAATGGGCGAGGCGGTACTGGCCCTGCTTGATTCAGATGATGATGTCTCTTTCGATGCGCTGATTGGGCAGTTGCAAGAGTCCCTAATGAGTGAAGTCGACAGCACACGGCGTAAAGCACTTCAAACCGCGATCAGCGGTATCCACCACTATAAAACCCAGCCGGCCACGCGCGGGCGCAAAAGCAGTTTACAGGCCAGCCGCCTAAAGAGCCGGTTGCCTTTATCAGGCCCGGGCATCGATAACAAAGCCCGCAAGCACTGATTTTTCCAGCAACATCTCTTCACCAGGTCTGGCGTTCCCTACCGGACCATTATTTTCACCCTTCTATTCAGACTTGCTTCGCATGTTTCGACGAATGCACAGTGGATTTGATCTGGCCCGCAGGCTTAGAAGAAAAAGTCACCAGTGCAATAAGGGAGAATCATTGAACGACGATGTGCAAGTTCAACCCGCAGAGATCCATGAGGCTATCGGCTTAGCCGCCACCTACCTTATGCATTCTCAACGGCCTGTGAAACCCAGCAACCTGATTATGGTGCTGCGTGCGCAGAGCAGTATAACCACCGATCCCAGACAGAAGCGCGTGTTCGATGCCGCCCGGCAGCTTATCCTCGACAGGATAACCTACTCCGCCTGATTAACGTGAAAACGCCTTCGTCTGTTATGAAGGCGTCTTCGTTGATAAATCGATGCCGGTTTAGATATGGTCCGGCGTTTTCTGCACCACTCTTTCTAATGCGTTGCGATACACCTCCAGCATTGCGGGGTTATCTTCTGTTTCCAGCAGCCCAATCAGTGCCAGGATGAGATGTTTATCGTTGACGTCGCGCTGTTGCAAACGCAGGTTCGAAAGGATGGTACTAATGACCTGCTTTTCAGCCTCTTCATCACGCGCGGTCACGCCAAAAAAGGCGTTGAACTGCTCTTCTGTGGTTGTCGTCTGCATACTCATCCTGCATAGCGATACGAAAAGCGGGCCTCCGCATCAGGGTCGGAGGGTGTAATTTCGCCACTAAAAATAGTCGTGGTTTTCAGCCTTCGCAACAGGATATATAAAATTTTCTCAGCCATTTACCAAAGCTGGAAAACAGCTCGCAAATCGCCCTCTATCTTGTTGAATTCCTAATTAAGATCGTCAGGATGATTAGCTCTGCCGCCAGCGCCAGAAACCTGATACAACGCTATACGCATAGTCAGGAAGCCTGCCGTTCGCTTACTTTTTTGAGGAGTTGTTATGACGGGTAAAAAAAGGTCGGGTAATGCCATATGGGAATTTTTTCAGCAGCTGGGCCGCACTTTTATGCTGCCGGTCGCGCTGCTCTCCTTCTGCGGCATTATGCTGGGGATTGGCAGCTCACTGAGCAGCCGCGATGTGATTACGCTGCTGCCGCTATTAGGCCATCCGTTACTGCAGGCGATCTTTATCTGGATGAGCAAAATCGGCGCATTTGCCTTCACCTTCTTACCTGTCATGTTCTGTATTGCCATCCCGCTGGGCCTTGCGCGGGAAGATAAAGGCGTCGCCGCTTTTTCTGGCTTTGTCGGCTATGCGGTGATGAACCTGGCGGTCAACTTCTGGCTCACCGCGCAGGGCATTTTACCCACCAGCGACGCTGCCGTGCTCAAGGCACATAATATTCAGAGCGTGCTCGGCATCCAGTCAATTGACACCGGCATTCTCGGCGCGGTGATTGCGGGGGTGATCGTCTGGCGGCTGCATGAGCGCTTTCACACCCTGCGCCTGCCGGACGCGCTGGCCTTTTTTGGCGGCACCCGTTCCGTCCCGATTGTCACAAGCGTAGTAATGGGCATTGCTGGCCTGCTGATCCCGCTTATCTGGCCCTGGTTTGCGCTCGGCATTAGCGGCCTCGGGCAGCTTATCGATCGCGCGGGCGACTTCGGGCCGATGATCTTCGGCACCGGCGAGCGGCTGCTGCTCCCCTTCGGCTTACAACATATTCTGGTGGCGCTGATCCGCTTTACCGACGCAGGCGGCACCATGGAGGTGTGTGGTCATCAGGTAAGCGGCGCGCTGACCATCTTCCAGGCCCAGCTTGGCTGCCCGCAGACGCACGGTTTTTCTGAGAGCGCGACGCGTTTTCTCTCGCAGGGGAAAATGCCTGCGTTCCTGGGTGGGCTGCCCGGCGCAGCGCTGGCGATGTACCACTGCGCCCGTCCGGAGAATCGCCATAAGATTAAGGGGCTGCTGATTTCAGGCGTTATCGCCTGCGTCGTTGGCGGCACTACCGAACCGGTTGAGTTTCTGTTTCTTTTTGTCGCCCCGGCGCTCTACCTGATCCACGCCCTCCTCACTGGCCTCGGTTTTACCGTGATGGCGGTGCTTGGGGTGACGATTGGTAACACCGACGGCAATGTGATTGATTTTATCGTCTTCGGCGTGCTGCACGGGCTGGCGACCAAATGGTATCTGGTGCCGCTGGTCGCCGCGGTGTGGTTTATCGTCTACTACGCGCTGTTCCGCTTTGCCATTACCCGTTTCGATCTGAAGACGCCCGGCCGTGAACCGCAGACGGTTGAGAGCGAGCAAAGCACGACGCCAGAAGCGAGAGGTCGCTCCGGCTATGATGTGCCGGCCTTGCTTGCCGCCCTTGGCGGAGCGCAAAATGTGCAGAGCCTGGATAACTGCATTACCCGCCTGCGCCTGTCGGTGGGCAGCATGGCGCAGGTCGATGCCGCCGCGCTGAAAGCCCATCGCGCCCTCGGCGTGGTGAAGGTCAACGACCACAACCTGCAGGTGGTGATTGGGCCGCAGGTGCAGTCAGTAAAAGATGAAATGGCGCAGCTCATCGCGGCAGCGCAGGTACAGATAACCCCAGAGGCAAGTAGATGAAGCGCGACGTTTCCTTTGATTTTTCCACCCCTCTCGATCGCCACGGCACCTGGTGCACCCAGTGGGACTACGTGAGCGATCGTTTTGGCCGCGCCGACCTGCTGCCCTTTACCATCTCGGATATGGATTTCGCCACCGCGCCCTGCATTCTCGACGCCATGCAAAAGCGCCTTGCGCACGGGGTTTTCGGCTACAGCCGCTGGCAGAACGATGACTTCATCGGCGCCATCGAATACTGGCTCGCCAGCCGTTTCGACACCCGAATCGACTGCGACGCCCTGGTCTATGGACCGTCGGTTATCTGGATGATCGCCGAGACCATCCGCCAGTGGACGCAGCCCGGCGATGCCGTTGTGGTTCACACGCCCGCCTATGACGCCTTTCCGAAGATGATAAGCCACAATCAGCGCAAGCTGCTGACGGTACCGCTGCATCAGTATCACGGCGGCTGGGTGTGTGACATGACGCAGCTCGAAGCGGTGCTGGCACGGCCGGAAAGCAAGGTTCTGCTGCTCTGCAGCCCGCATAACCCGACCGGCAAAGTGTGGACGCATGAAGAGCTGACCGCGATGGCACTGCTGTGCGAGCGCCACCAGGTGAAAGTGATTAGCGACGAGATTCATATGGATATGGTCTGGGCCGCGCAGCAGCACATTCCGTGGTGCAATGTCGCGCGCTCAACGTGGGCGCTCTTCTCCTCGGCATCTAAAAGTTTCAATATCCCGGCATTAACCGGCGCATGGGGTCTGTTTGGCGACAAGGCGTCGCGCAACGGCTACCTCGATGCGTTAAAAAACGCGAACGGCTTGTCCTCCCCGGCGGTGCTGGCAGTAGCGGCGCATGTTGCCGCCTATCGTGAAGGCGCCCCATGGCTTGAAGCCCTGCGCAGCTATTTGCGCGCTAACCTCGCTTACCTCACCACTGCCCTGAACGACGCCTTCCCGCAGCTGCGCTGGCAGCCGCCGGAGTCGACCTATCTGGCGTGGATCGATTTGCGAGCGCTAGAGATTGATGATGACAGGCTGCAAAAAACGCTGATTGAGGAGCAGCAGGTGGCGATTATGCGCGGCGATGTCTACGGGCCACAGGGGCGCGGGTTTATTCGCCTCAACGTCGGCTGCCCGCGTGTAAAGCTGGAAGAGGGAGTAAAAAGGCTGATTGCCGCGCTGCGTTCATGTTAGCCTGTGGCGAAATTTATCAAGGGAGTGAATGATGGTCTGGGGCGTGTCGCTGGTTTACTTTGTTCTCGGCTGGATCTTTTTTACCCGCACGTTCCGCCTCTATGCGCTGGTGTCGAGCCTGCTACTGGTCATCGCGCTGCACAATGTGCTGCAGAGCCACTTGCTGGTGATCCTCTATCTCGCCGTGCTGGCGGTGACCTTTATCACGCTCCTGTTGCTTAAACGTAGCCCGGACAAAAAGGGCACGCTCTACTTTTCACTCCCCTGCTGGCTGCTGATCGTCACAGTGATTTTCAACCTCTTCTTCTGAGGGCGTGATCGATGCCAGCCCGGCTTGCGCTGGCATCCGCAGGTGCGTATTTTTCCCTCATCTTTGCACGCCCTCCTTTTCCATCCTGCTAATTTTATTACTATTTTTAATAAGTTAACGAAGTGTTGTATAATGCTTTGCACTTTTACAAAAAGATGAGTGCGATCATGATTGATTTAAAACTGCCTTTAACCGATATCCATCGTCATCTTGACGGCAATATCCGTGCCCAAACCATCCTCGATCTTGGCCGCCAGTATAATTTAACCCTCCCCGCGCAAACCCTCGACGCGCTGCGCCCGCATGTGCAAGTCACCTCGAACGAACCGGATCTGGTGAGCTTTCTCGCCAAACTCGACTGGGGCGTAAAGGTGCTGGCCTCGCTGGATGCCTGCCGTCGCGTCGCTTATGAAAACATGGAAGATGCAGCGCGAAATGGCCTGCACTATGTTGAGCTACGTTTCTCGCCGGGCTATATGGCGATGACCCACAATCTGCCGGTGGCGGGCGTGGTGGAAGCGGTGATTGCCGGTGTGCGTGAGGGGAGCCGCGATTTTAATGTGCAGGCGCGCTTAATTGGCATTCTGAGCCGTACCTTCGGCGAAGCGGCCTGTGAACAGGAGCTGGACGCGCTGCTCGCCCATCGCGACGGTATTACCGCGCTTGATCTGGCGGGCGATGAGCTCGGTTTTCCGGGAAGCCTGTTCCTCTCCCACTTTACCCGCGCCCGTGATGCCGGCTGGCAGATCACCGTGCATGCCGGTGAAGCCGCGGGTCCCGAGAGCATCTGGCAGGCGATCCGTGAACTGGGTGCCGTGCGCATCGGTCACGGGGTAAAAGCGATTGAAGATGCCGCGCTGATGGACTTCCTCGCCGAACAGCGCATTGGTATTGAATCCTGCCTCACCTCCAACATTCAGACCAGCACCGTGGCCTCTCTCGATCGCCACCCGCTGAAAGCCTTCCTCGATCACGGCATTCTGGCCAGCATTAATACGGACGATCCGGCGGTTCAGGGGATCGACATTGGTCACGAGTATGAGGTTGCCGCTCCGGCAGCCGGCCTGAGCGCTGAGCAGATCCGCCAGGCGCAGATTAACGGGCTGGAGTTGGCCTTTATCACTGCCGAAGAGAAACAGGCGCTGCGCGAGCGCGTCGCGCAGGCTTGATGAGCGTGGCTCACGGCAGGCCGTGAGCCACTCATTCAGGTAAGACTGAGGGTTGCGCGGTGTTTTGCCGACTCAATACCAAGCTCAATCAGCTCCATAATGCGGATCGCCTGGCTGGCCGGAACCGGGTTCTCCCCGCCGCCCATAAGGGCATCGCGGATCGCCGCATAATAGGCCGGATAGTTGCCCGGCAGCGTCAGCCAGGTCTCCTCTTTCCGCGTTTCGCCGTCGATGCGGGTCAACACGCCATCACGCATGTCATAGCCCCAATCCTCCTGCGGTAAGCGCGCCCCGCTTTTTAAGCGCTCCTCCTGCGGATCAAGCCCATATTTCACATAGCTGCCGCGTGTGCCGTGGACGATATAGCGCGCGGATTCCGCTGCTGCCAGCAGTGTGCCGTGCAGCACCACGCGACGCTGGGGATAGGTCAATACCGCGTGAAAATAGTCGGTGGACTGCGCGCCCGGGCGCAGCTGGGCCAGATCGACAGTTAATGAGACCGGCAGACCAAACAGATTGACCGCCTGGTCGAGTAAATGTGGGGCTAAATCGTACCAGATGCCGCTCCCCGGGCCGCCCTGTTCGCGCCAGCGGTCACGCACCTGCGGGCGGAAGCGGTCGAAATGCGATTCGAAATAGGCCACTTCACCCAGTGCGCCATCGGCAAGCAGCGCTTTCAGCGTCAGGAAGTCGCTATCCCAGCGGCGGTTGTGAAACACCGACAACAGGCGACCATAGCTGCGTGCCAGCGCGTCCAGCTCGCGCGCCTGTGACAGTGTCACAGTGAAGGGTTTATCAACCACCACATGTTTGCCCGCTTCCAGCGCCGCTTTCGCCAGCGGAAAGTGGGTATCGTTGGGCGTGGGGATGACAATTAAATCGATATTGGGATCGTTAAACAGACGTTTAGGATCGGCGACGACATCGACGTTCGGCCAGTCGGCTTTGACTTTTGACTCATCACTGCTGGAAATAGCCGCCAGCGCCATTCCGGCGGTGCCTGCGATCAGCGGTGCATGAAATGTTTTACTGGCGTAGCCATATCCGATCACGCCAACCCGAATAATATCACTCATATCACGGCCTCTTTTCAGTGGACCTCCATTTCACACTATCTGCCTGATGCCGACAACCGCTGTTGTATCGCATTTTTACGCCGAATAATTCAGCGTATTCTGGTCTGGTTTCCGGTCACAAAATCTGCTTAAATCTGCGCCCAACACCCGTTAATGACTACCGGCGTGTGATGTTAATCCCAGGGAGCAGTATAAATATGACCGCAATATTCAATCGGATTGTTGAATTAATGGGCTGGATTGTGCTCGGCGTATCAACCATTCTGTTGGTGTTTGCCAGCCATATTGATAATTACCAGCCGCCTGAGCAAAGCGTGGTAGTGCAAAAGAAATAAAGGTATTCCCTATTGCTGCGATAGCCCATATCGCGCCAGAAGCGGGTTGCCCGTCATGAGGAAGGACGTTAACCTTCTTCGCCCGGCGCCTTTGTGGCGCCGGGTTTTTATCTGAAAAGAATATGCTTAATTTAATGGCAGATTATTCTCACGCTAGTTACGCCCGGATAATAACGTCTATTATTTGCGCGCATAGTCGTTCTTTTTTTGCCTCTTCATTATATGGACACCCTCCGACATGACCGTGCAGGACTATTTATTAAAATTTCGCAAAATCAGTTCGCTTGAAAGCCTGGAAAAGCTCTTTGATCACCTTAACTACACCCTGACCGAGAGCAGTGAGATCATTAATATGTATCGCGCGGCCGATCACCGCCGCGCTGAGCTGGTCTCCGGCGGGCGGCTATTTGACATTGGGTGCGTTCCGCGCTCGGTATGGCGCTACGTGGTCTGAGGCCGCTGGCAATCGCCGTGCGATGCTTTATACTCGTCGCCCGGCAATGTTTGCCGCAACTGAATGTGTTAACAGAGGAAATGGCATGACAACAACACCCGCAGAACGTATCGGAGGCTGGTTACTCGCCCCTCTGGCCTGGTTGCTGGTCGCGTTATTAAGCACCTCGCTGGCGTTAATGCTCTACGTCACCGCCCTGTTAACGCCGCATGCGCTCTCGGCACTGCTGGCGCAGCCGTCGAAAGCGATGCTGCTGTTGATCTTATCCTTTATTTTTGCTGCCGCACTCTG
The DNA here is from genome assembly GCF_001975225.1 of Kosakonia cowanii JCM 10956 = DSM 18146. Taxonomy (NCBI): domain Bacteria; kingdom Pseudomonadati; phylum Pseudomonadota; class Gammaproteobacteria; order Enterobacterales; family Enterobacteriaceae; genus Kosakonia; species Kosakonia cowanii. The sequence goes on along the minus strand of NZ_CP019445.1, from coordinate 3,294,495 downwards.
GTGCTATACGCTCTGGCTGACTATCGCCTTTTTCAAACGCCGCAGCCTGGTGCCGAAACACTACATTATCTGGCTGCTGGTCTGCGTGCTGCTGGCGATAAAAGCATTTGCTTTTTCACCCGTTTCCGATGCGATGGCGGTTCGCCAGCTGATCTTTCCGCTGCTGGCGGCGGCGCTGTTTGTGCCCTACTTCAAGCGCGCGGTGCGCGTGAAGAAGACCTTTATTAACCCGTAAATAACCTTACAGTTAACCTGTTGTCGCCCGGGGCAGTTTGCCCGATAATAGGCGGCTTTTTTCATTTCAGGCCACATAATGACAGACTATCTTCTGCTATTTATCGGAACGGTACTGGTCAACAACTTCGTACTGGTGAAGTTTCTTGGCCTGTGTCCGTTTATGGGCGTTTCCAAAAAGCTGGAAAGCGCAATGGGTATGGGGCTCGCAACCACCTTCGTCATGACCATGGCTTCGATCTGCTCATGGCTTATCGACAACTGGGTGCTGATCCCGTTGAACCTGGTCTATCTGCGCACCCTCTCCTTTATCCTGATTATTGCCGTGGTGGTGCAGTTCACCGAGATGGTGGTGCGTAAAACCAGCCCGGCGCTCTATCGCCTGCTCGGTATCTTTCTGCCGCTTATCACCACCAACTGCGCGGTGCTCGGCGTCGCGCTGCTCAACATCAACCTTGGGCACAACTTTATGCAGTCGGCGCTGTATGGCTTCGCCGCCGCCGTCGGCTTCTCACTGGTGATGGTGCTGTTCGCCGCGATCCGCGAACGCCTTGCCGTCGCCGATGTTCCCGCGCCGTTTCGCGGTAATGCGATTGCGTTAGTTACTGCCGGCTTAATGTCTCTGGCCTTTATGGGCTTTAGTGGTCTGGTAAAACTGTAATGAATGCGATAACCATCGCCGTTGCAGTCCTGAGCGTACTTGGGCTGCTGTTCGGCCTGATCCTCGGTTACGCCTCGCGCCGGTTTGCGGTCGAGGACGATCCGGTTGTTGAACGTATCGATGAACTGCTGCCGCAGAGCCAGTGTGGGCAGTGCGGCTACCCCGGCTGTCGCCCCTACGCCGAAGCGGTCGGCACCCAGGGTGAAAAGATCAACCGCTGCGCCCCCGGCGGCGAAGCGGTGATGCAGAAAATCGCCACGCTGTTAAACGTCGACCCGCAGCCGATTGATGGCGATGCCGACGCGCTGGAACCGGTGCGTATGCTTGCCATTATTGACGAGAGCAACTGCATCGGCTGTACAAAATGCATTCAGGCCTGCCCGGTCGACGCTATCGTGGGCGCAACCCGCGCCATGCATACGGTGGTAAGCGATCTCTGCACCGGCTGTAATCTTTGTGTGGATCCGTGCCCGACGCAGTGTATCGACCTGCGCCCGGTTGCGCCAACCACGCAGAACTGGAAATGGGATCTGCACACCATTCCGGTGCGCACTATTCCTGTGGAGCACCATGCTTAAGTTATTTTCCGCATTCCGAAAAGAGAAACTGTGGGATTTTCACGGCGGCATCCATCCGCCGGAGATGAAAACCCAGTCTAACGGTACGCCGCTGCGTCAACTGCCGCTGGCGAACCGTTTTGTCATTCCCTTAAAGCAGCATATCGGCGCTGAAGGCGAACTGTGCGTCAGCGTGGGCGATAGCGTTTTGCGCGGACAGCCGCTGACCCGCGGCCGCGGTCGTATGCTGCCGGTGCACGCGCCGACCTCCGGCACCGTTGTGGCGATTGCCCCTCACGCTACCGCACACCCCTCCGCCCTGCCTGAACTGAGCGTCATTATCGAAGCGGACGGCGAAGATCGCTGGATTGCGCGCGAAGGGTGGCAGGATTATCGCGCCCAGAGCGTTGAAGCGCTGATTGAGCGCATCCATCAGTTCGGCGTTGCCGGGCTGGGCGGAGCTGGCTTCCCGACTGGTGCGAAGCTGCAAGGCGCCGGCGATAAAGTCGATACGCTGATTATCAATGCTGCCGAGTGCGAACCCTATATCACCGCCGACGATCGCCTGATGCAGGATTGCGCCGCGCAGATTATGGAAGGGGTGCGCATCCTCGCGCATATCCTTCAGCCGCGCCAGGTGCTGATCGGTATCGAAGATAATAAACCGCAGGCGATCTCGATGATGCGTGCGGTGCTGGCGGGCAGCCACGATATTCAGCTGAAAGTGATCCCGACCAAATACCCCTCCGGCGGCGCAAAACAGCTGACGCAGATCCTCACCGGAAAGCAGGTGCCGCACGGTGGCCGCTCGTCCGATATCGGCGTGCTGATGCAGAACGTCGGCACCGCCTACGCGGTGAAGCGCGCGGTGATTGACGGTGAACCGTTAACCGAGCGCGTGGTGACTCTGACCGGTGAAGCGGTTACCCGGCCGGGCAACGTCTGGGCGCGGCTCGGCACGCCGGTTCGTCACCTGCTCGATTACGCTGGCTTCCAGCCTTCGGCAGAACAGCTGGTGATTATGGGCGGCCCGCTGATGGGCTTTACCCTGCCGTGGCTGGATGTGCCGGTGGTCAAAATTACTAACTGCCTGCTCGCCCCTTCGGCCAGTGAAATGGGCGAAACGCAGGAAGAGAAAGGGTGCATCCGTTGCAGCGCCTGCGCCGACGCCTGCCCGGCGGACTTACTGCCGCAGCAGCTCTACTGGTTCAGCAAAGGGCAACAGCACGACAAAGCCATCGCACACAATCTCTCCGACTGCATCGAGTGTGGTGCCTGCGCATGGGTCTGCCCGAGCAATATTCCGCTGGTGCAATATTTCCGCCAGGAGAAAGCGGAGATCTCCGCCATCGCCGAGGAAGAGCGACGCACCGCCGAAGCGAAGGCGCGTTTTGAAGCCCGTCAGGCGCGCCTTGAGCGCGAGAAACTGGCGCGCCAGGCGCGACACAAGCAGGCCGCCGCGAAGCCTGGCGAAGAGGATAAGCAGGCAATTGAAGCCGCGCTTTCACGCGTGAAAGAGAAACAGGCCGCTGCCGCAGAGCCGGTGGTGGTGCAGGCTGGCGCCGAGCCGGATAACCGTGACGTGATTGCCGCCCGCGAAGCGCGTAAAGCCGAGGCGCGCGCGCGTCAGGCGGAAAAAGCGCAGCAGACGGCTGAAGGCGACGATCCGCGCAAATCCGCGGTCGAAGCAGCGATTACCCGCGCCAAAGCCCGTAAAGCTGAGCATGCGCAGAAAGTCGCTGCCGCTACCGAACCGGAAACCACCGAACTGGTCGATCCGCGCAAAGCCGCCGTTGAAGCAGCGATTGCCCGTGCGAAAGCACGTAAAGCGGAGCAGGCACAGAAAGAGATGCCTGCTGCCGAGCCGGAAACAAGTGAGCCGGTCGACCCGCGCAAAGCCGCCGTTGAAGCGGCGATTGCCCGTGCCAAAGCACGTAAAGCGGAGCAGGCACAGAAAGAGACGCCTGCTGCCGAGCCGGAAACAAGTGAGCCGGTTGACCCGCGCAAAGCCGCCGTTGAAGCAGCAATCGCCCGTGCCAAAGCACGTAAAGCGGAGCAGGCGCAGAAAGAGACGCCTGCCGCCGAGCCGGAAAGCAGCGAGCCGGTTGACCCGCGCAAAGCCGCCGTCGAAGCGGCGATTGCCCGCGCGAAAGCGCGTAAAGCGGAGCAGGCGCAGAAAGAGACGCCTGCCGCCGAGCCGGAAAGCAGCGAGCCGGTTGACCCGCGCAAAGCCGCCGTCGAAGCGGCGATTGCCCGTGCCAAAGCACGCAAAGCAGAGCAGGCCCGCGCGCAGTCCAGCGCAGAAAAGGCCTCCACGCACACCCAGGCTGCCAATGACGAGCCGCGTAAAGCGGCGGTCGCGGCGGCCATTGCCCGAGTTCAGGCTAAAAAAGCCGCGCAGCAAGCTGTTAACGAGGATTAAATGGTTTTCAGAATCGCAAGTTCCCCTTACACCCATAACCAGCGCCAGACCTCGCGCATTATGCTGCTGGTCACGCTGGCGACGATACCGGGCATCGCCGCGCAGCTGTGGTTCTTCGGCTGGGGAACCTTGATCCAGCTTATCCTCGCTATCGTCAGCGCCCTGCTGGCGGAAGGGCTGGTGCTGAAACTGCGCAAACAGTCCGTCAGCACCATTCTGGCGGATAACTCGGCCCTGTTAACCGGCCTGCTGCTCGCCATCAGCATCCCCTCTTTTGCACCGTGGTGGATGGTGGTACTGGGCACCGTGTTTGCGGTGATTATCGCCAAGCAGCTGTATGGCGGTCTCGGCCATAACCCCTTTAACCCCGCGATGATCGGCTATGTGGTGCTGCTTATCTCCTTCCCGGTGCAGATGACCAGCTGGTTGCCGCCCCATGATATTGCGCGCACGGTGCCCGGTTTGCTGGATGCCCTTCAGGTGATCTTTACCGGTCACAGCACCACGGGTGCAACGATGGATGCCCTGCGCATGGGGGTGGATGGCATCAGCCAGGCGACACCGCTCGACACCTTTAAAACCTCGCTGCATGCCGGACACAGCGTTGAGCAGATTATGCAGTACCCGATCTACAGCGGCGTGCTGGCAGGTGCAGGCTGGCAGTGGGTCAACCTTGGCTATCTGGCGGGCGGGATCTTTTTGCTGTCGCAAAATACCATTCGCTGGCATATCCCGGTCAGCTTCCTGCTCTCACTGACCCTGTGCGCCACCCTTGGCTGGCTCTTCGCCCCGCAGACCTTTTTAGCCCCGCAGCTGCATCTGCTCTCGGGTGCGACGATGCTCGGCGCGTTCTTTATTCTTACGGATCCGGTCACCGCCTCGACCACTAACAAAGGTCGTCTGATTTTCGGCGCGCTGGCCGGTTTGCTGGTGTGGCTGATCCGCAGCTTCGGCGGCTACCCGGATGGCGTCGCCTTTGCGGTGCTGCTGGCGAATATCACCGTGCCGCTGATTGATTACTACACGCGACCGCGCGTGTACGGACATCGTTAAGGAGCCGTCATGCTAGATACAATGCGTAAACATGGCGTCACGCTGGCCCTCTTTGCCGCTGGCTCCACCGGTCTGACCGCCGCCATTAACCAGATGACCAAAAGCACCATCGCCGACCAGGCGGTATTGCAGCAAAAAGCGCTCTTCGATCAGGTGCTGCCGCCCGAGAGCTATACTAACGCGCTGGCGCAGAGCTGTTATGTGGTGAGCGACCCGGCGCTCGGCAAAGGCCCGCATCGCGTGTGGATTGCGCAGAAGGACGATAAACCGGTGGCGGCGGTGATTGAGTCCACCGCGCCGGATGGCTACTCCGGTGCTATCCAGCTGCTGGTCGGCGCAGATTTTAGCGGTACGGTGCTGGGCGTGCGTGTTACCGAACACCATGAAACGCCGGGGCTTGGGGATAAAATCGAGCTGCGCATCAGTAACTGGATCACCTACTTTGCCGGCAAGAAATCGACGGCCCGGCCGATAGCCACTTCGCCGTGAAGAAAGATGGCGGCGATTTCGATCAGTTTACCGGTGCGACCATCACCCCGCGCGCGGTGGTGAATGCGGTGAAACGTACCGGGATTTACGCCATGACGCTGCCTGAGCAGCTGTCCCGTTTGCCAGAGTGTGGAGAGTAAACGATGAGCGAAGTAAAAGAGGTTATTGTCCAGGGGTTGTGGAAAAACAACTCCGCGCTGGTGCAGTTACTCGGCATGTGTCCGCTGCTGGCGGTAACGTCGACCGCTACCAACGCCCTCGGGCTGGGGCTGGCGACTACGCTGGTACTGACCCTGACTAACCTGTTTATCTCCCTGCTGCGGCGCTGGACGCCGTCGGAGATCCGTATTCCCATCTACGTGATGATCATCGCCTCGGTGGTCAGCGCCGTGCAGATGCTGATCAACGCCTATGCTTTCGGCCTCTATCAGTCGCTGGGCATCTTTATTCCGCTGATCGTCACCAACTGCATCGTGGTCGGTCGCGCAGAGGCGTTTGCGGCGAAAAAAGGGCCGGCGCTGTCGGCGCTGGATGGTTTTGCCATCGGCATGGGGGCGACCGGCGCAATGTTTGTGCTCGGTTCAATGCGTGAGATGCTCGGCAACGGCACGCTGTTTGACGGCGCGGATGGCCTGCTGGGCAGTTGGGCCAAAGGGCTGCGCATCGAAGTGTTCCATACGGACTCCCCGTTCCTGCTGGCGATGCTGCCGCCGGGCGCGTTTATCGGCCTCGGTATGATGCTGGCAGTGAAATACTTAATCGATCAGAAAATGAAAAAACGTCGTGAAGCCGCTGCCGCCGCGCAGGTCAACGACGCGCCAGAGACCTCGCCCGGGAAGGCATAATGAATAAAGCGAAACGCCTCGAAATCCTCACCCGGCTGCGGGAGAACAACCCGCATCCGACCACCGAACTGAACTTCACCTCGCCGTTTGAACTGCTGATCGCCGTGCTGCTCTCAGCCCAGGCGACGGATGTCAGCGTCAATAAAGCGACGGCGCTGCTCTACCCGGTTGCCAATACGCCGCTGGCGATGTTGGAGCTGGGCGTTGATGGCGTGAAGCAGTACATCAAAACCATCGGCCTTTACAACAGCAAAGCGGAGAACGTCATTAAGACCTGCCGCATTTTGCTGGAAAAACATGGTGGCGAAGTGCCAGAAGATCGCGCCGCGCTGGAAGCCCTGCCGGGCGTCGGGCGTAAAACCGCCAATGTGGTGCTGAATACCGCTTTTGGCTGGCCGACTATCGCCGTTGATACCCATATTTTCCGCGTCTCTAACCGCACGCGCTTTGCGCCGGGGAAGAATGTCGAAGAGGTGGAGGAGAAGCTGCTGAAAGTGGTGCCGGCGGAGTTTAAAGTCGACTGCCATCACTGGCTTATTCTGCACGGGCGATACACCTGCATCGCCCGTAAACCCCGCTGCGGCTCCTGCATCATTGAAGATTTGTGCGAATACGACAGTAAGACCGATTAACGCCTCAGAAGGGGCGTACCACCGCCAGTACCGTAATCACCACGGTAAAGAGCACCAGCAGCAGCGTAGCGTTGTTCAGCGCGCCTGTACGCTTCAGGGCTTCACCGTTCGCCAGCCGACGCAGCGTGGCGGAGAGAAAGCCGTGCAGGCCCGATAGCAGCACCACAAACACGATCTTGATGATTAACCACAGGTGCGGCATCTGCCCGTAGGCCACCAGCATGGCGATACCGGCAATCCACAGCACGATCATCGCCGGGCTGGTCATTCTGCGGTTCCAGCTGCGTACATCGTTAAGCAGAACCAGGGTGGTGCTTTTATCTTTCTGTCGCAGGCTCCACTGCGCCACCATGGCGCTCATCAGCATGCCGCCAATCCAGACGATTGCGCTGACAATATGTACTGCGTTGATCCACGGATGAAAATTCATCGCTTTGCTCCCATAAAAATGAAGTCAGAAGTCTGCCACTGCAGCCCCCTGCTGTCATGAACAACCGGCTTATCCGGGCAAGAATTGTTAATTATTTCTCTGTTAAGCGTATCGCTTGTAAAAAAAGCCGCCACAAAGTGGCTGATTTTAGGAGATAACTCATTGTGATACGCCTCACAACTCTGCAAAAGAGTCGCCTACTGACACGATCGGGCAGTCGAATAGCCATTTGAGCAAATAATCATCCGCTTATACACTTTCAGGCAGTTGAAACCTTTTTTTAGAAGAAAAAAATCCAACGCCAGGCGCTTTGAGGCTTATTTGCTAAGGCAATGTTAATAAAGGGCTAAATGTTAAAATCTACGCATCCCTGATATCCATCCCGTCCCTACTCTGCCGGGACATCCAACCAGATATGTCTCAGAAACCAGCCCAATGCACTGCCTGTGCGCGAAAATAGCCGAACATATCCCTTACCCCCGCGCTGGGATGTTAAGAACCAGTAGAAAAATCCACTTTTACCAAAATGATAAAATTAAACTCTGAATAACAATTCAGTTTGCCGAGCAAAGTTATGCGCTGGATCTATGTAACAGAATATGTCAAAAGACTTGCCTCATGGGCCAGGATAGTGAACATTACCCGCCGTTTCTCCTCCCAATATAACTAAAAGCGTGATGCAAACTGGTTATCGCGCGCTGAACACCCCCCGTTAATATGGGATGTAAAAAAAGAGGTCTACGTGTCAACTGCAAACAAACCAACAGAAAGCGTCAGCATGAACGCTTTCAAACAACCGAAAGCGTTCTATCTCATCTTCTCGATCGAATTGTGGGAACGTTTTGGTTACTACGGCCTGCAAGGGATCATGGCCGTTTACCTGGTTAAGCAACTGGGAATGTCGGAATCAGACTCCATTACGCTCTTCTCCTCCTTCAGCGCACTGGTCTATGGCCTGGTGGCTATCGGCGGCTGGCTGGGCGATAAAGTGCTCGGTACTAAACGTGTGATCCTGCTGGGCGCGATTGTGCTGGCGCTCGGTTATGCGCTGGTGGCCTGGTCAGGTCACGATGCCAGCATCGTCTATATGGGCATGGCAGCGATTGCTGTCGGTAACGGTCTGTTTAAAGCCAACCCCTCTTCGCTGCTCTCAACTTGCTATGACAAGGATGACCCGCGTCTCGACGGTGCGTTCACCATGTATTACATGGCGGTGAACGTTGGCTCCTTCTTCTCAATGCTGGCAACGCCTTGGCTTGCTGCCCGCTTTGGCTGGAGCACCGCGTTTGGTCTGAGCGTCGTTGGCCTGCTGATCACCATCGTTAACTTTGCGTTCTGCAAACGCTGGGTGAAAAACTACGGCTCCAAACCGGACTTCGAACCGCTGCGCATCGGCTACCTGCTGGCGACTATCGTCGGTATTGCGGTGCTGATCGCCATCGCCACCTGGCTGCTGCATAACCAGGGTATCGCGCGTATGGTACTGGGCGTGATCGCGCTGGGCATTATCGCCATCTTCGCGAAAGAGACCTTTACCCTGCGGGGCGCGGCGCGTCGCAAGATGATCGTCGCCTTTATCCTGATGGTGCAGGCTATCGTCTTCTTCGTGCTCTACAGCCAGATGCCGACCTCCCTGAACTTCTTCGCTATCCGTAACGTTGAACATACCCTGTTCGGCATCGCGTTTGAGCCGGAGCAGTATCAGGCGCTGAACCCGTTCTGGATCATTATCGGTAGCCCGATTCTTGCCGCTATCTATAACAAAATGGGCGATACCCTGCCGATGCCGCACAAGTTTGCCATCGGGATGGTGCTCTGCTCCGGCGCGTTCCTCGTGCTGCCGCTGGGCACCAAGTTCGCCTCTGATGCCGGTATTGTTTCCGTAAGCTGGCTGATTGCGAGCTACGGCCTGCAGAGTATTGGTGAGCTGATGATCTCCGGCCTTGGTCTGGCGATGGTCGCACAGCTGGTGCCGCAGCGTCTGATGGGCTTTATTATGGGCAGCTGGTTCCTGACCACCGCGGGCGCGAATATCATCGCCGGCTACGTGGCCAACCAGATGGCGATCCCGGAGAACGTCACCGACCCGCTGATGTCTCTGAACATCTACGGTAGCGTCTTCCTGCAGATTGGTATTGCGACGGCGGTGATTGCCGTGCTGATGGTGCTGACCGCGCCGAAGCTGAACCGCATGACCCAGAGCCGTGACGACGCGGATGAAGCGTCCAAAACCGCCACTGCGTAATCGCAAGCGGGTAAACATGAAGAAGCCGTTAACGTCAGTTAGCGGCTTTTTTTTTATGCAACGGCGTACTACTCTATGCCGGAATTTAGATAAAAGGAAACGTCGATGAAACTGTTCTACAAGCCAGGTGCCTGCTCACTTGCCTCCCATATCGCCCTGCGCGAAGCCGGGAAAGAGATCGCCCTTATCAGCGTCGATCTGATGAAAAAACGTCTGGAAGATGGCGAAGACTTTTTCGCGATTAACCCGAAAGGCCAGGTTCCGGCGCTGCTGCTGGATGACAGCACGCTGATCACCGAAGGCGTTGCCATTATGCAGTACGTTGCGGATAACGCGCCGCAAAGCCAGCTGCTGCCGGCTGTCGGTACGCTGCCGCGCTACAAGGCGCTGGAGTGGCTGAACTATATCGCCACCGAGCTGCACAAGGGCTTTACCCCGCTGTTCCGCCCGGATACGCCGGAAGAGTACAAACCGACCGTGCGCGCACAGCTGGAGAAGAAGCTGCACTACGTTAACGACGCCCTGAGCGGTAACGGCTGGATCAGTGGCGAGCACTTCACCATTGCCGATGGCTATCTCTTCACCGTGCTGCGCTGGGCGCATGCGGTAAAACTCGATATGAGCGGTCTTGGCAATATCGAAGCCTACATGTCACGCGTGGCGGCACGCCCGGCGGTGGCTGCGGCACTCTCCGCGGAAGGCATTGCCTGATTTACAGCGGCCTGCCTAAATGCAAGGCAAAGAAAAAGGCGGGATATTCCCGCCTTTTTTATCGTCTGAAGCCAGTGAAAATTACTTCCAGCACACCAGGCAGTAGTTCTTCTTACCGCGACGCAGCAGCGTGTAGCGACCAAACAGACGGTCGGCATCGGTAAAGAAGTACTCCGGATCGGCCTGCTTTTCACCGTTAATGGTGACCGCGTTAGAGGCGATGGTTTTGCGCGCCTGGCCGCGGGACGGCTGTAGCTCGGAATCCACCAGCGCCTGCATCAGATCCGCGCCCTTCTCCATCTCAACCATCGGTACGCCATCCTGCGCCAGCTGTTCAAAGTCGGCTTCGCTGAGATCGCTCAGCGTGCCGTTGAACAGGCTTGCGGTGATGCGTTTCGCGGCGGTCAGACCCTCGTCACCGTGAACCAGACGTGTTACCTGCTCGGCCAGCACATACTGCGCGCGCGGCGCTTTCCCGCTGTTCTTATCCTCTTCTTCCAGCGCGTTGATCTCAGCGATGTCCATAAAGGTGAAGAATTTCAGGAAGCGATAGACATCGGCATCGGCGGTATTGATCCAGAACTGGTAGAACTTGTACGGGCTGGTTTTCTTCGGATCGAGCCACACCGCGCCGCCTTCGGTTTTACCAAACTTGGTGCCGTCGGCTTTGGTGATCAGCGGTACGGTCAGGCCGAAGACCTGGTTCTGATGCAGACGACGGGTCAGATCGATACCGGAGGTGATGTTGCCCCACTGATCGGAGCCGCCAATCTGCAACGCCACGCCGTAGCGCTCGTTCAGGCAGGCAAAGTCATAGCCCTGCAGCAGGTTGTAGGAGAATTCAGTGAAGGAGATGCCGACATCATCGCGGTTCAGACGCTGTTTGACCGCTTCTTTGTTAATCATCTGGTTAACAGAGAAATGCTTACCGATGTCGCGCAGGAAGGTCAGCACGTTCATGCTGCCGAACCAGTCGTAGTTGTTCGCCGCGATAGCTGCGTTCTCGCCGCAGTCAAAATCGAGGAACGGTGCCACCTGGTTGCGGATCTTGTCGACCCACTCCTGCACGGTATCTTCGGTATTGAGTTTACGCTCTGAGGCTTTAAAGCTCGGATCGCCGATAAGCCCCGTGGCGCCGCCCACCAGCGCGACCGGTTTGTGACCCGCCTGCTGGAAGCGTTTCAGGCATAACAAAGGAACCAGATGCCCCAAATGCAAGCTGTCAGCGGTGGGATCGAAGCCGCAATAGAGCGCGATTGGCCCCTGCGCCAGTCGCTCTGCTAACGCTTCCTCATCCGTCACCTGGGCCACCAGGCCCCGCTCTTGCAATTGTTTAATCAAGTTACTGCTAGCCATCAAATTCTCCATGTATAAAACGGACTGCACCTATGCCGGTACACGACTTTTCGCCAGATGCGAAAGGATACTTCAGGGGGGCAGATAGCATAAAGCGCCGGGCTACGTTGCACCAGCGCTTATCACAACATTTTCGGCGTTTTACGGTGCCAGACGGTCGATTTTCCACGCGCCATTTTCACGCTGGTACAAAAAACGATCGTGCAGACGATTTGCACCGCCCTGCCAGAACTCCATCTGCTCAATCGGGATGCGATAGCCGCCCCAGAAACTGGGCAGTGGCACCTCGCCTTGCTGGAATTTCTGTTTCAGTTCGAGGAATTTGCTTTCGAGGATACCGCGCGCAGAGATGCGGCTTGATTGCTTCGAGACCCATGCGCCGATTTGGCTGTCGCGCGGGCGGCTGTGGAAATACTTCACTACTTCAAGGGTGGAGAGACGCTCCGCTTTGCCGGTCACCATCACCTGGCGCTCCAGCATGTGCCACGGAAAGAGCAGGCTGATAGCCGGATTATGTTCCAGATGCTGCGCTTTACGGCTACCGAGGTTGGTGTAGAACACCAGCCCTTTTTCGTCGTAGTGCTTGAGCAGCACGATGCGCTGATAGGGTTGCCCTTGCTCATCAACGGTGGCGACCACCATGGCAGTCGGGTCGGCGAGCTGCGCTTCACACGCCTGGCCAAGCCAGCGCTCAAAGAGCGTTAAGGGTTCAGCGGGAAGGTCGGCGCGGCGCAGACCGCCTTTGGTGTACTCACGGCGCAGGTGCGCAATGTGCTGCAATTGATCGTTATCAGTCATGGCGTTAGCGAAAGTTGTCCTCAGGGAGAGCTATTATGCGCCCCCCGGTGAAAATCTCAACGCTGCGGAATTAACTGACAGTTGTTTAACACAATGCGGTCGTGTTTATAGACGGTGGCGCCGTCGCCTTTTGACCAGAAAACGTATACGCCGTCGGTATAACGCGCGCCCGAGGCGGAGAGCCCCTGCTGCAGGGTCAGTTGTTGGTTATCAAGCACGAAACTCGCCTGCTGGCGGGTCTGGTTAATCTTGACGGTCAGCGGCTTTTCATCGCACTGATAGGCGAGAGTATCGGTGTGCATGCGCTCAACGAACTGGTTGTAATAGCTGCATCCGGCGAGCAGTGCGGGCAGGCAGACGATAAGAATTTTTTTCATAGGATACTCCGGGACGCTCCTGGTCACGGAGAGCGAAGCGCCCTCCTTAAACCCGGTCAGTCTAGCGGCGTACCCCTGAAGTGGAATGCGGTTAACTCTGATTCTGCCGTGGGTTAGCCGGGAAGATAGCCCCCAGCACCGTTGGCGCGGCAGCACCGGTCACCGAGGGGAGATTGCCCGGCAAGCCAGCCAGCGTGCGCCACGCCAGCCACGCAAAGGCCAGCGCTTCCATATCGTCGCCGCTAATCCCGGCATCATCGGTCGGTGCCACTTCAATACCCGGAAGCTGGCTTGCCAGACGCGCCATTAAAAGCGGGTTACGGCTGCCGCCACCGCACACCAGCAGCCGCTCGCAGCCACCGCTGAGTAACACCTGTTCGGAGATGGTGACCGCCGTCAGCTCCACCAGCGTCGCCTGTACATCGCAGGCGGCAAGCCCCGGATAGTGAACAAGATGACGCTCCAGCCAGGCGGCGTTGAAATACTCCCGCCCGGTGCTCTTCGGTGCCGGCTCGGCAAAATAGGGGTCGCTCAGCATTCTTTGCAGCAGCGGCAGGATCACTTTGCCTTCGCTCGCCCACTGCGCGTTCTCATCGTAGGGTTTGCCCAGATGACGCCAGATCCACGCATCAAGCAGCATATTGCCCGGCCCGGTGTCGAAACCTCTGACCGGCTGACCCGGGATTAAGAGGGAGAGATTGGCGATACCGCCGATATTGAGCACCATACGCCGCTCAACCGGGTGCGCGAGCAGCGCGTGATGAAAAGCGGGGACCAGCGGCGCGCCCTGCCCGCCGAGCGCCATATCGCGGCGGCGAAAATCACCGACTACGGTAACACCGGTACGCGCGGCAATCTGGTTGTTATCACCGATTTGCAGCGTGTGCGGCGCTACGCCCGTTGGTTCGTGCCAGACGGTCTGGCCGTGACAGCCTATCGCCACAATATCCTGGGCAACGAGCTGCTCTCTGTCCATCAGGGCTAATACCGCATCGGCAAAGAGTTTGCCGAGCTGCGTGTCGAGGCGGCCAAGCTGAGAGAGGGTCAGCTCCTGCCCCTGACAGATGTTGAGGATCCCCTCTTTAAGCGGCAGCGGAATGGGAAAGGTCAGGCTTGCCTGCTGCGCGACCATGGTGTCGTCGATGGCGGCCAGCACCACATCTACCCCGTCCAGACTGGTGCCCGACATCACCCCAATATAGCGACCTGATTTCATATCCCTTCCTTTCATGCATGGCAAAGAGGCTCCACTCCACCATAAAGCGTCCGTTTACGCCATCAACTGCAAACACTTTTTAACAATCCTCACCATTTTGCTTAAGTGTAAATGGCGCAAAGTACGCTTATAATCGCTTCGTTTAGATCGGGTTGATCGCGCTTTGTGTATCATTTTTTTCGGGAATTGGCTGAAGATTCGAGTGGCATTGCGAATATGCCATATAATTTAGCCATGACGGATGCTCGCAAGGGCGTTTCATGGTGAACAGGAGATTCATAAATGATGTTACGTGCACTGGCAGTTTCGCTGGTTGGTTTTACATTGGCTGGGTGTGTGAATAACGACTCGCTCTCCGGCGACGTCTACTCTGCATCCGAAGCCAAACAGGTGCAAAATGTCACTTACGGCACCGTGGTTAACGTTCGTCCGGTGCAGATTCAGGGCGGTGATGACAGCAATGTTATCGGCGCGCTGGGTGGTGCCGTACTGGGTGGTTTCCTGGGCAACACCGTTGGCGGCGGCGCAGGTCGTTCGCTGGCAACCGCCGCAGGTGCAGTAGCCGGTGGCGTTGCGGGTCAATCCGCACAGGGTGCGATGAACAAAACCCAGGGCGTGGAGCTGGAAATTCGTAAGGATGACGGCAACACCATTATGGTGGTGCAGAAACAGGGTAAAACCCAATACGTTGCAGGTCAGCGCGTCGTCATGGCGAGCAACGGCCGCGAAATTACCGTTTCCCCGCGTTAATCATAAGCGTGTGCGGTCATGCTGATGGCCGCATAAGCCCGCCCTTAACGGGCATAAAAAAAGCCTTGCGATTGCAAGGCTTTTTGCTTTTAGTCTCGCGACTGGAGCTCGGTAATATTGTGCTCCAGCCGGGCGATCATCTTAATCAACATCTCAAGCTCCTCCGCAGAGAACCCGGATAAAATCTCACCCCGGGTCTTACGAATTACCGTCTCCATCTGATCGATGATAGGCGACGCTTTGTCAGTCAATTTAATGCGTTTTGCCCGCCGATCGCTGGCGCAAGTCTGGCGAGAAATCAGGCCCTTCTCTTCCAGTTGATCGAGCGTGCGCACCAGTGAAGGCTGCTCAATGCCGATCGCTTTTGCCAGTTGAATTTGCGACTGGTCGGGCGGTAACTGATGAATATTGTGCAGCGTCACCCAGTGTGTCTGCGTTAATTCCAGAGGTTTTAGGCGATGGTCAATCAAAGCACGCCAAATGCGCACTAAGCGTGCCAGATCAGAACCTAATGGCGATTCCAATTTCATCTCCTTATAATTAGTTTGCTAAGTTATTATACTCATTTCAGAATAGTTTGCAGCATTTATATTTGTAAAACAAATATATTGCTCGCCTCGCCAGGGCTTGTGCCGCGCCGCTTTCCGCGCGCTGGCGCACTTATTTTAAACAGGACAGTGACGCGTGAAGTTAACCTCAAGTTCTCCCGATTTACCCTTCCAGGATCTTATCTTTGGCGCCTCGGTCTATTTTCCGCCGCTCTTCAAAGCCGTGATGCTGGGTTTTCTTATCTGGCTGATGGCGCACCGCCTGCTGCGCGACTGGATCTACGCGGGCGACATCTGGCACCCGATGCTGATGGATCTCTCCCTCTTTGTGATTGCGCTGAGCCTCGCGCTCGGCCTGTTGATGGTGTGGTAACGATGCGGCTTAACTCACTGAAGTATTTCTCAACGTTATTGGTCGTGGCGATTGCGCTGGCCGCAGGCTGGTGGATGTGGAATGTCTATATGCAGTCGCCCTGGACGCGGGATGGCAAAGTGCGTGCCGAGCAGGTGAGCATCACGCCGCAGGTCTCCGGCAGTATTCGCCAGCTGGCGGTGAAAGATAACCAGTATGTTCACGCAGGCGATTTGCTGTTTCTGCTTGACGATACCCCTTATCACATCGCGGTAGTGAATGCCGAAGGGCAACTGGCGAAGGCGCAAACGGAGCTGGCAAAAGCCAATAACGAAGCCAACCGCCGCCGTCACCTCTCACATAACTACATTTCGGCTGAAGACCTCGACACCGCCAATATTGGCGTGAAAGCGGCGCAGGCCGATGTCGCCGTCGCCACGGCGCAGCTTAACCAGGCGAAATGGCAGCTGGCGCAAACCCGCGTTACCGCGCCGGTTGATGGCTGGGTGACTAACCTCTCTGCGCGCACGGGCAACTACGCCACTGCCGGTCAGCCGGTATTTGCGCTGGTCGACAGCCACTCGTTTTATGTCGTCGGCTATTTCGAAGAGACCAAACTGCGCCATATTCGTGAAGGTGCCGCAGCGAAGATTGTGCTCTACAGCAGCAACAAAACGTTACAGGGTCACGTAGCCAGCATTGGTCGCGCCATTTATGATCAGAGCGTGGAGGCGGACAGCGGGCTGGTGGCGGATATAAAACCGACGGTTCCATGGGTGCGGCTGGCGCAGCGTGTGCCGGTACGCATTCAGTTTGACGCCCTGCCGCAGGGAATAACGCTGGTGGCTGGCACTACCTGCACCGTGACCATCAGCGAGCAGCCGTGAGCAGGCTGGCGCAACTGTGGCAAAACCTGCCGTGGGTTAAGGCGACTGGCGGCCAGTGGCGCTACGCGCTGCGTAACGGCATTGCTATGTGCCTCGCCCTGACGCTTGCCTATGCGCTCAATCTTGACGAGCCTTACTGGGCAATGACCTCTGCGGCGGTCGTCAGTTTTCCCACCGTCGGCGGCGTGATCAGTAAAAGCCTCGGGCGCATTGCCGGCAGCCTGCTTGGGGCGTGCGCCGCACTGATTATCGCCGGGCAAACCCTTAACGATCCGTGGCTTTTTCTGTTTGCCATGGCGGGCTGGATAGCCTTCTGCACCTGGGCCTGCGCCCAGTTCAGCAATAATGTCGCCTACGCCTTCCAGCTGGCGGGCTACACCGCTGCCATCATCGCGTTTGCGATGACCAATATCACTGAAATTACCGAATTGTGGGACATCGCCCAGGCACGCGTCTGCGAGGTGATTCTCGGCATTCTGTGCGGCGGCCTGATGATGATGATCCTGCCCGGCACCGCCGATGGCCCGACGCTGCTCGCCGCGCTAAGAAGGATGCATGCCCGGCTGCTGGAGCACGCCAGCCTGCTCTGGCAAGCCGAAACAAACGACGCCATCCGCAACGCGCATGAGAGCCTGATTGGGCAGATCCTCACCACGAACCTGCTGCGCATTCAGGCCTTCTGGAGCCACTATCGCTTTCGCCGTCAAAACCGCGTGCTCACCTGGCTGCTCCATCAGCAGTTGCGCATGACCAGCGTCATCTCCAGCCTGCGGCGAATGATGCTCAACTGGCCAGACGCGCCCGCCTCTCTGCGCCCTGTGCTTGAGCAGCTGCTGGCAGAGCTGGCGCATCACGATGCCGACGCGCTCACGGTCGCGCGCATCATTGCTCCGCTGGCACCTGCGCCGGACGCTGACTATCGCCATCACGCTTTCTGGCAGCGGCTGCGCTACTTTTGTCGGTTATACCTTGCCAGCAGCCGCTGGTTACGCCATCTGGAAAATGCCTCGCCGGTAAGCGAAGCGCTGCCACCGCGCAGCCCGGCGTTAATGCGTGATATCGACAATGCCGAGGCGCTGTGGAGCGGGCTGCGAACCTTTGTCGCGCTGATCATGGTCGGGGCGTGGAGTCTTAACGCGCAGTGGGAGCATGGCTCCGCCGCGCTGACGCTGGCGGCGATCAGTTGTGTGCTCTACTCCGTTTCGCCCGCGCCGTTCAACTCTTTAACTCTGCTGTTGCGCACACTTGCCCTGCTGACGCTGTTTAGCTTTGTGGTGAAATTTGGCCTGATGGTGCAGATCAACGCGCTTGCGCTGTTTCTGCTGTTTCTCTTTCCGCTGCTTACCACCCTGCAATTGCTCAAGCTTCAGATGCCAAAGCGCGCCGGGCTGTGGGGGCAACTGATTGTCTTTATGGGATCGTTTATCGCGGTGAGCGACCCACCGGTGTTTGATTTTGCCGATTTTCTCAATGCCGATCTGGCAAAGATCCTCGGCGTAGCGCTGGCCTGGCTCGCCTTTGCGGTGCTGCGACCGGGATCGGATGCGCGCAAAAGCCGTCGCCATATTCGCGCCCTGCGCCGCCATTTTGTTGACCAACTGAGCCGCACGCCGAGGCTGCAGGAACACCAATATGAGTCGGTTGTTTATCACCACATCAGCCAGCTCAGTAACAGCCAGGATGCACAGGCGCGGCGCTGGTTGTTGCGCTGGGGCGTGGTGCTGCTCAACTGTTCGCATGTGGTGTGGCAACTGCGCGGCTGGGAGACGCGTTCCGATCCGTTAAGCCGGGTGCGCGATCGCGCCATTGGTCTGCTGCGGGATGTGATGAGCGAGCGCGGCGTGCAGCAACGGTCGCTCAACGCCACGCTCGCAGAGTTAGATCGGATTTGCGCGGCGCTGGGCCAGCATCACCAGCCCGCCGCGCGGGAACTCGCCTCGCTAATCTGGCGTCTTTACTGCGCGCTTGCCCAGCTGGAAAACGCGCCCGCGCCAGGGACAATCAGCGAGCCGGTTACTTAATTACGCCGCAGGCATAACGCGCCCCGCCACCGCCGAGCGGTTTCGGCTGATCGGACATGTTATCGCCACCGACGTGGATCATCAGCGCCTTACCTTTCACCTCGTCCAGCTTTTTCAGGCGCGGCGCGACGACGGCATCGGTCGCTTTACCGTCATTATTGACCACCAGCACCGGCAGGTCGCCTAAATGGCCTTCCCCTTCCGGTCCTGCATGTTTGCCTGTTTTATGAGGATCGAGGTGGCCACCCGCGGCTTCAGCGGCAGAGGGCTTGCCCTCTTTCATCGCCGGTTCGCAGCTCCCTTTCGCATGAACATGGAAACCGTGCTCGCCGGGCGGCAGCGCGTTGAGGTCGGGCGCAAACTCCAGCCCTTTATCGGTTTCGCTGATCTTCACGCTACCGACGGACTGCCCGACGCCCTGCGCGGTGACGAGGTTCATCTGCACTTCTTCACTGGCGGCCTGCGCACCCGCACAGGTGAGCAGAGCCAGCATTGCCAGACTAAAACGCTTCATATGACCTCCGTTGGATTGTTTTCGCTCTGTAAGTGTAGGCCAGAGCGGCACATTTCACCGGGAGGTCATAGCGTTAGCTTACGGCACGTCGTAGCCGAGCGCCGCTTTACGGATGCGGAACCACTGCTGGCGGGACATCTGTAGATTCAGCGCGCCAAGGGATGAACGCACGCGCTCAATTTTGCCGGAGCCGATAATCGGCAGCGGCGCAGAGGGTAAGCGCAGCACCCAGGCATAGATCACCTGCTCAATATTTTCGGCGTTCAGCTCCGTTGCCACCTGGTGCAGCTCATCGCGCAGCGGCTGGCAGTCAGCATCGCTGAAGATGCGCCCGCCGCCCAGGCAGGACCACGCCATCGGGCGGATACGCAACTGCTGCAGTTGATCGAGCGTGCCATCAAGCAGCAGCGGCTGGTGCACAGGCGAGATCTCTACCTGATTGGTGACCAGCGTAAACGGCAGCCGTGATTGCAGCAGGGAGAATTGCGCAGGCGTAAAGTTAGAGACGCCGAAGTGGCGCACTTTACCGCTCTGATGCAGCTGTAAAAAGGCTTCGGCGACTTCATCGGCATCCATCAGCGGATCCGGGCGATGGATCAACAGCAGATCGAGATAGTCGGTCGCCAGGTTGACCAGCGACTGCTCGGCGCTGCGAATAATATGGTCGCGCTCGGTGATGTAGTGACCGAGCGCGTGTTCCGGCTTCGCGGTGGTGGCGATGCCACATTTAGTGACCATCTCCATGCGCGCGCGCAGATGCGGGGCAAGGTTGAGGGCTTCACCGAAGGCGGCTTCACACTGATAGCCGCCATAGATATCGGCATGATCGACGGTGGTGACGCCAAGATCGAGATGAGCTTCAATAAAACTGACCAGTTGGCGCGGCGTGAAATTCCACTCCATCAGACGCCAGTAACCCATCACAAAACGTGAGAACTCAGGACCTTGCGGCGCAAGGGCAATACGCTGAACCATCATGATTTCCTCGAAGGTAATTTGCCCCGAGTATACCCATTTTTGCCCTTAAAACAGCGAAGGTTGATCAGGTTCTTCCGGGGGTTGGTCACGCATTGCGCGCAATTTACGCTGCAAACGTTGGCGGCAGAGGCGCAGCACCTCCTGCTTTTGCGCATCACTCATCGCTTGCCAGTTAAAGCGCTCATCGCGGCTGCGCATACAGCCACGGCAAAAGCCGCGCTCATCTGACTGACAGATGCCGCGACACGGACTCTGGACCGGGAAAAACTCCAGTTGTTCAGGCAATGGACGCTCCATAGATGCAGGCTTTCTCTACATTCAAGACCGCGGTGAGATATTGCGCAACTGTTAAAAACGCATTGTTCGCCAATTGCCATCACAAAGTTCGCCCGCTAGAGTGTGTCGATGCGCAAGAATTCTGAACACGATACACGCGAACACTTACTGGCCACCGGCGAGCAGCTCTGTATGCATCGCGGCTTTACCGGCATGGGGTTGAGCGAATTACTGAAAACGGCGGAAGTGCCGAAAGGCTCCTTCTACCACTACTTTCGCTCGAAAGAGGCGTTTGGCGTGGCGCTGCTTGAGCGCCACTACGCCGGTTACCACCAGCGGCTGGCGCAACATTTTGCCAGCGGCCCGGGTACGCCGCGCGACAGATTGCTGGCCTATTATCAGGAGACCCTGAATCAGTTTTGCCAGCAGGGTCACATCAGCGGCTGCCTTACCGTCAAACTCTCGGCGGAAGTGTGCGATCTCTCGGAAGATATGCGCACGGCGATGGACAGCGGCGCACGGGGAATTATCGCCCTGTTAGCTAAAGCGCTGGAACAGGGACGCGATGATAAGAGCCTCGCCTTTGCCGGTGAAGCCCACACCCAGGCGCAGGTGTTATATGCCCTGTGGCTCGGCGCTAACCTGCAGGCAAAAATTTCGCGCAGTGCCGTGCCGCTGGAAAGCGCGCTGGCGCATGCGCAGCAGATCATTACCCGGCCTGAATAACATCAGGCTTTTTATTTCACCTTTTACTAGTCGACCGGTCTATTCAGGAGTTGTTTATGTCCAGTAAATTATTTACGCCGTTGAAAGTCGGTGCCATTACCGTACCGAACCGCGTGTTGATGGCGCCCCTGACGCGCCTGCGCAGCATTGAACCGGGCGATGTACCGACGCCGCTGATGGCGGAGTATTACCGTCAACGCGCCAGCGCCGGGCTTATCATCAGTGAAGCGACGCAAATCTCCGCCCAGGCCAAAGGCTATGCGGGCGCGCCGGGTCTGCACAGCGACGAGCAGATCGCCGCCTGGAAAAAGATCACCGATGCCGTGCATGCCGATGATGGCCGTATTGCGGTTCAGCTGTGGCACACCGGCCGTATCTCCCACAGCAGCTTACAGCCGGGCGGTGCCGCACCGGTTGCGCCGTCAGCCATCAGCGCGGGTACCCGTACCTCGCTGCGTGATGAAAACGGCAACGCCACCCGTGAAGATACCTCCATGCCGCGCGCGCTGGAGACCGATGAGATCCCAGGCATCGTTAATGATTTCCGTCAGGCCGTTGCCAATGCACGCGAAGCCGGTTTCGATCTGGTTGAGCTGCACTCTGCCCACGGCTACCTGCTGCACCAGTTCCTCTCACCTTCTGCAAACCAGCGTACCGACCAGTATGGCGGCAGCGTTGAAAACCGCGCGCGCCTGGTGCTGGAAGTGATCGACGCCGTGTGTGAAGAGTGGAGCGCCGATCGCATCGGTATTCGCGTTTCGCCAATCGGCTCTTTCCAGAACACCGACAATGGCCCGAACGAAGAAGCTGACGCGCTCTATCTGATTGAAGAGCTGGGTAAACGCGGTATCGCGTACCTGCACATGTCCGAACCGGACTGGGCGGGCGGTGAGCCCTACAGCGAAACGTTCCGCGAAAAAGTGCGTGCGCGCTTCCACGGCCCGATTATCGGCGCTGGTGCATACAGCGTTGAGAAAGCCGAAGACTTGATCAACAAGGGGCTGATCGATGCCGTGGCGTTTGGCCGCGCCTATATCGCCAACCCGGATCTGGTAAAACGCCTGCAGCTGAAAGCGGAACTCAACCCGCAGCGCCCGGAAAGCTTCTATGGCGGCGGCGCGGAAGGTTACACCGACTACCCTTCTCTCTGAGAAGCGGATTGAGATTTGATAGCGGCCCGGATCGGCCGCTATACTAAAACCGTGTTTCGAACCGGAACGTTAACGCATTCATAAAAGAGGATATTATGCGCTTACTTCACACCATGCTGCGCGTCGGCGACCTGCAACGCTCAATCAATTTCTACACCAACGTGCTGGGCATGAAACTGCTGCGCACCAGCGAAAACCCGGAGTACAAATATTCGCTGGCTTTTGTCGGTTACGGTGATGAGAGCGAAGAAGCGGTGATTGAGCTGACCTACAACTGGGGTGTCGACAGCTATGAGCTGGGCACGGCGTATGGTCACATCGCGCTGAGCGTAGAAAACGCGGCGGAGTCCTGCGAAGCGATTCGCAAAAACGGCGGCAACGTCACCCGTGAAGCTGGCCCGGTTAAAGGCGGCACCACGGTTATCGCCTTCGTTGAAGATCCGGACGGTTACAAAATCGAACTGATTGAAGAGAAAGACGCCGGACGCGGTCTGGGTCACTGATCCCCCCGGGCGCGCAATGCGCCCGCTGTTTTACATCTTTCCGTAAAATTTGCCATAATGCGCTGCCCTTTTTTCCTATCAAGAGATCCTGATGTCCGATAATGCTCAACTGACTGCTCTGTGCGACCGTTTTCGCGGTTTTTACCCTGTGGTAATCGATGTTGAAACCGCCGGGTTTAACGCCAAAACCGACGCCCTGCTGGAGGTCGCCGCCGTTACGTTAAAAATGGATGAGCAAGGCTGGCTGATGCCTGACAGCACCCTGCACTTTCACGTTGAGCCATTCGAAGGAGCTAATCTGCAGCCGGAAGCGCTGGCGTTTAATGGGATCGACCCGACCAACCCGCTGCGCGGCGCGGTAAGCGAATATGACGCCCTGCATGCCATTTTCAAACTGGTGCGCAAAGGGATGAAAGAGCAGAACTGCAACCGGGCGATCATGGTGGCGCATAACGCGACCTTCGATCACAGCTTTATGATGGCTGCCGCCGAGCGTTCGGCGATGAAACGCAATCCGTTTCACCCCTTCGTGACCTTTGATACCGCCTCATTGAGCGGGCTGGCACTGGGTCAAACCGTGCTTTCTAAAGCCTGTGCGGCCGCCGGCATCGCTTTTGACGCCACCCAGGCACACTCGGCGTTGTATGACACGGAGCAGACCGCACAGCTGTTTTGTGAAATCGTTAACCGCTGGAAGCGGCTTGGCGGCTGGCCGTTGCCGACGCCAGAAGTCGATTCAGAAGCCTGAAAAAAACCGGTCAACAGACCGGTTTTTTATTAAAAGTGGTAGACCAGCCCGGCGGTAGTGAGCAGCGAGGAGTGTTCTATCCCGGCGCTATCCTTGAAAGAGGCACGCGCATAGGTTCCCTCCCTGGAGAAGGTGGCGGTATTGATCCCTTTTTTATTTAACGTGCGGTCCCAGGTGCTTTCCAGATAGAGCTTTACCTGCTGCGTGACGTAATAGCCGACGTTAGCCGAAAGGGAAAAGCTCCGCTGGTGCCGGGTAGTATCGCTGAAGGTGATGCTGCGTAAGTAGTGCTGGTCTGTCGCCTGCGCACTTATCCAGCGGCTATATTTCAGGCTGGTTCCTGCTTCAACATTGCCATAGCGATAACGACCGGTAAGGCCAACATAGGGCATGTTGAAGCGCTGTGAATATCCGAGAACTTTCACATCATCGAAACGGCCAACCTTTGCGCCATTATCACGGCTGAAGGTTCCGCCGTGCGCAGAGAAGCTGGTACGGCTTTGCCGATAGCCGCCCATCACGCCAAGCCGCCAGTCAGGCTGGTAAACGAACCAGCCGGTCAGATTGAGATCCCACTGGTTAGCGAAATTGAGCCACGTATTAGGGTGAGAGCTGTGGTCGGTCCATCGGGATTGCGATGCCTGCTGCCAGTCGTAATCATCCATCTTGCTGCCACTGTGCGCGACAGTTGTCCAGCCGGACGCACCGAAAGTGAGCCAGGACCGCACCGGCCACTCGATAGAGCCCTGCACCACAACAGCGTGACGATAGCGCCAGTCAAGCTCGCTGAGTTTGCGTCCACCCTCATCGGTGTCGTAGACCCGCTCCTTCGCCGTTCCGCTTAGGGTGCCCAGTGAGATACGGGTCATCACATCCTCCTTGCTTGCCAGCGGCTGTTGCGCCGTGGCTGAAAAAGCAAAGAGAAGCGTCATCAACGCAATCATCTTGTCTATTGTTTTCATCATTCATCCTGAATTAAGGCAATCCTGTTCACAGCTGGTCATCAGAAAAAGCATGCCTGGGTTTATCAAAATTCTTAAAATAGGATAATTAACAAAGAGTTAAGCAAGAAATTTGCACAGTAATACCCAATAATTTAGGTTAAGTCAACGCACCGTAAGCAGGTGACAGGCAATAAAAAAGGGCTCATGTCGAAACATGAGCCCTTTCAAGGCAGAGCCGATAACGCCGGGTTATTCGGCGTCCGGTACGCCTTTATATTTCGCTGCGGCCTCTTTGATCAGCGGCTGCAATTCACCGCGCTGATACATCTCGATAATGATATCGCAGCCGCCAACCAGCTCACCCTCAACCCACAGCTGCGGGAAGGTTGGCCAGTTTGCATATTTTGGCAGTTCGGCACGGATATCCGGGTTTTGCAGGATATCCACATAGGCAAAACGCTCGCCGCATGCAGAGAGCGCCTGAACGGCCTGGGCGGAGAAACCGCAGCTTGGCAGTTTCGGCGAGCCTTTCATGTACAGCAGAATCGGGTTCTCAGCGATCTGGCGCTGAATTTTCTCAAGAGTCTCACTCATTGTCTTTGCTTCCTTCAACTTCTTCTACGGCAGAGATCGAACATTGTAGCGGGTCAGGCTTGCTTCGGAAAATAACATTTTATTCACCGCGCGAATTTACGCTGTTACAGGCACGATAAGGTAAGCGTGACTTAAGCCAACCCGGCGCGGCTCAGGCGGTGAAAAAACCGCTTTTAGCGAAACGTTTTGCTCGTTTTTGCGCGCTTGTTAACGAAACGACGTTATAGATGCAAAAACAGTATTAACGTTTGGGCTTTTTATAGATTAGAATCGACGAGTTTTTTAAATCATACGCAAGCATAATAAGATGCCTGCCCTAACAGGGGAATGCTCAGTGGCGCGGATACCAAAAGCTTCAATCACGCTCTGTGCTTTGTTGTTCACCACATTGTCTTTCACGCCATTAGCGAGCGCTTCTGAACAAGCGCCAGCCTCGGCCGTGCAAAAAACACATCTGGCGAAAGCATCCGAACGTAAGAAAAAAAACAGTTCTACAAAAACAGCAAAGAAAAGCAGTGGCACTCCAGCAGAAAAAGTCAGAAGTAAAAAAACCGCAAAAAACAAAACATCGACCAAAACGATAAAAAAGAAAAACAGCGCTACCCCGCAGAAAACCGCTAAAACTCCCTCGCGTCGTAAAGCATCCAGCTCACTGAAAACTACAACCGTTAGCTGGACTGAGAAGTGTACGCCGCGCAAAGGCCACAAGCCGCACTGTATTAAAGTGAAAAGCAGCCAGGCCGGCACGCTAGCTGACGTGCATAAACTGCGCGTGCAAAAAGTGCAAAAAACCGCGATGTCGAAGCTGATGAACCAGCTCGGCAAACCTTACCACTGGGGCGGTACCTCGCCGAAAACCGGTTTTGATTGCAGCGGGCTGGTCTATTACGCCTATAAAGATCTGGTGAAATTCCGTATTCCGCGTACCGCCAATGAGATGTATCACCTGCGTGATGCCTCGCCGGTTAACCTGCGCGAACTGGAGAGCGGCGATCTGGTCTTCTTCCGCACTCAGGGTCGCGGCACCGCCGATCACGTTGGCGTCTATGTCGGCAACGGCAAATTTATCCAGTCACCGCGCAGCGGCCAGGATATTCAGGTCACTTCATTAAGCGAAGATTACTGGCAGCGCCACTATGTTGGTGCACGCCGCGTAGTGACACCGAAAACCATTCGCTAACTCCCTCTCCCACCTGCCGCTCGCGCGGCAGGTGTTACTTCGCCTTACTCCGCCGCCGCACAGACGCGCGACGCTGAATTACGCCCGGAGAAGAGCACCAGCAGCAGCCCCAGCCCGGCAATAATCGCCCCCATCACCGGAACAAAACTGTAGCCGAGACCGCCGGAGATCACCGCACCACCTGCCGCCGCGCCAAGGGCATTACCCAGGTTAAATGCACCAATATTGACCGATGACGACAGCCCCGGTGCTTCATGGGCAACACGCATCACGCGCATCTGCAACGGCGGCACCACCGCGAATGTTGCAGCGCCCCACACCACCATCGCGATCGCCGCACCAATCTCACTGCGCGCCAGCAGCGGGATCGCCAGCATGATAACAATCAGCAGCAGTAAAAAGCCTTTCAGGGTGCCGGTTACCGAGCGGTCCGCCAGTTTCCCACCCAGATAATTGCCAATCGAGAAACCCACGCCAATCAGCACCAGCATGGCGGTGACAAACACCGGCGTGGCGTCAGTCAGTGTGCGCAACACCGGTGAGATGTAGGTATAGAGAGTGAACATTGCACCGGCACCGAGCACGGTAGTCAGCAGCGCCGTCAGCACCTGCGGGCGCATCAGTACCGCGAGCTCGTTGCGCACGTTGGGTCGCGCGCCCACGCCGCCTTTCGGTAATGAGAAGAAGAGCGAGACCATGGAGATCACCCCAAGCCCGGCGGTTGCCATAAACGACATGCGCCAGCCGATCGTCTCCCCAAGCCAGGTGGCGGCAGGCACACCGCCGATATTGGCGATAGTCAGCCCCATAAACATCGTCGCCACCGCGCTGGCCTGCTTCTCTTTCGCGACAACGCTCGCGGCTACCACCGAGCCAAGGCCGAAGAAGGCGCCGTGGTTAAGGCTGGTGATGATACGGGCGATCATCAGGGTGGCGTAATCCGGCGCAATAGCAGAGAGCACATTGCCGACGGTGAAGATCGCCATTAAGAAAATCAGCGCGTTACGACGGCCGCGATGGGAAAGCAGCAGCGTCATCAGCGGCGCGCCCACCATAACGCCGATGGCATAGGCGCTGATCAGCATCCCCGCCGCCGGAATCGAGACCCCAACACCCTGCGCAATCACCGGCAGTAACCCCATCGGGGAGAACTCGGTGGTACCAATCCCAAAGGCGCCTATCGCCAGGGCAAGCAGGGGGAAATTTATTTTCATCTTTTGACTCCGAAATGGACATGCCGACCCTCTACCGGGTCGCGAAAGGCAAAAGTATGACAGGTGTCACAAAAAACAGAAGTGAGCGTACGGAGAAAAGTTTATTGCGCAACGGGTAACAATGGGGACGCAAGAACCGAGGGAGAAGGCTCTCCCTCGCATCAGATCAATGCAGTGCAGCGGTCAGCGCGCCGAAAACGATCAGGCTCAGAACGATGACGGTAGTGAAGAGTGAATACTTAAGATCGGTGCTCATCAATTTTTCTCCATTTAATTTCCCCACAAAAAGTGAGCCTGCGCATTTTTGCACAAAATATGGGAAAAATCTTGCGTGATTTGCCAGCAGAACGGTTTTAATACTTCCCCTTTTGCTCAAGATCAGACAAAATTCGACGCTAAATTTATTAGCGTACCGGCCATTGACTCCCCTCCTGACGTCCAGTGTCGTTTTCCCGGCGTACCGCACTCACTTTGATGAGTTCAGGGTGTTTAAAGGCAAACGTTTACCTACCGAATTATCAGGAGCTTACGATATGGTCTGGAGTAATATCTGATGGCAACGATTAAAGATGTCGCGAAACGAGCAAACGTTTCCACTACAACCGTATCACATGTAATTAACAAAACCCGTTTCGTCGCCGAAGAGACGCGCAACGCTGTCTGGGCGGCGATCAAAGAGCTGCACTATTCGCCAAGCGCCGTTGCGCGCAGCCTGAAAGTGAATCACACCAAATCGATTGGTCTGCTGGCGACCAGCAGTGAAGCGGCCTACTTCGCCGAGATCATCGAAGCGGTTGAGAAGAAGTGTTTCCAGAAGGGTTACACCCTGATCCTCGGCAACGCCTGGAACAGCCAGGAGAAGCAGCGCGCCTATCTGTCGATGATGGCGCAAAAGCGTGTCGATGGCCTGCTGGTGATGTGCTCTGAGTACCCGGAAACCGTGCTCACCATGCTAGAAGAGTATCGCCATATTCCGATGGTGGTGATGGACTGGGGCGAATCGAAGGCAGACTTCACCGATTCAGTGATCGATAACGCCTTCCAGGGCGGCTATATGGCCGGTCGTTACCTGATCGAGCGCGGCCATCGCGACATCGGCGTGATCCCGGGTCCGCTGGAGCGCAACACCGGCGCAGGCCGTCTGGCTGGCTTTATGAAGGCGATGAACGAAGCGATGATCAACGTGCCGGAAAACTGGATTGTACAGGGCGACTTTGAGCCGGAGTCCGGCTACCGGGCCATGCAGCAGATCCTCGGCCAGTCCTCGCGCCCCACCGCAGTCTTCTGCGGCGGCGACATTATGGCGATGGGCGCCCTCTGCGCTGCCGATGAGATGGGGCTGCGCGTGCCGCAGGATATCTCCGTTATCGGCTATGACAACGTGCGCAACTCGCGCTTCTTTACCCCCGCGTTGACGACGATCCATCAGCCGAAGGACTCGCTGGGCGAAACGGCATTCACCATGCTGCTCGATCGCATTGTGAATAAGCGTGAACAGTCGCAGTCGATTGAAGTGCATCCGCGCCTGGTTGAGCGCCGCTCGGTGGCCGATGGCCCCTTCCGCGATTACCGCCGTTAATCCCCTCCCGCGGGAGCCTTACTCCGGCTCCCGCAGCCACTCCTTATTCAACGTTTCACTGTCGCCCAGATAATCGAGCAGCCAGTTCAGCGCAGGCGACGCCTCGTTTTGTTGCCATGTCAGGCAGCAGGCGGCATCCGGGAACGGGTTTTCCAGTTCAAGCGCCACCCAGTCACCGCTATCAAGCCACGGTCGGGCAAAATGGGCTGGCACCATCCCCACACAGAGCCCCGCTGACAGGCACGCTTCCGACGAGGCCCAGTCGGGCACCATCACCCGTTTCTGGTTATCCAGCAGCCAGGTAATGCGCTTCGGCAACGAGCGGGAGGTATCCTCCTGAATCAGCGACGGCCAGTTGCGCAACGTCTCATCGCTTAACGGACCGTTGAGTTGTGCCAGCGGATGTTGACGCGAGACGACACACTTCCAGCTTAAAGTGCCCATATCGCGAAAGGCATAGCGCCCCCCGACGGGAATGGCCTGCGTGGCACCGATCGCCAGTTCAACACGGCCATCGGCGAGCGCATCCCAGACGCCGTTGAACACCTCCTGGTAGACCACCAGTTCAACATCGCTGAAGTGACGGTAGAAATCGACAATCATCTGCCGCGTGCGGGCGCGTTTTACAATGTTATCGACGGCAATCGGCAACTGGCCGCGCCAGCCGTTGGCGATCTGCTGACACTGCTGGCGGGTGATCAGCATTTTTTTGATAACAGACCGCCCCTCCTTTAAAAACCAGACGCCGGCGGGGGTTAATTCCACATCGCGGTGGCGGCGCACGAACAGCGGCACCGCCAGCCACTCCTCCAGCTGGCGTACGGTGTAGCTCACCGCAGAAGGCACGCGGTGCAACTCCTGCGCCGCGCCGCTAAAGCTGCCATTCCGCGCTACGGCATCCACCACTTCAAGGGAGTATTCTGACCACATATTCTGCCTGCAAAATTTTTGAAACCAATGTGCAAATATTAGCGTTTCACAACCAGGAAAGCACTCCTTACACTTCCCCACCCTGATTACCTGCAATTAAAGAGAAATGAGAATGCAACCTGGCAAAGGATTTTTAGTCTGGCTCGCGGGCTTAAGCGTGCTGGGCTTTTTAGCCACCGACATGTACCTGCCCGCTTTCAGCGCGATTCAGCAAGATTTAAACACCTCTCCCGCCGTGATCAGCGCCTCGCTGAGCCTTTTCCTGGCCGGGTTCGCGGTGGCGCAGCTGCTGTGGGGACCGCTGTCGGATCGTTATGGTCGCAAACCAATTCTGCTGATTGGTCTCTCTATTTTCGCCCTGGGCTGCCTTGGCACCCTCTGGGTGCGCGATGCTACCTGGCTACTGGTGCTGCGTTTTGTGCAGGCCGTCGGCGTCTGCGCCGCCACCGTTAGCTGGCAGGCGCTGGTGACAGATCACTACCCGGCGCACCGCGTTAACCGTATTTTCGCCACCATTATGCCGCTGGTCGGCTTAACCCCGGCGCTGGCCCCACTGCTCGGCGCCTGGCTGCTGGCCCATATTGAATGGCAGGCGATTTTCGCCACCCTGCTGGCCATCACCGTGGTGTTGATGATCCCGGTTTTCCGCCTCAAATCGCCGGTAAAAGAGGTGGCGCATGACCAGCAGGCACTCACCTTTCTCGATCTGCTGCGCGCCCGCGATTATCGCGGCAATGTGATGATCTACGCCGCCTGCTCCGCCAGCTTCTTTGCCTGGCTTACCGGCTCGCCGTTTATCCTGCATGAGATGGGCTATGGCCCGTCGGTAATTGGCCTGAGCTATGTGCCACAAACCTTCGCTTTCCTGATTGGTGGTTACGGCTGCCGCGCAGCGCTGCAAAAATGGCAGGGTTCGCGCATGTTGCCGTGGTTACTGAGCGGCTTTGCTCTGAGCGTGCTGGCGACCTGGGCAGTTGGCTTTATTCCCGGCGTCTCGCTCACTGCGCTGCTGATCCCCTTCTGCCTGATGGCGATGGCAAATGGCGCGATCTACCCTATCGTGGTGGCGCGGGCGCTGCGTCCCTTCCCGCAGGCGACGGGCCGCGCGGCGGCGTTGCAGAATACCCTGCAACTGGGGCTCTGCTTCTTCGCAAGCCTCGTTGTTTCGTGGCTGATCATTACCCCGCTGCTGACCACCACCAGCGTGATGCTTGCCATGGTGCTGCTCGCGGCACTCGGTTATGGCATTCAGCATCGCGCAGACGAAGAGCAGGATGAGGTGCGTGAGCCCTCCTCCGCGCGCGGGTAGTTGCTGACGGGACTGTCGCTAATGGCGTAATTAGCACGCTATTAGCGACAAGTTGAATCACCTGATATTGAGGCCTATACTGATTCTCGGCTATCTCATAAATACGATAAATATTATGCAGTAACGGGCACCGGAGCGTGCTCGTTTCCCCAAGGAGGGCCTTTTCTGGCAAGGGTCTCTCCCTTCCTCTGTTCTACGTCTGATATCAGCCTTACGGTGCAAACCGTGAGATTTCTCACAAATTCTGCCAGCGTCTACGCTTGTAGAGTTCTGATCACTATTCGTGATGGAGAAGGTATGAGTTCATCGTGTATAGAAGAAGTGAGCGTGCGGGATGACAACTGGTTCCGCATAGCAAACGAACTGCTGGGTCGCGCAGGTATTCGTATCAACGGTCCCGCACCCGCAGATATTCAGGTGAAAAATCCTGATTTTTTCAAACGGGTTTTACAGGACGGTTCGCTCGGACTCGGCGAAAGTTATATGGACGGCTGGTGGGAGTGCGAACGGCTCGACATATTCTTCACCCAGGTACTGCGCGCCGGCCTGGAAAAACAGCTTCCACACCATCTCAAAGATACCCTGCGCATTGCCGCCGCCCGGCTCTTCAACCTGCAAAGCAAAAAGCGGGCGTGGATTGTCGGCAAAGAGCACTACGATCTCGGCAACGATCTCTTTACCCGCATGCTCGACCCCGCGATGCAGTACTCCTGTGGCTACTGGAAAGAAGCGACCACCCTTGCCGAGGCGCAGCAGGCAAAATTGCGGCTTATCTGCGAAAAACTGCAGTTAACCCCCGGCATGCGCGTGCTGGATATCGGCTGCGGCTGGGGCGGGCTGGCGCAGTTTATGGCACAGCACTATGGCGTTCGCGTGGTCGGCGTCACCATCTCCGCAGAGCAGCAGAAAATGGCGCAACAGCGCTGCGCCGGGCTGGATGTGGAGATTCTGTTGCAGGATTATCGCGATCTGCGCGATCAGTTTGACCGCATCGTCTCCGTCGGCATGTTTGAACACGTCGGGCCGAAAAACTACGCCACCTACTTTGATGTGGTCGACAAAAACCTGAAGCCGGACGGCCTCTTTTTACTCCACACCATCGGCTCCAGACAGACCGATAACAATGTTGATCCGTGGATTAACCGCTATATCTTCCCGAACGGCTGCCTGCCCTCGGTGCGCCACATCGCTACCGCCAGTGAGCCGCACTTTGTGATGGAGGACTGGCACAACTTCGGCGCCGATTATGACCGCACGCTAATGGCCTGGTATGGGCGCTTTCTCGCCGCGTGGCCGGAGATCGCCGACAACTACTCCGAGCGCTTTAAACGCATGTTCAGTTACTATCTGAACGCCTGCGCCGGGGCCTTTCGCGCCCGCGATATTCAGCTCTGGCAGGTGGTATTTAGCCGCGGCGTCGAGAAAGGTCTGCGCGTCGCGCGTTAGCGCTGCTGCGTTTGACCAACAAAAAAGCCGCAACGTTTACGCTGCGGCTTTTTGCTGTTTGTGGCGCCTGGTTACTCGACGACATTCACCACAACTGCGGCCTCTTTTGCCGCCAGTACGCGCTCGACGGTGTCGACAACGGCCTGGGTTTGCGGATCGATCTCAATATTGACGCGCTGGCCCAGCTTTTTGGCACTCAGCGTGGTGCGCTGCAGCGTTTCCGGGATCAGGTGCACGCAAAAACGCGTGGCGGTGACTTCGCCGACCGTCAGGCTGATACCGTCAATGCCGATAAATCCTTTATAAAGGATGTATTTCATCAGCGTCGGATCCTGCACTTTAAACCAGATCTGGCGGTTATTTTCCGAGGCGAGGATTTTGACGATTTCAGCGGTCGACATAATATGGCCCGACATTAAATGCCCGCCAATCTCATCGCTGAATTTCGCCGCGCGCTCAACGTTAACGATATCCCCGACTTCGAGTTCGCCAAGGTTGGTAATACGCAGCGTCTCTTTCATTAAATCGAAGCTGATATGGCTACCGTTAATCTCGGTGACGGTCAGACAGCAGCCGTTATGCGCAATGGACGCCCCAGTTTCAATTCCGTCCAGCATCGTTTCAGGCAGCTCAACAACGTGGGTGCGAAAATTCGGTTTTTCGTCAATCGACACCACTTTTGCCGTGCCCTGTACAATACCCGTAAACATAATCATCACTCCTGTTTCATTCTTACGGTATTACCGTGTGCTTCACGCACAATAACAGGTGAAAAATTCCCTTGCCAGCCTGAGGCCCGCTTTGCGGCGAAAGATAATTTTGATTTATGGATAACGTGGCAAAAAGAGGCGTTAACAGGTACTATTTGAGCAGATGTCGCACCTATCGCAGTGCGGCATTTTTTGTCGCACAAGGATATAACTCCTTTCTCTTAAGTATTTCCATTCTCTCTTATAACAACAATATATAGGTGTTCGCGTGCAGAAGTATGTAACAGAGGCGCGTCAATTACTGGCACTTGCCCTGCCGGTGATTTTTGCGCAGGTTGCCCAGACGGCGATGGGCTTCGTCGATACCGTGATGGCCGGGGGCTATAGCGCCACGGATATGGCTGCGGTCGCTATCGGTACCTCTATCTGGTTTCCCGCTATTCTATTTGGTCACGGCCTGCTGCTGGCAATGACGCCGGTGATTGCGCAACTGAATGGTTCCGGGCGTCGCGATCGCATCGCGCATCAGGTGAGCCAGGGGTTCTGGCTGGCGGGTGCCGTATCGGTGCTGATTATGATTGTGCTGTGGAACGCCGGTCATATTATTCGCGCCATGCATAACATCGACCCGCTGATGGCCGATAAAGCGGTCCACTTTTTACGCGCGCTGATGTGGGGCGCACCGGGTTACCTCTTCTTCCAGGTGTTGCGCAACCAGTGCGAAGGGCTGGCGCGAACCAAACCCGGCATGGTGATGGGCTTTATCGGCCTGCTGGTCAATATTCCGGTTAACTACGCCTTTATCTATGGCCGTTTCGGTATGCCGGAGCTGGGCGGCGTCGGCTGCGGCGTGGCGACCGCGTCGGTCTACTGGGTGATGTTTATCTTTATGCGCCTCTACGTGAAACACGCCGGTGCGATGCGCGACATCAAACACGAGGCCCGCTTCGCACGTCCCGATATGGCAGTGCTGAAACGGCTGACCCAGCTCGGCTTACCGATTGCGCTGGCACTCTTTTTCGAAGTGACCCTGTTTGCCGTCGTCGCGCTGCTGGTCTCACCTCTTGGCATTGTCGATGTTGCCGGGCACCAGATTGCGCTTAACTTCAGCTCGCTGATGTTCGTATTGCCGATGTCGCTGGCAGCGGCGGTCACCATTCGCGTCGGCTTCCGCCTCGGTCAGGGCTCGACGATTGATGCCAAAACCTCGGCGCGCACCGGGTTGATGGTCGGCGTCTGTATGGCGGCCATTACCGCGGTGTTTACGGTGCTGATGCGCGAGCAGATCGCCCTGCTCTATAACGACAACCCGGAAGTGGTGGCGCTGGCGTCGCATCTGATGATGCTGGCGGCTATTTATCAGATCTCTGATTCGATTCAGGTAATCGGTAGCGGCATCTTGCGTGGGTATAAAGATACGCGTTCGATCTTCTTTATTACCTTTATCGCCTACTGGGTGCTGGGGCTGCCGACCGGCTACATTCTGGCGCTGACGGATCTGGTGGTTGCCCCAATGGGGCCGGCAGGCTTCTGGATGGGCTTTATTATTGGGCTGACCTCGGCGGCGGTGATGATGATGCTGCGCATGCGCCATTTGCAGCGTCAGCCTTCGAGCCGTATTTTGCAGCGCGCGGCACGCTAAACCGCTGTAGCCGCCTGCGGGCGGCTACTTTCAGCGCGTTTTGCTCAGTTGTTCCGCAATCGAGTGAATTCAGTAAGAAATCTGCCATTTTCCGCTTGCCACATCTGCGGGCTGCCGCTAATATTCGTCCCCGTTGTCAACCACAACATTGCGTTCATAGCTCAGTTGGTTAGAGCACCACCTTGACATGGTGGGGGTCGTTGGTTCGAGTCCAATTGAACGCACCATCCTTCTTCAGTGCGTCCGTAGCTCAGTTGGTTAGAGCACCACCTTGACATGGTGGGGGTCGGTGGTTCGAGTCCACTCGGACGCACCATTCGTTGTTACTCTCTGTTTTATCCCCTTTATTTCATCTCAGCTTCAGCATCACCCACACGCCTTCTGCGCGTTACCGGTCGTGATAAAACCTCCCCTACAGAAATAAGAGATAAAAAAAACCGCACCTTGCGGCGCGGCTTTTCATATTACTGCAAGGCTTATCAGAAGCCGACTTTCAGCGTGATTTGACCACCGTAGCCGCCGGTACCCGCGTCATCAATGCTGCGGGTGTAGCCCGCGCGCACCCCGAGGGTCACGTTGTCGCGGATCTGGCCGTCAATGCCGACATCCAGCGCTGCTGCGGTGCCATCCTGATCCGGATTGAACGACGTTTCGCTGCCTGCCACACCCGGCGCGCTGACATTCAGCGTGCCCTTCGAGTCGAAGGTCTGGATAAAGGACGGACGGATAAACCAGCTTACCGGTACAGGTTTACCGCTCTCTTTCAGCGTCGCGTTGTTGCCCAGACGCAGACCGGCACGCACCTGCTGGCTGTGACCATCACCGAACTGGACGTCAGCCACATCATCACTGCCATCTTTCAGGTTCACGCCGCGATACTGGTACTGCACCTGCGGTTCCAGCACCAGGCCGCTGCCAATCTCAAACGGCAGACCGGTTTCGAAGGAGCCAACGTAGCCCCAGCCGTGGGTTTTCAGGCCGTCGCCGTCGCGCGGATTAGTGTCGAAGTTGTGGCGAGTACCCTGTGCCACTACGTCCATCCACCAGCCGCTCTCATGCACGCCATTGAGGTAGAGACCGCCGCTGTAAGCGTCATCGCGAACCGTACCGGCTTTCGACTTGTTGTTACGCTGCACGTCGATAGCGGAGAGACCTGCCGCACCGTAGATCCCCGCAGTCCACTCCATGCCAGAGCCGGAACCCTGCCACAAATCACTACCGATCTGCAGGAAGGTGTAGCCGCCTTTGCTTTCCGGCGTGTTGCCATTGCTCAGGTCACTGCCGCCGTGATCGTGGCTCAGCTGACCGGCCTGGAAACGGGCCCACATATTGCTGCCGCCTTCGGTCGGGGTACGCGCCGCATAGCGACGGGCATCCAGCGAGCCGAGCAGCGCACTGTCATAATCCATTGCCTGAGCGTAGACGGAGCTGTAGAGGTACATCGCTGAACGGTAGTTCTGCGGGCCGTCTGCGTTACCGCCTGCCTCAGCGGTGGTCAGATACCAGCTCTCGTCGGCGCTGCCCTGTTGCAGGGTGTAGTTATACGCACCCGCCTGCAGGCTGCCGTCAAGACGGAAAGCATCATCGGTGGTGGTCGCGCCGTTAATGGCGTTCACCACCTGAATGCCGTTACCGCTGGTACGTGCCCCGAGGCCGCCCTGGCTGCGAATGGCGATATTGGTGTTACCGGTGGCAGTACCGCCATCCAGTACCAGGCTGTCACTCACTGCGGTATTACCATCAAACAGGGTGTTAAGGGTGATGGTGCCGCCATTGCCCGCCAGGTTAGTGACGGTCAGGGTTTTCGGTACAAACGCCCCGGTCGGTGCCTGGTAATCAATGGTGCCGCCCAGCGTCAGGTTGTCGAGCAGGGAGCTGTCGGTCATCAGCCAGTTTGAACCCGCATCGACGGTCAGGTCGGTCGGGTCAATCATCCCGGTCAGCGTGGAGCCGTTGCTCAACTGCAAAGAGGTCCCGGCCTGGGCGATGATGTCGGTCACCGCATCCAGCCCGCTGAACACGAGGGTACCGCTCTGCAGGTAGGTGCCGCCCGCCTGGTTAAGCGCCCCGCTCAGGGTCAGCGTGTTGTTACCCTCTTTATAGAGCGTACCGTTGCCGTTGATCGCCGCGTTAACGGTGCTGGCGCTGTCCTCAGTGGTGATGCGCAGTTCGCCGTCGTTGTTCACATTACCGGCCAGCGTACCACCATCATTGATTTTGGTGACTCCGGTCAGCATGCCACCCTCGGCAACGTTCAGCGTACCGTTCTCGCCAACAACGGTGTTGTTGGCGCTGCCGTCTGCGGCAACCGCCAGCAGACCGCCGCTTTCCAGCAGCAGGCTATCGGCGATCTTATTGGCAATGGAGAAGCTGCCGTTGGCATTAGTGCCGTTAAGCGTGGTGTCGGTGCCAGCCATCAGCGCTGCGCCGCTGTTGAGATTGATATTGGTGACCGTTGCACCATCTTCCAGCGCCAGCATGCCGCCACGCTCAATCGCTGTCAGATCCGCCACGCCCCCGGCACGAACGAACTGGGCACCGCCTTTGCTGACGGTGGTGGCGATAGCCTTGCCGCCAAAGGTGACGCTCTGGGCGCCGTTTTCGCTGACGGTAGAGGAGGCAACGGTGCCGCCCTGGTTAACCACCTGATCGCCAACTACCTTGTTGTCGATGACGATTGCGCCGTCATTAACGTTCTGGATCCCGCCCTCGCGGATGATGGTGGAGATCACCGTCCCGCCGCTGTTGACGTTCTGCGTACCGCCACCGTTAATGGTGGTGTTGCTGGCGGTGCCGCCGGTCAGCACGTTCTGGATCCCGCCGACGTTGATAACAGCAAAATCTGATGAACCACCGCTGTAGATATTCTGCGTGCCGCGCTCGTAGAGCGTGGTGCGTGTTGCCGTACCGCCGCGATAGACGTTCTGCACGCTGTTTGCGGAGAGATCGGTATCCACCGCGCTCCCGCGCACATTCTGCTGGCTGTCGTTGCCCAACGAGGTGTTGACTGCCGTGCCCCCGGCGGCGATATTCTGCACCGCAAAGTTATCCATCAGGTTATTTTCCGCACGGCCACCGTTGTAAATATTCTGGATGCCGTGACGGTTGCGGGTATCGGTGACCACGGCGCCGTCGTAAATCCCCTGTACTGCATTGTCGTTCAGCACGGTAGAGATAGCTGAGCCGCCGCTGTAGATACGCTGTTCTGCACGGGTGATTTCCGAACCGGTGGTAGTGCCGAACACCTCCTGGATACCGCCATCAGTGACGATAGAGACTTCGGCGTTGGCATTTTTGTTGACCACCTGACGCCCGCCGTTTTTCACAATGCTGACAATCGACGTGCCGTCAACGACCTGCAGGCCGCCATCAACAAAGGTGAAGTCGGTAACGCCGCCAGCGGCAACGTTTTGTCTGCCACCCTCAGAGATAGTACCGCCGTAGGTATAACCGCCATCGTTAACGTTCTGCACGCCGCCCTTCTCGATACGCGCTTCGAAGGCTTGGCCGCCGCTACCGATATTCTGCGTTCCACCCAGCACGCGCGCAGCGAAGGATTTCGCGCCGTTATTAACGTGCTGCTCACCGCCGTTAAGTACGGTGGAGATCGCCACCGCCGCGTTGCTGAGGATCTGCTTGCCGCCCGCGTTAA
This sequence comes from Kosakonia cowanii JCM 10956 = DSM 18146, assembly GCF_001975225.1. Classification (NCBI taxonomy): domain Bacteria; kingdom Pseudomonadati; phylum Pseudomonadota; class Gammaproteobacteria; order Enterobacterales; family Enterobacteriaceae; genus Kosakonia; species Kosakonia cowanii. The sequence continues at coordinate 3,255,815 of NZ_CP019445.1, read as the reverse complement.
TCACGCTCTGGCGCGACCAGCCGTAGGGGTCAACGATCTGCTGGCCGCCGTTATTGATCACCGCCTCGAACGACTGACCGTCTACGCGCTGGACGCCACCGCTGTTCACCAGCGTGCCGCGTGCCTGGCCGCCTTTCGTAATCAGCTGTACGCCGCCGTCGCTGATGCTGGTGCCGGAAGCCGTACCCTGAACCAGCTGCGTACCGCCGCCAAACACTGTGCCATCGGAGGCTGCGCCACCGGCTGAGACATGCTGGACCCCGCCATTTTTGACGATTGAACCGGCAGCAAGGCCGCCGTTGTTGACAAGCTGCTGACCGCCGTCGTTAACGACCGAGGAGATAGCGGTGCCATCTACGCTCTGCACGCCGCCGCTGTTGATATGAGTATCGGTGGTTTTACCGCTCGCCTGCACGATCTGCTGACCGCCATCACTCAGGCTGGTGCCGGACGCCGTGCCCGCAACTACCTGCTTGCCGCCGCCAAATACCGTGCCGTCGGAGGCCGCGCCACCAACATTGATGTGCTGCAGGCCGCCGCTGTGCACCGTAGTGCCTGCCGCCAGGCCGCCCCGGTTCACCAGCTGCGTACCGCCGTTGCGCACGACTGATGAGGTGGCATTGCCGTCGACGCTCTGCACGCCGCCGGTGTTGATTTGGGTATTGGTGGTTTTACCGCTCGCCTGCACGATCTGCTGGCCGCCATCGCTGACGCTGGTGCCGGAAGCCGTACCCGCCACCAGCTGTTTGCCGCCGCCGAATACCGTGCCGTCAGAGGCCGCGCCGCCGACGTTGATGTGCTGCAGGCCACCGCTGTTAACGATGGAGCCCGCGGCAAGCCCGCCGCTGTTAACCAGCTGCACGCCGCCGTTGTTGACCACGGCTGAGGTCGCCGAACCGTCAACGCGCTGCAAACCGCCACTGTTGATAAGCGATCCCGTTGCGATGCCGCCCACCTGCACGTGCTGAATGCCGCCGTCGCCGATGACCGTATCGCCTGCCAACCCGGCAACTTGCTGCGTTCCGCCCAGCAGGGTGGTTTTTGAAGCCGCACCGTTGGCCCGCACAATCTGCACGCCATCTTTATCAACGCGGGTATCGTTCGCGTGACCGCCGCTGCGGATCAGCTGTTTACCGCCGCTGTAGACGGTGGTGCCGTTTGCCGTGCCGTCAACATCCTGGAAACCGCCGTCATAGATTTTGCTGTCGGTGGTTTTGCCGGTAGCGTGAACCTGCTGCACACCGCCTGCGTCCACGCGGGTATTGGATGCCGTACCTTCAACAACCTGGGTACCGCCAAACAGCAGCGCATCCGACGCGGCACCGCCTTCATTGATATGCTGCAGACCGCCGGCATTCACCTGCGATCCGCTGGCCAGCGCACCGGAGTGGATCAGCTGTACCCCGCCGTCGTTGACCACAGCAGCAATGGCCGCACCGTCTACCGCCTGGGTGCCGCCGCTGTTGATAATGGTATCGGTAGCTTTACCGGTGGCCTGCACCAGCTGATGACCGCCGTTGTTGATGCTGGTACCGGACGCCGTGCCGGCAACAACCTGCTTACCGCCGCCAAACACCGTGGTGTCGGACGCCGCTCCGCCTTCATTAATATGCTGCAGACCGCCGCTGTTAACGGTTGCGCTCTTCGCCAGACCACCGTTATTGACCAGCTGGGTGCCGCCGTCATAGATCACCGATGAGGTGGCAGTGCCGTCCACGCGTTGCAGGCCGTCTTCATTGATAAGCGATCCCGTCGCGCTGCCGCCCACCTGCACGTGTTGTACGCCGCCCGCACCGATAATGGTGTCTGCCGCTACGCCTGCTAACTGCTGAATACCGCCCAGCAGCGTGGTAGCGGTGGTTGAACCGCCCGTGAGCACGCTCTGGATCCCACCGGCGTTGATCACCGCGCTGGTCGCGTTACCGCCGCTGCGCACTTTCTGCAGACCGCCGTCGTTCACCTCTGCAGAGAGCGAAACGCCGTCGACATCCTGTTCACCGCCCGCGTTAACCACTGCGTCTTTGCTCATGCCGCTGGCGTGGATCTGCTGCAAACCGCGGTTATTGATGACGGTGCCGGAGGTCATACCTTCCACCAGCTGGGTACCGCCGAGCAGCGTGGCGTCGGATGCCGCACCGCCTACGCTGACATGCTGCAGACCGCCGGTGTTTACTACGCCGCCGGTCGCCAGACCGCCGCGGTTAACCAGCTGCGTACCGCCCGCATTGACCACCGAGTCGATCGCCTGGCCGTCAACGGTCTGCGTGCCGCGATTGTTGATGATGGTCCCGGTAGATTTACCGGTTGCCTGGACTAACTGCGCACCGCCGTCGCTGACGCTGGTGCCGGATGCGGTTCCCGAGAGAACCTGGGTGCCGCCGCCAAACACGACGCCGTCGGAGGCTGCGCCACCCTGTTTGATATGCTGGATGCCGCCGCTGTTGACGGTGGTGCCCGCCGCCAGCCCGCCGCTATGCACAAGTTGGGTACCGCCGCCGTTAACCACCGCAGAGATCGCGGTGCCGTCGACGGTCTGAGTACCACGATTATTGACGATGGTGCCGATGGCTTTACCCGTTTGCTGAACCAGCTGCGCGCCGCCGTCGTTGAGGTGGGCGCCGGATACCGTACCGGCAACAATTTGATTGCCGCCGCCAAAGATAGCGGTATCGGCGGCGGAACCCCCGACGTTAACATGCTGGATACCGCCGCTGTTGACCGTCGCATCCTGGGAGAAACCGCCGTTGTTGATAAGCTGCGTGCCGCCCGCGTTAACCACACCTTCGACTGATTTGCCGCTGACGGCCTGTACGCCGCCGTTGTTAATTACCGTCTGGCTTGCCAGACCGCTTTGCAGCACGGTTTGCACGCCGCCTGCACCGACCACGGTACCGCTCGCCTTACCGGAGACCGCCTGCGTGCCGCCGCTGTTAAGCTGCGAGCCGGTTGCAGTGCCGTCCACTTCAACAATCTGTACGCCATTAGTGACCACGGTACCGCTGGTCTGGCCATTCTGGCGCACAATCTGCGAGCCGCCATCCTGAACGCGGGTATCAACGGTCTGACCGCCCGCCACGATCTGGGTACCGCGACTGCCGATAGTATGGTTAGTGGTTAACCCACCGGAGCGCACATTCTGCACGCCCTCCTGCACCACCTCATCCCGCACCGAATCGGTGACATCCGGGGTGAATGCCATTGCCCCGCTGCTGGCGAACAGACCGCCCACCGCCGCTGAGATTAATACCGCGCCGCCTGCGCGCTTGCCTTTTGCCCGTGTCAGTTCGGAAACCACCACGAACGCCCGCTGAACGTCATTCCACACCAGCCGGTAACTGCAGTTAAGACTTTTCTTCATTTCAATGTCCTCGAAACCCGTCTCTCATCCGCTATGCGGCGTGTTGATCGGGGTCTGCCAATGCTGTTGTTTTGATGCCAAAGGGATTGCTTCGCAGGGCAATCAGCCGGCGTAAATGGCCGATGACCTGCTTGCCAGTGATAAATCGTGTGCATTCGTACTGCCGGTCCGTGCCTTTGTGGCGCGGACACCAGAAATAGTCCTGATGATCAAAATTGAGCCGCACGTCATCCCAGCAGCCGTTGCAGACATGGGTGTTGATGACGCGCCAGGGGGTATAAAACTCGCTGTTTGGCAGGCTGAAACCGCTGATCAGCACCACCGGGATATGGCAGCCCCAGGCAAGCCAGGAGAGGCCGCTGCCGAGGCCGATAAAAAAGTCGGCGTGCTCCAGCAGCGCCACGCGATCAGCCAGCGGCAGATTGCCGGTGAAATCTTCCGCGCCGTGGGGGATTTTGTTCCAGACATAACCGCGGCCGACCACACGCTCTTTGTCGATACAGAGCACGCGGTAGCCCTGCGCTTGTAGATAGTCGATGACCTCATGCCAGCCGGTGCCGTTGTTCCAGAATTTGGCCTGGCTGGTGGACTGGGTGGCGATGCAGACATAGGGCTCAGCGATGCGGCGCGGCGTGTGCTGACGCAGATCCGGGATAATTTCGCTCGGGTCGACGCCGAGAATATGCCCGGCGGTGCGGTGCAGGCCGACAGAGCGAAAATCAAAGGGTTGCTTGTCGAGATCGCCATTAAAAAAGAGCCCGACGCGCCAGCTGGCATAGGGCGGCGCACTCACGCCAGGCCCGGCCTGCCAGCTTTCCGGGGTGAAAAAATTGAGCTGCGGATAGACCGGCGAGAAGAGATCGACAATCGGCTGCGCCAGCGTGCAGTCAACGTGGCACTGGTAGGTTTGCCGAAAGCGTTCGGCGTACGGCACCCAGCCGACCAGGTCGCCGAGCGTGCCGCTGGGGAAAGAGATCAGCACCCTTTTGCCGCGCATATCCAGCGCATGATCCAGCACGGGCTCCGACTGCACCCCGTCCCAGACCCGCAGACGAAACGGCACATAATATTTTTTGGTGCTGATGACCCACCCCTGCCCGACATCGTCAGCAAAGAGGATATTTCCCGTTTCGTCATCGCTTATTTCTACCCGCCAGTTGCCGGCTGGCAACAATAAACGGGCGCCGTCATTAAAATCATACAGGATACCCATCGGCCCCTGTTGGGTCGGAATTTCCGGCGGTGAAATAAAAGCATATCCATGACCAACAACTGTGGAAGTCGTCATCGCCTAACCTTCATCAAGAGTCAATGCATTAAATAGGGCTGGCGGTAAAATAATTAGCAGGCACCAGCCGACCTCCGGGTGTAATTCTCCGGAACAAAATTTTTTATAAATTTTTGCCTCTCATTAAGAGTCGCTTAAGAGTAGTTACGCCGTGCTTTATTGCAAATTATCTCAAAAAGTTAAGATTCATACATATCAACAACTTAGATTTATGGCACTTTCGCGCTGCGTTAGAAGAAACTAACTAAAACAAAAAGTTAGCCACGCTTAAATGCAAGCGTTTTAGGATTTTCCTTAATCTAAATTTGGTGCAAAAACGTGATAGTGATTCGGAAATATAAAATATATTTCTGCGATTATGCTGACGAAGTGAACGATATATCCGTCTCGCTTAATGGTCGATGTGATTAAAAAATTAGCTATCCTGGTAATTAATTAGAGTGCAAGCAGTTTGCTTTGCATTTATTTATTCCCCTGTCCTCAGACGTGAGTCAATTGAGATATATGGAACTTTCTTATTGCTAATTTTTTAAGCAAAAGAGTGGTTCGAAAAATAAGCACTTGCGCAGCTGTACAATAATGTTGCCGCAAGATGCGGTCATTCTGATGCAACTGGTGGCGTCGGGTTGTACAGCAGAAGAAGTGCACACGGTGGTGCAACGGTTGCGCAATTATGTGATAACGGTTGCATAACGAAACGATGCTGGTCATCAATTCGCATTTTGAAACAGCGTTTTTAATTCCTTTCTGTCACTGTGGACGCTATAATGCCGCAATCCTAATTTGAATGGATTCAGCTGATTGAACTGTAAAGCAGATAACTCACATCAATGTTTTCCCAGACTGGCTGAACCTCAGGCACACATTCCTCTGCACGCTTTTTTGATGTCACCTATCCTTAGTCAGTGGCATCGCTCTTTTCGCAACACAGGTTTGACTCCGGCGCCGTGCGCATACCGGAGCGTGAATTCCCATTCCTTCTCAACCCAAACTTAAAGACCAGAAACTGTCATGAAAAAGACCAAAATTGTATGCACCATCGGGCCGAAAACCGAATCCGAAGAGATGTTGACCAAAATGCTGGACGCGGGCATGAACGTCATGCGTCTGAACTTCTCTCACGGTGACTATGCTGAGCACGGCCAGCGCATCCAGAACCTGCGCAACGTGATGAGCAAAACCGGTAAGAAAGCGGCCATCCTGCTGGACACCAAAGGTCCGGAAATCCGCACCATCAAACTGGAAGGCGGTAACGACGTTTCGCTGAAAGCGGGTCAGACTTTCACCTTCACCACCGACAAATCCGTTGTCGGCAATAGCGACACCGTTGCCGTGACCTATGAAGGCTTCACCAACGACCTGAGCGTCGGCGATACCGTGCTGGTCGACGATGGTCTGATCGGTATGGAAGTGACCGCCATCGAAGGGAATAAAGTTGTTTGTAAAGTGCTGAACAACGGCGATCTCGGCGAAAACAAAGGCGTCAACCTGCCGGGCGTCTCCATCGCCCTGCCGGCGCTGGCGGAAAAAGATAAGCAGGATCTGATCTTCGGCTGCGAGCAAGGCGTCGATTTCGTTGCTGCTTCCTTTATCCGTAAGCGTTCTGACGTGGTTGAAATCCGTGAGCACCTGAAAGCGCACGGCGGCGAAAACATCCAGATCATCTCCAAAATTGAAAACCAGGAAGGCCTGAACAACTTCGACGAGATCCTGGAAGCGTCGGACGGCATCATGGTTGCCCGTGGCGACCTGGGCGTTGAGATCCCGGTTGAAGAGGTGATCTTCGCGCAGAAGATGATGATCGAAAAATGTATTCGCGCACGTAAAGTGGTGATCACCGCTACCCAGATGCTCGACTCCATGATCAAAAACCCGCGTCCGACCCGCGCTGAAGCTGGCGACGTGGCGAACGCCATCCTCGACGGCACCGATGCCGTAATGCTCTCTGGCGAATCCGCAAAAGGGAAATACCCGCTGGAGTCCGTCTCTATCATGGCGACCATCTGCGAGCGTACTGACCGCGTGATGACCAGCCGTCTGGACTACAACAACGACAGCCGCAAACTGCGTATCACCGAAGCTGTCTGCCGTGGCGCAGTGGAAACCGCTGAGAAGCTGGAAGCACCGCTGATCGTCGTGGCAACTCAGGGCGGTAAATCTGCGCGCGCCGTGCGTAAATACTTCCCGGATGCGACTATCCTGGCGCTGACCACCAATGAAGTGACTGCGCGTCAGCTGGTGCTGAGCAAAGGCGTTGTTGCCCAACTGGTGAAAGAGATCTCCTCTACGGATGATTTCTACCGTCTGGGTAAAGAAGTGGCGCTGGAAAGCGGTCTGGCAAGCAAAGGCGACGTGGTAGTGATGGTCTCCGGCGCGCTGGTTCCGAGCGGCACCACCAACACTGCGTCTGTCCACGTACTGTAATAATTACCGGACTTTTCGGCAGATTAAAAAAGCGCCCTTGCGGCGCTTTTTTTTAAATATTTTTGCTTGCGGATGGAATTAAAAGTTTCAATCGGATTTTGCTATTTAAATCGCCCTTTATCTAAGATGAATCCGATGAGAATCCGCTGTTTTAATAGGCGTTTTTAGCAAGTTAAATCAAAGTCGGTGCTTCTTTGAGCGAACGATCAAATTTAAGTGCATTCTCATCAAAAAAATATTCTCAACATAAAAAACTTTGTGTAATACTTGTAACGCTACATGGAGATTAACTCAATCTAGAGGGTATTAATAATGAATCGTACTAAACTGGTACTGGGCGCGGTAATCCTGGGTTCTACTCTGCTGGCTGGTTGCTCCAGCAACGCTAAAATCGATCAGCTGTCTTCTGACGTTCAGACTCTGAACGCTAAAGTTGACCAGCTGAGCAACGACGTGAACGCAGTGCGTTCTGACGTTCAGGCTGCTAAAGACGACGCAGCTCGCGCTAACCAGCGTCTGGACAACCAGGCTCACTCTTACCGTAAGTAAGAGTACCTGTAATGAAAATGGCGCACATTGTGCGCCATTTTTTTTGCCTTCCTTCTATCCCTCTAACCTACTGCATCACCACTTCGCTCTGCCCTTCAACGCTGGCTGTCGGCTTAATGCTGTTCTTTACCGACAATACCGCGGTTGGCGCAGAGGCGGCTTTCCCGCCCGCAATCACCACCGGATAACCGGCACGGCGCGAGAGCGCTTTCTCAATCATCGAATTGTCGCCGCCAGACTGCTCAATCAACGCGCCCAGCGCCGGTGAGAAGACGATAGGCTGCGTCTGCGTGTCCTGTTCAACGGTCTGCGCCAGTGGGCGATGCACTTCAATGTAGTGCTTACCATCAGGCTCGACGGCATACTTCACCGGTTCATTGATGATAGCTACCCGCGTACCCGCAGCGACCTGCGCAAACAGCGCTTCAATATCGGGCGCGTTCATGCGGATACAGCCGGAGCTAACGCGTAAGCCGACGCTGTCCTGTGCATTGGTGCCGTGAATCAGATACTCGCCATTGCCAATCCCCAGACGCATGGCAAAGCGTCCCAGCGGGTTATTTGGCCCGGCGGGCACCACTTTCGGTAGCTCCACGCCACGCTCCAGCGAGCGCGCACGGATACCCGCGGTCGGCGTCCAGGTCGGGTTAGGGATTTTCTGGCTGATGCGTGTTACCGACACCGGCGTCTCCAGCCCCTGCTGGCCAATGCCAATCGGGTAGACCTGCACGCTGTTTTTACCCGGCGGGTAGAAGTAGAGCCGCAGCTCCGCGAGGTTGACGACAATCCCCTCTCGCGGCGTATCCGGCAACAGCATCTGCGTTGGGATCGTCACCGTCGTACCCGGCGCAGGCACCGGCGCGATAGTGTTATTCGCCTCAAGGATCAGCATTGCCGCCGTATCAAAATGGCGAGCAATGGCCTGCAGGTTTTTATCGCTGGCCTGTACGGTGTAGGTCTGGTTCTGGCCAATCAGGCGACCGCCGTTCGCAGGCAGGCTGTATTCCGCCGCATGGGCCAGGTGAAGTGTGCTTAATGCACCAAAAAGAGAAAGAAAAAGTAAAGACGCGCGTTTCATGTGCTGTGTTTCCTGTAATCACTGACAGGCTGTCAGAAAGCTGAAGAATCAGCGAGGCGGCAAACGCCCCGCGTAAACAGGATAGAAGGGTCTTTTGAGTTTAGCTAAGATTGGCAGCTTTGGTACGGATGGCGCGGATCATTGCTTCCAGCCCCTGCGAGCGGGAGGGGGTTAAGTGCTGCGTCAGGGCGAGTTTTTCAAACCACGGGCGTACATCGAATGCGACGATGTCCTGCGGGGTCATCTGCTGATAGAGGGCGAAGACAATGGCGATAAGCCCTTTGACGATGGCGGCATCGCTGTCGCCGGTCAGTTCAATCACGCCCTCATCATTGCGCTGCATCACAATCCACACCTGGCTCTGACAGCCCTGGATAAGATTGTCTGCGTTATGCGCTTCAGGACTCAGCGCAGGTAAGCGCTGGCCCAGTTCAATAATGTAGAGGTACTTCTCTTCCCAGTTGGCGCAACGGTTAAAGTTGCGCACCAGCTTCTCTTTATCGGGTAGTGCGGCCATGGCGTGCTCCCTGTTAGCCCAGTAACTGATGAATACGTTTCAGGCCGGTAACCAGACGATCCACCTCTTCATGCGTGTTGTACATCGCAAACGACGCACGACACATTGCCGGGACATTATAGAAGGCCATCAGCGGCATCGCACAGTGGTGACCGGTACGCACCGCAATACCGTAATTATCCAGGAAGCTGCCCACGTCATAGGCGTGATGTTTGCCGAGATTAAAGGCAATCACCCCTTTTCTGTCGGCCGGGCCGTAGAGCGTCAGATCCGGCACCTCGCGCAGCGCATCAAGGGCGTAGCGCATCAGCGTCTGCTCATATTCACCAATCGCTTCCAGACCGAGGCGCGTGACATACTCCATCGCCGCGCCAAAGCCCATAATGCTACCGGTATTCGGCGTGCCCGCTTCGAAGCGCCACGGCGCTTTCGCATAGGTCGTGCCGTCGGTGAGGCTGACGGTAGCGATCATCGCCCCGCCCCCTTCCCACGGCGGCATCGCCTGCAAAATATCCTCTTTGGCGTAGAGCACGCCAATGCCGGTCGGCCCGTAGAGCTTATGAGCGGAGAAGACATAGAAGTCGCAATCGAGCGCCTGCACATCAATGGCGTGGTGCATTACCGCCTGTGCGCCATCCACCAGCACCTTCGCGCCGTGCTGATGCGCCAGCGCGATGATCTCAGCAACCGGGTTTTCGGTGCCCAGCACGTTAGAGATATGGGTAATCGCCAGCAGTTTGGTCCGCGCATCCAGCAGGCCGGGTAACGCCTCAAGTTGCAGGGTGCCATCCTGATTCAGCGGAATGACGCGCAGTTCGGCGCCCACCCGTTCACAGAGCATCTGCCACGGCACAATGTTGGCATGGTGCTCCATGGCGCTAATGATGATGTTATCGCCCGCATTTACCTGGCTGTTGCCCCAGCTATTGGCGACGAGGTTGATCCCTTCGGTGGTGCCGCGTACGAACACGATCTCTTCCGGCAGACGTGCGTTCAGGAAGGTTGACGCCTGCACCCGCACATTTTCCATCCGCTGCGTCGCTTCCGCACTGAGCGTATGGATGCCGCGATGCACCGCGGCATAACCGTGGCGGAAGAACTCCGCTTCGGCTTCGATAACCGCATTCGGTTTTTGCGCGCTGGCGGCGCTGTCGAGATACGCCAGCGGGAGTCCGTTTACTTCACGTTGCAGTACCGGAAAATCGGCACGTACCTCGTTCACGGGAAAACTCATGCTTTGCCCCCTGCAAGACGCTGGCTGATACGCGCCAGAATCTGCTGTTTTAGCGCCTCGTCGCTGATGGCTTCGGTCAGCTCAGCGGCAAAGGCATGGATGATCATCTGCTGCGCTGCGTTCTCATCAATACCGCGCGAGCGCAGGTAAAACATCTGCTCATCGTCGATGCGTCCAATGGTCGCCCCGTGGCTACATTTCACGTCATCGGCATAAATTTCCAGCTGCGGTTTGGTATCCACTTCCGAAAGACGACCAAGCAGCAGGTTGTTGTTGGTCATCTGTCCGTCGGTCTTAATGGCGTGCTGCGCCACTTTTATCAAACCGTTGAACACCGCCCGCCCCTTGTCGCTGACAATGGTTTTATGCAGCTGGCGGCTATTGCAGTAGCCCTTATTGTGTTCAAGCCAGGTGCGGGTGTCGCACACTTCGCTCTTCACCGGCATCGCCAGGCTGTTGATATTGAGCTGCGTGTTTTCACCATTCAGCTGGGTACTGGTGTTATGTCGCAGCACCGCGCCGCCAAGCAGGAAGCTGTGGCTGTCGGCTGCGCCATCGTCGCCGAGCACAATATCGTTATGGGCAAAGTGGTAGCTGAGCGGGTTCTCGAAAGCCAGCTTGACGTGATGCAGCCGCGCATTCGCGCCAACCTGCATGGTGCAGCGCGAGCCGGTAAAATGGCGTGCGCCATTCAGGCTGACATAGTGTTCGTAAATCGTCGCTTCCGCACCCTGCGCCAGTTCGATATGGTGGCGATAGTGCGCCGTATTCATCTCCTCCCCGGCCAGCCCCTGGGTAACGTGCATCAGCAGCAGCGGCTTTTCAGGGCGCTGATTGCGCGCGACGTCAATGCGGGTGACGCTCTGCGCAAGGCTTTCGGTGAGGTGTAAAAAGACCTCTGGCTGCACCGGCGCAGGCAGGTTTTCGGCGGCTTCGCTTACCGTTACCGCAAACCCGGAGCCGGTGATGTCGTCGCTCAGTTCAGCGCTGAACAAGCCGTCGACAAACACCAGACGCAGCGCATCAACCGGCAGCGCCAGCGCATCACGCTGCGCGGCGTCGAGGGTGGCGTTGCTGGCAACAAACTGGCTGTTTAACAGACCATCAAGCGGCGTATATTTCCAGTTCTCATGCTTACGCGTCGGCAGGCCGAGACGCAGCATCTGCTGCAGGTGCTGCTCAGCCGTGGCCGAGTGCGCGCCTCTCTTTGTTTCAAACAGATGGTGCCACTGTTGCAGCGCGTTACTGCTGTTCTGTAAGCCAGCCATAGCCCTGCTCCTCCAGTTGCTTAACCAGCGTGAAATCGCCTGATTTCACGATGCGCCCCTGATACAACACATGCACAAAGTCCGGTTTGATGTAGTCGAGAATGCGCTGATAGTGGGTAACGATAATAAAGGCGCGCTTCTCATCGCGCAGCGCGTTAACCCCTTCGGCAACAATCTTCAGGGCATCGATATCGAGCCCCGAGTCGGTCTCATCAAGGATGCACAGCTCCGGCTCCAGCACTGCCATCTGCAGGATGTCGTTACGCTTCTTCTCGCCGCCGGAAAAACCGACGTTAACCGAGCGGGTCAGCAGATCTTCCGGCATCTTCAGCAGCTTGATCTTCTCTTCCATCAAATCCTGAAAATCGAAGCGATCCAGCGCCTCTTCGCCGCGATACTTACGCACCGCGTTGAGCGCCGTTTGCAGGAAGAACTGGTTGCTGACGCCCGGGATCTCCACCGGATACTGGAAGGCCATAAAGACGCCTTCGCCCGCACGATCTTCCGGTGACAGTTCCAGCAGATCTTTGCCTTTAAACTGCACGCTGCCGCCGGTTACTTCATAATCTTCACGCCCGGCAAGGGTCGCGGAGAGCGTACTTTTCCCGGAGCCGTTCGGGCCCATAATGGCGTGCACTTCGCCCGGACGCACCTCAAGGTTCAGGCCGCGCAGAATCGACTTATCTTCAACACCAACCTGCAAATCTTTGATACTTAACATTTATTATCCTTTAATTCTTAACCGACGCTGTGTTCAAGGCTGATAGCCAGCAGTTTTTGCGCTTCGACGGCAAATTCCAGCGGCAGCTCGGAGAAGACATCTTTACAGAAGCCGTTAACAATCATTGAGATGGCGTCATCTTCGCTGATGCCGCGCTGCAGACAGTAAAAGAGCTGATCTTCACCGATGCGCGAGGTGGTCGCTTCATGCTCCAGCTGCGCGCTGTTGTTGCGGCACTCGACATAGGGGAAAGTGTGCGCGCCACAATCAGGGCCAATCAGCATCGAGTCACACTGGGTGAAGTTTCGCGCGTTGGTTGCCGTCGGCATGATTTTCACCAGCCCGCGGTAGCTGTTCTGGCTCTTTCCGGCCGAGATCCCTTTCGAAATAATCGTCGATTTGGTGTTCTTACCGATGTGGATCATCTTGGTGCCGGTATCCGCCTGCTGATGCCCGCTGGTGAGCGCCACTGAGAAGAATTCGCCAATCGAGTTGTCGCCGCGCAGGATACAGCTCGGGTACTTCCAGGTGATCGCAGATCCGGTTTCTGACTGGGTCCACGACATTTTGCTGTTCTCCCCTTCGCACAGCGCACGCTTGGTGACGAAGTTGAGGATGCCGCCGGTGTTGTTATCGCCCGGGAACCAGTTTTGCACCGTGGAGTATTTCACTTCCGCATCTTTATGGATGATCACTTCCACCACCGCCGCATGCAGCTGGTAGCTGTCGCGCACCGGTGCAGAGCAACCTTCGATATAGCTGACGTAGCTCCCTTCATCCGCCACCAGAATGGTGCGCTCGAACTGGCCGGTCTTCTCCGCGTTGATGCGGAAATAGGTCGACAGCTCCATCGGGCAGCGCACCCCTTTCGGGATGTAGATAAAGGTGCCATCAGACGCGACGGCCGCATTCAGCGCGGCGAAGAAGTTATCGTTTGAAGGCACCACGGTGCCGAGGTACTTCTGCACCAGCTCAGGGTGATCGTGGATCGCCTCACCAAAGGAGCAGAAGATAATCCCCTGTTCGGAGAGCTTTTCGCGGTAGGTGGTGGCAACCGACACCGAGTCAAAAATGGCGTCAACCGCCACCTCTTTGCCTTCACGCACCGGCACGCCGAGCTGGTTAAAGGCCTCTTCGACCTCTTCCGTCAGCCAGGTATTGGCATTAGTTTGCTGCACTGCGCCGGGCTGCGAGGCGCAGGCGTCGTCGCAGTTGCCGCAGGAGGGCGCGGAGTAGTAGCTGTAATCCTGGTAGTTAAGCTTATCGTAATGGGCTTTTAACCAGTGCGGCTCTTCCATCTCCAGCCAGGCGTGAAAAGCGTTCAGGCGAAACTCCAGCATCCACTCAGGCTCATTGCGTTTCGCCGAAATAGCGCGCACGACCTCTTCGTTGATGCCTTTCGCCAGCTCATCCGTACTCAGCCGGGTGAAAAAGCCCTCTTTATAATTGATATTGCCGGTCCAGGTTTTGACATCGTCAGTTGCTTCAGTATTACGAGACATAGTACCGCCTATACCCCAAAGCTTTCGCCGCAGCCACACTCGTGCTGCGCTTTCGGGTTATTGAATTTGAAGATCTGGTTCAAGCCTTCGCGCACGTAGTCCACTTCGGTGCCATCGATAAACGGCATGGCCTGTAAAGGGACATAGAGGCGAGCGCCATCAGATTCGTACAGCAGGTCGTCGTCGTTCGGCTCGCTTACGGTGTCGAGCACATAACCGAAGCCTGCGCAGCCGGTCTGTTTAATGCCCAGCCGCACGCCAAGAAGGCCGGACTGTTTTTCGGTTAGTGCACGGATATGCTCCGCGGCAGCCGGCGTCAGGGTGAGCCCGCGCCATGCAAAATCTTCGGGGTTAAATGATTCCATCGTGTTACCTCACTTCATCTGAGCTGAAGGGCATAACGCTATGTTAGTGATAATAATTCTCACTTCAACCTTCTTACCGCAGGGTTATTCCCCCACGGGCCCTTTTTACAGCGTATCTGTTAAGCATAGACCCTGTTGAAAGGGTATAGAGCACGTTAAAAAAATGATTAATAAATTGATAAATAATGGCTTTAGCAAGCGTAACGCGTTAAATCGGTAAAAGCGCAAAAAATGTATAGGAAATGCCTATTTTTATTATAGGAAGGGCTTAAAGATGACCGCCCGCTGAAGAATAGGAATTTGCAGGCTCCCGAGGCGATCGATCTTTTATATGATGAGCGCACGTTTACCCCGCTCACGCCAACGAGCGCCCCTATAAGGAAAAGAGTGATGCAGACACCATCTACCCTGTCATATATCGATAGCGGCAGCGGCTTACCCGTCCTGCTTGGTCACAGCTACCTGTTTGATAAAACCATGTGGTCACCGCAGATGACCGCGCTCGCGAAGCAGTTTCGCGTCATCGTGCCTGACCTGTGGGGACATGGTGAATCCCCCGCGCTGCCCGCAGGGAAAAGCACCATGGCCGATCTCGCCGCCGATCATCTGCAAATTATGGACGCCCTTGGCATTGAGGAGTTTGCGATCGTCGGGCTGTCGGTAGGGGGAATGTGGGGCGCTGAACTCGCCGCAATGGCTCCGGAGCGGGTTAAAGCACTGATGCTGATCGACACCTTTGTTGGCAGTGAAACGGATGAGGCGCGTGAAAAGTATTTCGCGATGCTCAACGCCATTGACGCTGCAGGCACTCTTCCCCCGCCGCTGCTGGAGTATGTCGTTTCGCAGTTCTACTCGCACAATGCCGATCCGTCTGATGTGCAGGCGCTCAAGGCCCGGCTTGGCGCACTCAGCGCAGAGCAGCTGCGCGAGAGCATTGTTCCGCTTGGCAAACTCATTTTCGGGCGGCCCGATCGTATGGCGATGCTGGAAAAAATCAGCTGCCCGGTGCAGGTCGCCACCGGAGAGCTGGATTTACCGCGCCCGCCGCTGGAGGGTCAATTGATGGCGGAAAAAGTGGGCTGTGAATTTAGCCTCATCCCCAATGCTGCCCATATTAGCAACAGAGAAAACCCTGAATTTGTTACCCGGCTGATTATTGATTTCCTCACCCGTTACGCTTAATTGGCGTTGTTATCTTCCGGGTGCGTCTTTTTTCTTCCGGCGCGCCCGCGCTATTTTCATCATAATCGATGGTTTATTGGCAGCGCTGAGTTGGTGTTTAAACAATTAATGCTTTTATTACGGCATAAAAAACAAAACCAAGCGATCGCAGACCCATTTCGCGGCGGTTTTCTCAGACAGTATAGAAATAAATTTTTGATGTTTTATCAGCGATAACAAGAAGATAACAAAAACCCAAAACAAACCAACAGATAATAATATGCCGTTAATACAAATATTACGCCGATAACGCTAACCAATTATATAGATTTAAGCGATCGGTTTTGTAATAGCAATAGATAGAGACTATCAAACAGCGACAGATCGATCACTTAAAACAATTTTCAAATGTGATGATTGCGTAGGTAAAATTGCACTCTTGTATATTGGAAAAGTCCTGTTCTTTTGAGTAGGGAGCTTAATCAGGGAAATGAAATCAATAATAGTCGATATTGCTGATAAGAAACTTCTCGTGACGGCAGAATTTCTGCCGGTGACCGATCTGTCGGGGAAAAATATTCTTTGTTACCAGACGAGCGCGCGTTTTTTTGAATACAGCGATCGCCCTGCACTCCCCCGTCCGGTAGAGATAACATGCGGGCAGCCGCCGAGCGTGGCCGAATTTATTTTTACAACGCTGTGCCAGCTGGCGAAAAAGAAAGAGACGCTCTGTTTCTCTTTTACGTTACCGCCGCAGCGGCTGAACGATAGCGATTATCTCGCCACGCTTCATCATCTCTGCACCAGCCATGATGTTGCAGCGGAGCGTATCGAGATTGTTCTTGATAAGCGCATCGCGCACGCAGAGCTGCAAGAGAGCCTGCCCTTTTTGCGCGAGATTAAAGCGTACGGTTTTATGCTGGGGCTGCACAATCGCGCAGAGCACCTTCTGCAGAGTCGCGACAGCGAGTGGCAGAGCCTCTTTCCTGCCGTTAAAGGCTATGCGTTACCCCACGCCCTCACCCTTTCACAGCTGCAGTTATGGGAAAATCTCAGCAGTTAACGCCCTGCGCTCGCCTTTACGGTGACGGCGTTTCCTTCCCCTGGCTACAGAGGATCGCTTTGTCATCGGTGTGGTTTTTATCTGAATAGAAAAAGGCTTTTTTACCGCTTCCCAGCTGCGTAATGATATGGATCGCAACCCAGTTTGTTTCTGCGTTCTGATCCTCTTTATCACTGTAAAAGAGCGAACGCCCGGTGTACTGATCGCCAATCTCATACGGCTTCTCTTGCGGATCGCTGAAGTGCCGCCCGTTTACCGTCAGCCCGTTGGGCTCCACCTCAACGCTGTACTCATCGCAGAGCAGCGTGATGCCAGCTGACCATGAGCAGGCAGAGAAAAGGGCAAAGCAGCCCGCGGCAATAATCCTGACCATAACCACTCCCTTTAATTAAACGGCAAAACGCCCCTGAAACGGGGCGTTAAGAAAAATTAGATGTAGAGCGAAGGTTCGCCGATCGGGCGCGTTTTGAAACGCCGATGGATCCATAAATACTGTTCCGGCGCGCGCAGAATTTCACGCTCAATCACCCGGTTCATATAGCTGGCTGCGGCAAATTCGTTATGGGCCGGATAATCATCCAGCGCCTGGCCGATGTGCAGCGAGTAGCCAGAACTGTCCTCTTTACGCACCATTGTTACGGTCAACATCTTCGCGCCGGAGAGGCGGGAAAGCACGAACGTACCGTTGGTGGTCGCCGCATCTTTGACCGAGAAGAATGGCGCGAAGCTACTGCCCTTACGACCATAATCCTGATCCGGTGCAAACCAGACGGCTTCGCCCTGCTTCAGTGCCTGTACCAGCCCTTTCAGGTTGCGGCGATCGATCATCGATTTATTAGAACGCATGCGTCCACGGGTCTGCACCCACTCCATCACCGGGCTGTTATGCGGGCGATAGGTCGCCATCATCGGCTGGCAGAGCCCCATCACGCGGCCACCAAGCTCCAGCGACATAAAGTGCACGCCCACCACCATAACCCCCTGGCGGCTTGCCTGCGCGGCCTGCAGGTGCTGATAACCGTCAACGTCAAACCAGCGGCGCACGCGTTTATCGGACCAGAACCAGGCCATGCCGGTTTCAATCAGGCCCATGCCCAGCGAGACAAAGTTTTTGGCGATAAGCGTTTCGCGTATCTCGTCGCTCATATCAGGAAAACAGAGTTCGAGATTACGTTTTGCGATCTTCTCGCGGCGTTTGAGGAAGCGGCGTGATTGTCGCCCCAGACCGGCGCCAAGACGCGAAAGAAAAGGATAAGGGAGTTGCACCAGCAACCAGAGAAACCCCAGACCAGCCCAGGTGAGCCAGTAACGCGGGTGGAGAAAAGCCAATTTAAATGCTGTCATTCATCAATCCTTCAAGCCTGTATCCAGTAGCGCTTAAAGAGACAATGAAGAACTTCATCAAGTCATTACGCGTTACAGCCCAATCGCTTGCATCAGAGCGCAAGCGTTACATCCCGTAGCGCGTAATATAGCACGGAGTGCTAACTGATTATCTTAAGAATAGTGAATAAATCGTGAAGATTTTCGGCGGTAACCCGCCGAAATTACTCATACTACGGCGGTGGTCAGCCGCGAAGAGCAGCAGAGGCGCGCCTGCTCATCGAAGATATCGATCTGCCACACTTGATGACGGCCGCCGGTGTGCAGCGCTTTACAGACACCGCGCACCCGACCGCTGCGTACCGAGCGCAGGTGGTTGGCATTGACCTCCAGCCCGACCACCTTTTGCTCCCCTTCCGTGCAGAGATAACCCGCCACCGAGCCGAGGGTTTCGGCCAGCACCACCGACGCACCGCCGTGCAGCAGGCCAAAGGGCTGATGCGTGCGCTCATCAACAGGCATCGAGGCTTCCAGCGTATCGTCGCTGATGCGCTCAAAACGGATATCCAGCAGGCCAACCATATTGCCGTCGCCCATGGCGTTGAGCGCTTCCAGCGTAACCGCGCGTTTCCAGATCATCACACCATCTCCAGCAGGGCCTGTAACGGATGGCGCACACCGTTTCCTTCGATGCGCTTCACCTGACTGCGGCACGAATAACCCGTCGCCAGACAGCGGTTGCGCGGAAGTCGCTGCATCGCCTGATGCCACGACAACTCATAAATACCGAGTGAATTGGCGTGGTTCTTCACTTCATGGCCATAGGTGCCGGCCATCCCGCAGCAGCCGACGCTGACATTTTCCAGCTGCGCGCCGAAACGCGCGAAGATAGCCGCCCACTGCGCAGGCGCGCCGGGCAAGGCGGTCACTTCGGTACAGTGGCCGAAAAGATACCAGGGCTCGCCGCTCACGGCGCGTGGCTCAACCTTTTCCAGCACGGCGGGCAGCCACTCATGCACCAGTTGCACATGGAAATCACCGCGTTTATCCGCCAGCGCCAGCTTGTACTCATCGCGATAACAGAGCACCAGCGCCGGATCGACGCCAACCATCGGCATCCCCAGCTCCGCAACGCGGTTGAGGAAATCAGCGGTCTTCTGCGCCGTTTTCGCAAAGCGGGTAAGGAAGCCCTTGATGTGCTGCGCTTTACCGTTTGGTGAAAATGGCAGCACTACCGGGCGGTAACCTAAGCGCTCGACCAGACGGACAAAATCCGCCACCACCTGCGCGTCGTAGTAACTGGTGAAGGGATCCTGCACCACCAGCACCGTTTTCGCGCGCTGCTCTTCGCTCAGCGCTTCGAGCTGCTCCAGCGTCATATTGGCAGAGTGATGGCCGACCATCTGTCGCTGCAACGACGGCACAGAGAGCAGCGGTAAATCGACCATGCCAATATGCTTCGCCGAAAGATCCCGCACCCACGGCTGGCTCATAAAGAAGTTAAAGGTCTTTGGCGCACGCGCCATCAGCGGCGCATAGTTTTCCACCGTCGCCACCAGATGATCGCGCAGCGGGCGCAGATAGCGACCGTGATAGATTTGCAGAAAACGGGAGCGGAACTCCGGAACATCAATCTTAATTGGGCACTGGGTCGAACAAGCTTTGCAGGCCAGGCAGCCGGACATCGCCTCTTTCACCTCGTGGGAGAAGTCATACTCGCCGCGGCGCGCATGCCAGCTGTTGCGGGTGCGCTCAATCAGGGTGCGCAGCGAGGCGCGTTTTTCCGGCAGCTCTCTCTCAAGCTTCAGCGGATCGATCCCGCGGTCAGCCAGCAGACGCAGCCATTCGCGCACCAGCGTGGCGCGCCCTTTCGGTGAGTGAATGCGGTTGCCGGTGATCTTCATTGACGGGCACATCGGGCTTTTGACATCAAAGTTAAAGCACAGTCCGTTACCGTTACACTCCATCGCCCCACGCCAGGCCGTGCGTGAGGTGGTCGGGATCTGCCGATCAAACGTCCCGCGCTTAACCGCATCGACCTGCTTCATCGGCGCATCAAGCCCCTCCGGCGGGCAGATTTTCCCCGGATTCAGGCGGTTCTCAGGATCAAACGCCGCTTTGATTTTCCTGAGCTCACCATACAGCGCCTCGCCGAAGAAGGCCGGGCTGTACTCGGCGCGGAAACCTTTACCGTGCTCGCCCCACAGCAAGCCGCCATATTTCGCCGTCAGTGCAACTACCTCATCAGAGATAGTTTTCATCAGCACTTCCTGCTGCGGATCGCACATATCCAGCGCCGGGCGCACGTGCAGCACACCGGCATCGACATGACCAAACATGCCGTAACTCAGCCCGTGCCCGTCGAGCAGCGCACGAAACTCAACAATATAATCGGCCAGGTGCTCCGGCGGCACACAGGTATCTTCCGCAAATGGAATTGGCTTGGCCGCCCCTTTGGCATTGCCCAGCAGGCCGACCGCCTTTTTGCGCATCGCATAGATACGTTCAATCGCCGCCAGCTCATCGCAGCGCTGCCAGCCAATCACGCCACCTTCGCCGCTCGCCATCAGCTCATCCAGCCGCTGACAGAGCGAGGCCACCTGCGCATCGATCAACGCTTCATCATCCCCGGCAAACTCGACGATATTGAGGCCGAGCAGGGTTTTGTCCGGCACATCGGTAATCAGCTCTTTAACCGAATGCCAGACGATATCTTCCCGCGCCAGGTTGAGTACTTTCGAGTCAACGGTCTCCACTGACAGGGCGCGCGCCTCGACCATAAAGGGGGCGTTACGCAGGGCAGAGTCAAAAGAGTCATATTTGATGTTCACCAGCCGGCGCACTTTCGGAAGGCGGGTAATATCAAGCCGCGCTTCGGTAATAAAGGCCAGCGTGCCTTCCGAGCCGGTCAGCACGCGCGTCAGGTCAAACTCGGTCATCTCGTCATTAAAGACGTGGCGCAAGTCGTACCCGGTGAGAAAGCGGTTGAGTTTCGGAAAATTATCGATAATCAGCTGGCGGTTATCGCGACAGCGCTCGAGCACGGTTTTATAGATGCGCCCAATAGCGGTGCTGGCCTTGCCGAGGGTTTCGGCCAGCGCAACCGGCATCGCCTGAGTATCAAGGATATCGCCGCCCAGCAGCACCGCGCGCAGCCCGAGTACGTGATCGGAGGTTTTACCGTAGACCAGTGAACCCTGGCCGGAGGCATCGGTATTGATCATGCCGCCAAGGGTGGCGCGGTTGCTGGTAGAGAGCTCCGGCGCGAAGAAGAATCCGTACGGTTTAAGAAACTGGTTAAGCTGATCTTTGATGACGCCCGCTTCAACACGCACCCACCCCTCTTCAGGTTTAATCTCAATAATGCGGTTCATATAGCGGGACATATCAACAATGATGCCCTGGTTCAGCGCCTGGCCGTTGGTGCCGGTACCGCCGCCGCGCGGGGTAAAGACCAGCGCCTTAAAACGCGCTTCGGCGGCGAGGCGTGTGATCAGGGCAACGTCTGACGTTGAACGGGGGAAGAGAACGGCGTCGGGAAGTAGCTGGTAAATACTGTTGTCTGTCGCCATCGTTAGCCGGTCGGCATAACTGGTGGCGGTATCACCTGTAAAACCTTGCTGCTCCAGTGCTTGCAAAAAATTGAGCACCAGTTGAACGACGCCTGGTGCCTGGGAAATCTGTGGGATCATTATGCTTGACCCTGCCTGACAGTTAATGTTGTTAAAAGTTAATCGTTTGCTTTAAGCCCTCATCGTTGTATCACATTTTTTTCTTAGGTGCTCAGCAGAATTGCAGGCAGAATCAGGCGGTGCAAACCAGCGCATATCGCTTCGCATAATAATGGGTGCTTGCCTGCCGCACCGCCCCTTCAGTACTGGAAAGGTGAATAATGGATAAAGTTGATAGTCGTCACTCCAGGGATGTGCCGCAATTAATGCTGTCGGTACTGTTTTTAGCCCTGATGATCATTGCCTGCCTGTGGGTGGTGCAGCCGTTTGTGCTCGGCTTCGCCTGGGCGGGAACCGTGGTGATCGCCACCTGGCCTTTGCTGCTGCGCCTGCAGCGATTACTCTTCGGTCGCCGCTCGCTGGCGGTGCTGGCGATGATGCTGCTGCTGATCCTGCTGTTTATTATCCCGGTCGCCCTGCTGGTCAATAGTCTTGTCGACTCCAGCGGCACGGTGATCCACGCCGTGACCAGCGGCGTCTCCTCACCGCCGGATCTGGCATGGCTTAACAGCATTCCGCTGGTGGGCAGCAAGCTCTACGCCGCCTGGCACAGCCTGCTCGATATGGGCGGCAGCGCAATTATGGCGAAGCTGCGCCCCTACGTCGGGACCACAACAACATGGTTTGTCGGCCAGGCCGCGCATATTGGTCGCCTGATGCTGCACTGCGGCCTGATGCTGTTATTCAGCGCCCTGCTTTACTGGCGCGGTGAGCAGGTGGCAGAGGGTATTCGCCACTTCGCCTTCAGGCTGGCGGCTGAGCGCGGTGATGCTGCGGTGCTGCTGGCAGGCCAGGCGATCCGTGCCGTCGCGCTCGGCGTGGTGGTAACGGCGCTGGTTCAGGCGGTGCTGGGCGGTATCGGGCTGGCTGTCTCCGGCGTGCCTTACGCCACCCTCTTTACCGTGCTGATGTTAATGACCTGCCTGATCCAGATTGGTCCGCTGCTGGTGCTGGTGCCGGCGATTATCTGGCTCTACTGGAGCGGTGATTCAACGTGGGGAACAGTACTGCTGGTGTGGAGTGCGGTGGTAGCTACGCTTGATAACTTTATCCGCCCGGTGCTGATTCGCCTTGGGGCCGATCTTCCGCTGATCCTGATCCTCTCCGGCGTTATCGGCGGCCTGGTAGCCTTTGGCATGATCGGCCTGTTTATCGGCCCGGTGCTGCTGGCGGTCTCCTGGCGTCTCTTCTCCGCCTGGGTTAATGAAGTCCCGGCACCGAAGACGCCCTCAGACGACGCGCTGGCGCAAGTCGACGATTTAGACAAGCCTGCCTGATCCCATTAAGGCGGGGTAGCCCGCCTTAATAATCATTAAGCATTGCTTATCATTTTAACACTGCTGTAGCACTCACTCTGTATAATCTCCGGTATATCGCCTCTTTTGCAGCATATATTCTTTACCTGCGTTTAACTAATGAGACGAATCTGATCGACGCAAAAATTCCGCATGCCTACTATAAGAGCACGGTTATAAATCAACACCTTGATTTATAAGCATGGAAATCCCCTGAGTGAAACAACGAATTGCTGTGTGTAGTCTTTGCCCATCTCCCACGATGGGCTTTTTTTTATCCTTTTTTTATTGATACCGCTGATAAAAAAGAAACCCGCTTTGCATAGCGGGTTTCGTCTGAAATTAGCGACTTACTTCACAATTACTCATCATTCGCCATCGCTGCGGCAACACTTTTGTCTGCCCGGTTACCGTTACGGTTGCGCGCCCACGAATGTCCGCCGATGAGGCGCCTATCTGCAACTCAAACTCGCCAGGCTCGACAATGCGCTTTCCGTCCCGGCGGGTGAAGTTGAGCATATCGACCGGTAATGTGAAGGTGAGCGTCGCCGTCTCACCGGGGCGTAATGCCACGCGCTGAAACGCTTTTAACTCCTGCACCGGCCGCACCATCGAGGCGACTTTATCGCGCACATAGAGCTGCACCACGTCGCTGCCGCTGCGTTCGCCGACATTTGTTATCTTCACGCGCAGCATGATCTCGCCGTCAATATCGACCTGACTGGTCGCCAGCTCAGGCTCGGCGTAGGCAAACTGCGTCCAGCTCTGGCCATAGCCGAAGGGGTAGCGAGAGCCAAAGTGGAAGGCGAAAGGCGTCCCGCCGCTCTTCAGTTTATGGTTGTAGTAATAGGGCATGGCGCCCGCGCTTTTCGGCACGCTCACCACCAGCCTGCCCTGCGGCTCCGCACGCCCGGTGAGCACATCAGCAATCGCCCATCCACCCTCCTGCCCCGGTGCCCATGCCATCAGCAGAGCAGCGACGCGCGTTTCCAGCCCCTGCAGGTTGTACGGTCGCCCGCCGGTCATCACCACCACCAGCGGCTTGCCGGTTTCTACCAGCGCCTCAAGCAACTGCTGCTGGACGCCGGGCAGCGTCAGGCTATCGGTGTCAGAGCCCTCGCCGACCGTGCCACTCTGAAACAGGCCGGCGAGATCGCCCACGCAGGCAATCACCACCTCACTCTCTTGCGCCGCGCGCACCGCGTCAGGGATCAGGCTTATATCCTTTGAGACCGGCGACGCCTGCATCGGTTTTCCTGAGGCATCGCCCGGAAAGACCGGCGCACCCGCCATCCGTTTTTCAATGATATGGCACCCTTTGGCGTAACGAACCTGCGCCTCGCCAAGAGTCTGGCGCAGGGCGGCAAGCGGTGTGGTGACCTGCGACGTCTCCTCCAGCATATCGCTGATAATCAGATGCACCGGGAAGCTATAACCGCTCAACAAAGCCAGCGGATCGTCGGCGGTCGGGCCGATAACCGCTACCTTCGGCGCGCCGTTCAGCGGAAGCACGCCGTTATTTTCCAGTAGCGTCAACGAGCGGGTCGCCACCTCGCGCGCCACCTGCCGCGTCTCCTCCGCTTGCAGAACAATCTTCTGCTCGTCGCTATAGGGGTGTTCAAACAGGCCGAGGCGGAACTTCACCGCCAGCAATCGCGCGACAATCTCATCCACTTTCTCCATAGTGATAAGACCGCGTTCCACCGCCTGCGCCAGATGGCGCGCGCAGTCATCTTTTGGCAACTCGACATCAAGCCCGGCGTTAAAGGCCAGCGCCGCCGATTCGTCGGCATCGTGGGTGACGCCGTGATGCTGGTGCAGCAGGCTGACGCCGCCATAATCGGCAACAATAATCCCCTCAAAGCCCCACTGTTCGCGCAGCACGGTGGTGAGCAGGAAATGATCGCTGTGGCCCGGTTGGTTATCGATATCGTGATAGGCGGGCATCACCGATCCGGCATTGGCGCACTTCACCGCCATCTCAAACGGCAGCAGGAAGGTGTCGTTAAGCTCGCAAAAACCGAGATGCACCGGCGCGTGGTTGCGCGCCCCTTCACTGAAGGAGTGGCCGACATAGTGCTTGAGCGTCGCCAGCATATCGCCCTGCTCGCCCTGCAAACCTTCGACGTAGGCGCAGGCCATCACGCCGACCAGCCATGGATCTTCGCCAAAAGTCTCCTCCGTACGCCCCCAGCGCACATCACGCGAGACATCCAGCACCGGCGCCAGCCCCTGTTTACAGCCGGTCGAGCGCGCTTCATCGCCAATTTGCTGCGCAGCGCGTTTAATCAGCGCCGGATCCCACGTCGAGCCGTAGTTGAGGGAGGAGGGAAACAGCGTGGCGTCTTTACACAGCAGCCCCACCAGGCACTCTTCATGGAACAGCGCCGGGATGCCAAGGCGCGTCTCCTCCATCAGCGTTTTTTGCAGCCGGTTGGCGGCGCGTACACCCTGTTTCGCCTCGACAATATGGGTACCCAGCGGGCGAGTGATTTGCCCGACGCCGAGTTTCAGCCGCTCCGCCAGTGCGTCCTGCGCGCTTACACCGGCAAATTCATCGCTTAAATCAGTCCGCTCGCGGTGGTCGCCCTGCTCTGAGAGCACCAGCCACAGCCCATGCATCTGGGCGAACTTCTCCTCTGGCGTCATGCGGGCAAGAAGGTCGGCCACGCGCTCGGCGACGGGGCGGTTTGCATCTTTGTAAATTGCGGTCATCGGGTCACTCCTGTGTTGCTGAGATCCGGGGTGGTTTGCGCGTCGGCGGCTTCATTACTGCCACCGCGTTTTTGCAGAAGCTCTTGTGCAATGCTGTCGGCGACGCTGCTGTTGAGTTTGTAACGGGTCAGCAGCAGCACCATGCAGATAAATAACAGGCAGGGAATCAGGGTAAACAGCGCATTGATGGTAGTGAGCACGGTCGCACTCTGCTGGGCCTGGTTAGGAATATAGTCAACCGCACCGAGCACCCAGCCCACCACGGCGCCGCCGAGGGCCAGACCAAACTTAATGGCGAAGAGCGCGGTGGAGAAGACCAGCCCGTCGAGGCGGCGTCCGCTGCGGTGCTCTTCATAATCCACCACGTCGGAGAACATCGTCCATTGCAGCGGGGTGGTCAGGTTCTGAATAAAGCTGAAGACAATATTGAGGGTGAAAATAAGCCACACCTGCGATGGCGGAATGATAAAGATCAGCGCGGCAAAGATAACGAAAGTAATAATCGTCCACTGGTAAGCGCGCACGCGATCGAATTTACCGAGTAGACGCGCCGATAATAGTGCGCCAGTGAGTGAAGCGAGCATGCCGGAGACAATAAAGGTGAAGACCATTTCCGGGCGCAGTAACACATATTTGACGTAATACATGGTGGCTGAACCGCGGGTCACGACGGCGGTCAACAGCAAAATATTAAACAGGAAAACAATGCGCCACTGGCTATTTGCCGCAAGCAGTTTGAGATCGCCTATCATCGAGCCGGAGGTGTCATTACGCGGCGTAAAGCGCTCGCGGGTCATAAAGAAACAGCTAAAGAAGAGCACAATCCCCAATACGCCCATCATGCTCATGGCGTAGAAGTAGCCCTTCTGCACATTACCATCGCCGAGGTGCGCCACCAGCGGCAGGGCAATAACGGTGACAATCAGCCCGCCGATAAACGACAGGCCAAAGCGCCAGGATTGCAGCGAGTGGCGCTCGTGCGGATCCATGGTCAGCGCGCCGGGCATGGCGCAGTAAGGCACGTTAATCGCGGAGTAGATAAAGCTGAGGATGGCGTAAGTGACGCAGGCGTAAATAATTTTCGCCGTGGCGCCCGCCTCCGGTACATAAAAGGTGATGATGCAGCTGACACCGAAGGGAATGGCAAACCAGAGCAGCCACGGGCGAAAACGGCCATGGCGGGTTTGCGTGCGATCCACCAGCGCGCCGATACAGGGATCGACAAACGCATCAATAACGCGAACGACTAAAAACATAGTGCCCATAATGGCGGCGGGTAAACCAAAAACATCGGTATAAAAATAGGCGAGAAATAGCGTTGCCGTTTGCCACACCAGGGCGCTTGCCATATCGCCGAGGCCATAGCCTATTTTGTCTTTCGTACGCAGGACAGAGGAAATTGTCATTGTTATTAGCCTTGTGAGGTGAAAAATTATTTCATCCTGGTGCGTTATTTCTTATCGCACCGCTCACTACAGGCTCAAGTATTAGAAGAAGGCAGCATCGGAACAATTGCAATAATTGCCAGGCTTTTTACGTTTTTTAGTTATTGTGATCGGCCACATATTCGCGGCTGAAATAAAAAAATCCCCGACATTGTGCCGGGGATTTTGTTTTCGCCGTTATTTTTTCAGTTCGGCGAGACTAAGCCAGGTTTGCACCACCGTATCCGGATTGAGCGACAAACTGTCGATGCCCTCATCCATTAACCACGCGGCAAAATCCTCATGGTCGGACGGCCCCTGGCCGCAGATGCCGACATATTTGCCCTGCTTTTTCGCCGCGCGAATGGCCATCGACAGCAGCGCTTTCACTGCATCGTTACGCTCGTCAAACAGCTCCGACACTACGCCGGAGTCACGATCGAGGCCGAGTGCCAGCTGGGTCATGTCGTTTGAGCCGATGGAGAAGCCGTCAAAGTGCTCGAGGAACTGCTCCGCCAGCAGCGCGTTCGACGGAATTTCGCACATCATAATGATCTTCAGCCCGTTCTCGCCGCGTTTCAGCCCCTGGCGTGCCAGCTCGTCCACCACCGCTTTCGCCTGGTCAACGGTGCGCACAAACGGGATCATAATCTCAACGTTGGTCAGCCCCATCTCGTTGCGCACGCGTTTTACCGCTTCACACTCCAGCGCAAAGCAGTCGCGGAAGCTATCTGCCACATAACGGCCCGCGCCACGGAAGCCGAGCATCGGGTTTTCCTCTTCCGGCTCGTAGCGCTCGCCGCCCACCAGGTTAGCGTATTCGTTAGATTTGAAATCGGAGAGGCGCACGATAACGCGCTTCGGCCAGAAGGCTGCGCCGAGCGTCGCGATCCCTTCCGTCAGGCGACCGATATAGAACTCAACCGGCGAATCGAAACCCTTCATCATTTCGCGGATTTCGTTTTGCAGCTTCGGCTCCTGGTCGTCAAACTCCAGCAGCGCGCGCGGGTGCACGCCGATCATACGGTTGATAATAAACTCGAGACGCGCCAGCCCGACGCCTTCGTTTGGCAGACAGGCGAAGTCAAAGGCGCGATCCGGGTTGCCGACGTTCATCATAATCTTCAGCGGCAGATTCGGCATGGTGTCAACGCTTGAGCTTTTCACGCTGAAATCGAGCAGTTCGGCATAAACATAGCCGGTGTCGCCTTCGGCACAGGAGACCGTCACTTTTTCGCCGGTTTTGATGCGATCGGTGGCATCGCCGCATCCGACCACCGCCGGAATACCCAGCTCACGGGCGATAATCGCCGCATGGCAGGTGCGCCCGCCGCGGTTGGTGACAATCGCCGCCGCCTTTTTCATGATCGGCTCCCAGTCCGGGTCGGTCATGTCGGTGACCAGCACGTCGCCAGGCTCAATCAGGTTCATCTCGCTGATATCGTGGATCACTTTCACCGTGCCCGCGCCGATGCGGTGGCCGATAGCGCGCCCTTCGGCGATGATCTTGCCCTGCGCATGCAGGGTGTAGCGCTCCATCACCTGGCCGCGCGAGCGCACGGTTTCCGGACGCGCCTGCACGATAAAGAGCTTGCCGGTGTGACCATCTTTCGCCCACTCGATATCCATCGGCCGGCCGTAATGTTTTTCAATCTGCACCGCCTGTTTCGCCAGCGCCTGCACTTCCTCGTCGGTTAAGGAGAAGCGATCGCGCTCGGCCTGCGGCACATCTTCAATCTGCACCTGCTTGCCATGCTCCTGATTCGGCGCGTAGACCATGCGGATTTTTTTCGAGCCCATGGTGCGGCGCACAATCGCCGGGCGATCGTTGGCGAGCGTCGGCTTATGCACGTAGAACTCATCCGGGTTGACCGCGCCCTGCACCACCATTTCACCCAGCCCAAACGCAGAGGTGATAAATACTACCTGGTCGAAACCGGATTCGGTATCAATGGAGAACATCACGCCCGAGGAGGCGAGATCGGAGCGCACCATGCGCTGCACGCCAGCCGAGAGCGCCACGCCACGGTGGTCGTAACCCTGATGCACGCGATAGGAGATGGCGCGATCGTTAAAGAGGGAAGCGAAGACATGCTTAATCGCCACCAGCACGGCGTCGTAGCCCTGCACGTTAAGGAAGGTTTCTTGCTGACCGGCAAAGGAGGCGTCCGGCATATCTTCTGCGGTGGCGGAGGAGCGCACGGCAAACGAGGCCTCTGCGTCATCGGCGGAGAGTTGGGCGTACGCTTCATGTACCGCCTGTTCCAGCGCGGGCGGGAACGGGGTATCCACAATCCACTGTCGGATCTGCGTCCCGGCTTTCGCCAGTTCGGAGACGTCGTCGATGTCGGTTTTATCAAGCAGTTCATAAATACGCTGATTTAAACCGCTCTGTTCGAGGAACTGATTAAACGCGTCGGCGGTGGTCGCAAATCCATTCGGTACGGAGACGCCCATACCGGAAAGATTAGTAATCATTTCACCCAGGGAGGCATTTTTGCCTCCAACTCTGTCTACATCATTCATGCCGAGTTGGTCATACCAAAGCACCAGCGGTGACGAGCCATTGTTGGACATCGAGACAATCCTTTTGTGATATATGAAGGGGTACATAACGTCTTACAGCGTTTTTTATCCTGGCATAATAAATTGCGTTGAAAAAACGGTGAATCGTGTAAGCAATTAGCCTTAGCGGTTTTTCGGACAGATACCCATCAATAAATGGTGACCAGGTTAATTCTCAACACCCAAGGGTTTGCGGCATTCCACAGTGCTAAAAAATGATCCCTCGAGTTCATCAAAAATAAAAACGCCATTTCATTTTAAAATGAGATAAAGGTTATACGCAGTGGCAGGCTTTTTAATTTAAGCTTTCAGATAATTGCGCATCACACTCAGGATGGGATTAATGGACAACGCAGTCGATCGTCACGTGTTTTATATTTCCGATGGAACCGCTATCACCGCTGAAGTATTAGGCCATGCGGTGATGTCGCAATTTCCGGTTGCCGTCAGCAGCATCACCCTGCCCTTCGTGGAAACCGAGAGCCGTGCCCGTGCGGTCAAGGAGCAGATAGATGCGCTCTATCAGCAGACCGGCAATCGCCCGCTGGTCTTCTACTCGATTGTGTTGCCGGAAATCCGCGCCATTATTTTGCAATGCGAAGGGTTCTGTCAGGATATCGTGCAGGCGCTGGTGGCGCCGCTGCAGCAGGAATTAAAACTTGATCCGACGCCGATTGCCCATCGTACCCATGGCCTGACGCCGGGAAATTTGACCAAGTATGACGCGCGTATCGCCGCCATTGATTACACGCTGGCGCACGATGATGGTATTTCGTTGCGCAACCTCGACCAGGCGCAGGTGATTTTGCTCGGCGTCTCCCGCTGCGGTAAAACACCCACCAGCCTCTATCTGGCGATGCAGTTTGGTATTCGCGCCGCGAACTACCCCTTTATTGCGGATGATATGGATAACCTCGGCCTGCCTGCCGCGCTCAAGCCGTTACAGCATAAACTTTTTGGTCTGACCATTAATCCTGAGCGCCTAGCCGCCATCCGCGAAGAGCGCCGCGAAAACAGCCGCTACGCGTCGTTACGCCAGTGCCGTATGGAGGTGGCCGAAGTGGAAGCGCTTTACCGCCGTCATCAAATCCCCTGCCTTAACAGCACCAACTACTCCGTTGAGGAGATCGCCACCAAGATGCTCGATATGATGGGATTAAGCCGTCGCATGTACTAATAAGCTAGTACATGAATGCATTCTGCGCTATCATGCTTGCCACTGATGTGTTGCGCCCCGTAGCAGGCTTGTTTTCAGCCGCGATTGGTTTATGGTGAGCGCATCACTTCCGGCACTTTTGCCGCTGAAGCCCCTAATTTCGAGATCGTTAATGAACAAAACAGATGAACTTCGCACCGCGCGTATTGATAGCCTGGTGACGCCTGCGGCGCTGGCACAGCGCTACCCTGTCAGCCCGGAGGTCGCCGCCCATGTGACGGCCTCGCGGCGGCGTATCGAAAAAATCCTTAATGGTGAAGATCGCCGCCTGCTGGTGGTTATCGGCCCCTGCTCTATTCACGATCTGGATGCGGCGATGGAGTATGCCCGCCGCCTGCAAGCTCTGCGCACGCAGCACGAGGCGCAGTTAGAGATTGTGATGCGCACCTATTTTGAAAAACCGCGCACGGTGGTCGGCTGGAAGGGGTTGATCTCCGATCCCGATTTGAATGGCAGCTATCGCGTGAATCACGGTATCGAACTGGCGCGCAGGCTGCTTTTGCAGGTCAACGAACTGGGTGTGCCGACCGCCACCGAGTTCCTTGATATGGTGACCGGCCAGTTTATCGCCGATCTGATTAGCTGGGGTGCCATCGGCGCGCGCACCACCGAAAGCCAGATCCACCGAGAAATGGCCTCAGCGCTCTCCTGCCCGGTGGGCTTTAAAAACGGCACCGATGGCAATACCCGCATCGCCGTGGATGCAATCCGCGCCTCCCGCGCCAGCCATATGTTCCTGTCACCGGACAAAGATGGTCAGATGACCGTTTACCAGACCAGCGGGAACCCGTGGGGCCATATCATTATGCGCGGCGGCAAGCAGCCAAACTTTTACCCGCAGGATATCGCCAACGCCTGCGACACGCTGCGCGAGTTTGATCTGCCGGAGCAACTGGTGGTCGATTTCAGCCACGGCAACTGTCAGAAACAGCATCGCCGCCAGCTTGAGGTGTGTGATGAGATCTGTGCGCAAATTCGCAACGGTTCAACGGCCATTGCCGGTGTGATGGCAGAAAGTTTCCTCAAAGAGGGAACGCAAAAAATTGTTGCCGGGCAGCCGCTCATCTATGGTCAGTCGATCACCGACCCGTGCCTTGGCTGGGATGACAGCGTGCTGCTGCTGGAGAAACTGGCCGCCGCCGTCGCCACGCGCGGCTAACCCGCGACTCTGCGATGCTGGCAGATGTTACCTACAGATTTTAGGGGGATCGGCGCGATCTCCCTGAAACGCACTTGCCTCATTGCGCGGTTTATCGATAATGATTCTCATTGTTGATTTACCGTTAAGCGCGACTTTGTCTATGGATAGCTCCGCCACGCCCACCAGCCCGCACGAAAAACCGGATCAGATTCATGCCGACGATCGGCATATCACCAGCCAGGCGCTGCTCGGCGAACAGCGCCGTATTGTGATTGAGCATAACGGGCAGCGCTATTTGCTGCGCGAAACCCATGCCGGCAAGCTGATCCTCACCAAATGAACTAGCTCGAGCAGCTTACCTCCAGCCGTTTGCCCCAGTCCGGCGGACGGCGGGCATAATCATCGCTGCGATCGCTAAAGGGCTGGCGCAGGATCTCATGCAGCCTTTCAAGCTCTGCCATGTCGCCCTGCTCCGCCGCATCGATGGCGCGCTGCGCCAGCCAGTTGCGCAACACCACCGCCGGGTTAACGCTCTGCATCTGCTGCTGCCGTTGCGCATCGTCAATCCCTTCCTGCTGTAGACGCTGGCGATAGGTGGCGAACCAGTTATCAAACGCGCCGCGATCGATAAACTCATCGCGCAGCGGCGAGTCCGCACTCTGCTGCTCAGTGTGGCTTAGCATGCGGAAGGTGCGCGTATAGTCGCTTCCTTCCCGCGCCATCAGCGCAAACAGCGC
Organism: Kosakonia cowanii JCM 10956 = DSM 18146; assembly: GCF_001975225.1. Taxonomy (NCBI): domain Bacteria; kingdom Pseudomonadati; phylum Pseudomonadota; class Gammaproteobacteria; order Enterobacterales; family Enterobacteriaceae; genus Kosakonia; species Kosakonia cowanii. Next base: position 3,223,140 of record NZ_CP019445.1, on the reverse strand, counting down.
GTTGAGGATCTCATTATCCCCCTCTTGCGACACAAACAGGCCGAGCTTGCTGCGCATCAGGCTGCCATACTCGGTCAGCAGCTCTGTCTGATACTCATCCAGCGCCGCATTTAAGGCATCGACAGCAATAAACGGCGACAGGGTCTGTGCCAGGCGTTGCAGATTCCACTGCGCCACCACCGGCTGATTTTCAAAACTGTAGCGCCCCTGGTAGTCAGAGTGGTTACAGATAAAGGCCGGGTTGTAGTCGTCGAGAAAACCATAAGGACCGTAGTCCATCGTCAAACCGAGGATCGACATATTGTCAGTGTTCATCACGCCGTGGGCAAAACCGACCGCCTGCCAGCGGGCAATCATCACGGCGGTACGCCGTACCACATCGCGGAACCAGGCGACGTAGCGGTCAGGCTCCTCCTGCAGGTGCGGCCAGTGATGACGAATGACAAAATCGGCCAGCTCGCGCACTTTTTCAGGCTGACGACGATAGTAGAAGTGTTCGAAATGGCCGAAACGGACATGGCTTTCCGCGATACGCATCAGCATCGCCCCCTGCTCGCGGGTCTCGCGCATCACCGGTGTGTCGCTGGTGACAATGCTTAACGCACGGGTGGTGGGAATGCCGAGATAGTGCATCGCTTCTGAGGCAAGACTTTCGCGAATGGTAGAACGCAGCACCGCGCGGCCATCGCCCATGCGCGAGTAAGGTGTAAGCCCGGCCCCTTTCAGGTGCCAGTCGCGGGTGGAACCATCCGCCATTTGCTGTTCACCGAGCAGAATGCCGCGCCCGTCGCCCAGTTGCCCGGCCCAGACACCGAACTGATGCCCGCTATAGACCTGCGCCAGCGGCGACATGCCGGGCAGCAACGTTTCGCCGCCCCAGATGCCAGCGCCGGATTCAGGGTGAAAAAGCGCCTCGGGCACGCCGAGGGTTTCTGCCAGCGGGGCGTTGCGCCAGATAAGGCGCGCATTGCTTAGCGGAGTGGGTGTTAACGCAGTGTAGTAATCTGGCAGTTCATCACGCCAGCGAGTGGTAAAAGTCAGGGTCATAGATCCTCCAGCCTTTTAGTGTAGTGCCTAATGCGGTGTTTAAACACCGGGCAACACAAGGGCTATGGATGGACCAGTGACGTCAGCTGCGCAGGGCTAACCGCAGGCCAGAGTGCGCCTTGCATGGCGCTGAACTGAAACGCCCTTGCGCGCTTATACGATGGCTCATCATCAATGCCGGCAATCATCACCGCATCGCAATAAGGTTCAACCTGCGAAATGATGGCGCGCATAAAGGGTTCGAAGGCAAGCGTAGATAAACGTTGGTGAATAAAGTTTTTATCCAGCATGACCCGTTTAAACAGCCCATCAAATACCGCTTTGGTCGACGCAGTACCCACGCCGAAATTCCACAGCACCAGCGGATATTGTTTCGCCAGTAGAGACAGAATTTTGTTCTCTTTTCCGCTATTAAGATCTGGATAATTCTCATTGATAGCCAATTCGAGGCACGGGAATTTTCTCACCTGTGCCGCCAGCGTGTCATCTGTCAGTAATAGCTCACTTATTTCCGGCGAAATATTAATCCAGGCGGTAAGGTGATGCTGAATTAAAAAAAGCTGGCAGGCTTCAATGAGGTCAAGTTGCTCAGTAAACAGCGTCACTTTTTCAGCGGTCGTCAGGCGTGGCAAGACCAGCTCTGTCGGGGCGCGGACGGTGCTGTCCTTTCCAACAAAGTTAACGATAATTTCGACGCCCTGAAGCACTCCGTTACCGTCTCTTGCCGGCAGTAATAAAAGCTCAGAGCGATAGCTGTAATCGAGAGAAACTATCATTTTGCCAGCCCCGCATTATGGGTTAAATCCGGCGTTAACAAACCTGTCTGACGATATTCCATATTTACTGATTTTAATGAGATTGGCTTCATTTTTTTCCCGTTCTATTTTTTTACCCTCCCCTCCGTTGTTATTCGTTTGCTCACGCATTCTCCTGCCCCTGGCGGTGAGTCGCGAACAATCATAATTAATTTAAAAAAAGCGAATTAGTGGAAACGTCCTGGTTTATATGAAAATGTTCCGCTGCCACAAACAAAAAAGGGAGGCCTGCATTACGCGCGCTCCCTTTTTTTTGCACCGTCTGTCGATGTCACGTCAGATACGCCGCGCCTGCCAGAAATTTTTGCGCCAGTAGACATTATCCAGCGAAGAGCGCATCACGCCCCGGCTGGTTGAAGCATGAATAAAGGCGTTATCGGTGTCGTAGATGCCGACATGCAGCCCGCTCTCGCCAGAGCCGGTTTTGAAAAACACCAGATCGCCTGGCAGCAGATCCTCTTTGTCGATTTCGGTACCGAGCTTCGCCTGTTGGCGCGTTTCACGTGGCAACTGCAGCGCGAATTTGTCGCGGAACGTCATCATCACAAAGCCCGAGCAATCAACGCCTGAACGCGCCATGCCGCCATAGCGATAGGGCGTGCCGCGCCATTCGCTCAGCTGATCGTTCAGATTGGCGATCACCGTAATCGAGTCCGACAGCCGTGGGTTCGGCGGGGGGGCGCGATGAGAACTACATCCTGCAAGGAAAAGCGCTGCCGCCAGTAAAAACCAGATACGCATTCTGCAATACGCCTCGTTATCTCTTTTTATCGGATTAATCTACAGTGGGAGCGCGAGTTGTGGCAAGTCACCATTGCGTCACACGGTCGGGATCAGCATTCGGTGGCCTTCCACCTCAACCTGCTGGAAAGCCATGCCGTAGGCGTCAGCCAGATGCGCAGGTGTCATCACCTCCGCTTTGGCGCCGCTCACCAGCAACTCTCCCTCACGCAATAGCCAGACCTGGTGGGCCTGACGCAGCGTATGATTCAGATCGTGGCTGCTCATCACCACCGTAATGCCAGCGCTGACCAGCTCGCCAATCACCCCATCCAGTGCCGCCTGTTGCGCCACATCAAGGCTGTTCATCGGCTCATCCAGCAGCAACAGCTGCCCGCGATCGTTGCCCTGCGGGTGGATCTGCAAAATCACCGCCGCCAGCCGCACCCGCTGCCATTCGCCGCCGGAGAGCTGGTTGGTTGCCCGCGCCAGCTTATCCTGCAGGCCAAGCTGACCGGCAATGTGGGTCAGCAGAACGTGCTGGCTATTATCAGGCTGATGCAGCGACAGGTAGTGCCACACAGGCATGGCAAACGGCGCACTCTGCTGTTGCGCCAGGTAGGCGCGATGCCTGGCCAGCCTCGTCGCCGACCACTGCTCAAGCGGTTGGCCGCCAAAGGTGATTTTACCCGGCCCGCCGGAAAGCCCGGCGATACGTGCGAGCAATGTGCTCTTCCCTGCCCCATTCGGCCCGACAAGATGCACGATCTGCCCGGGAGGCAGCGACACGCTCACCAGCGCCAGCCGGCCCGGCTCAGCAACCTCTTGAAGCTGCATCAGCATCGGCATTACTTCGAGACGGCCTGCTTAATGGCGTTGACCAGCAGCGGATCGTCCGGCGTCATATCGGGTGAAAAACGCTGAATGACCTGGCCGTCGCGGCCAATCAGGAACTTTTCGAAGTTCCATAAGATATCGCCCGGTGCCTGCGGTGCGCGCCCTTTGCTTACCATGCGCTCATAAAATTCGCTGTCTGCCGGTGCGAGCGCCGTTGGTGCGGCAGCAATCAATTTTTCATAAAGAGGATGGCGCGCGTTGCCATTGACGTCGATCTTGCTGAACAGCGGAAAGGTGACGCCATAGGTGGTGCTACAGAAGGTTTTGATCTCCTCTTCCGAGCCCGGCTCCTGCCCGAGGAACTGGTTGCACGGGAAGCCCAGCACGCTAAAGCCTTCCCCCTCCCACGCCTTCTGCAGGTTTTCCAGCTGCTCGTACTGCGGCGTCAGGCCACATTTTGACGCGACGTTAACCACTAAAAGCACCTTGCCGCGCCAGGCGCTGAGCGAGCGCTTTTCGCCATCAATGGTGGTGACTTCGGTATCCAGAATATTCTGTTGCATAACATCCCCTTAATGAATGTGATGGTTGCCGGGCTTAGCGCCCGACCCTCAATAATAGCCAGATAAACACCGGCGCACCTAGTGTCGATGTAACAACACCTATCGGCAGCTCTGCGGCGCTGAGCGCGAGGCGCGAGACAATATCGGCAAACAGCAACGCAACCGCGCCCGCCAGCGCGCAACCCGGAAGCAGAACGCGGTGATCGCTTAAGCCACATAAGCGCAAAATATGCGGGATCACGAGCCCGATAAAGCCGATAGCCCCGGCAATCGCCACGCTGACGCCAACCATCCAGCCGGTAGCCGCCACCAGCAGATTACGCCATAACCAGAGCGGCAACCCGAGCTGTCGGGCAGAGATTTCACCCAGCGCTAACACGTTCAGTGCCGTGGATTGCAGGCAGATCCACACCATCACCGGCAGAAGTGCTGCCATCAGCCAGCCCTGCTGCCAGTCGACGCCGCTGAAGCCGCCCATCATCCAGTACATCAACTGGCGTAAATCGAGCGAGGTGGAGAAGTAGACCGCCCAGGTCATTAAGGCGGTGCAGATAATGCCGAGCGCAACACCGGCCAGCAGTAAGCGGCTGGTGGAAAGATGGCGGCGCGCAAAGCGCAGCAGGATAAGCGTAACCATCAATGCGCCTGCAATGGCACAGAGACCGAGTGCCCAGTCGGGCAACATCCCGCCACCGATAAACACTGCCGCAACCAGGCCTACGCCCGCGCCGCTTGAGACGCCAAGCAGCCCAGGCTCTGCCAAAGGGTTTTCAAACAGCGCCTGCATGGTGGCACCACACAGCGCCAGCGCGGCACCGACCAGCAACACGGCGAGGGTACGCGGTAAGCGTATCTGCCAGACAAAAAGCTCGCCCTCAGGGGTGAACCAGCGATTGGGGGCTATCCACTGCTCGCCTGCGCAAAGACTTATGGTGAGCGCAAGCAGTAAAAGCAGCGCCAGCGCGCCGAGCCAGCGGCGGTTGCGTTGCTGTTGAAGATGGGCGTATGCCAGCATGGTTTCACGTTTACTCATCAGCCAGGTGACTGATTCTAAGAGGGATAGCGGATGCTGAAAAGAAAAAAGGCCGCGAGGCGGCCTTTTTGGTTAATGCAAAATCATTCAGCTTTGGGCGAAGCGTTTTCGACGCGGCTCTTTAACTTCTGGCCGGGTCTGAAGGTCACCACGCGCCGTGCTGTAATGGGAATATCTTCGCCGGTTTTTGGATTACGACCCGGACGTTGATTCTTGTCACGCAAATCAAAGTTGCCGAAGCCGGAGAGTTTGACCTGCTCACCATTTTCCAGAGCACGACGGATCTCTTCGAAAAACAGCTCTACCAGCTCTTTTGCATCCCGTTTGCTAAGCCCAAGCTTATCAAACAGATATTCTGACATTTCAGCTTTTGTAAGCGCCATAGGTTCAATCCCTCAATGATGCCTGGAATCGCTCTTTTAATGCCTCTACACATCTGGCAACGGTAGCGGCAATCTCCTCTTCTTCGAGTGTACGGCCGGTATCCTGAAGGATCAGACTGATGGCAAGGCTTTTCGACCCTTCCACGACGCCCTTACCGCGGTACACGTCAAACAAGTTTACGCCAACTACCTGATTTGCGCCAACTTTCTTACATTCAGCCAAAACATCTGCTGCGGGTACATTTTCATTGACCACAACAGCGATGTCGCGGCGGTTCGCCGGGAAGCGAGAAATCTCCTGAGCCTGAGGCACGGCGCGGTCTGCGAGGGCATTCCACTCCAGTTCAAACACCAGCGTGCGGCCATTCAGATCAAGCTTACGCTCCAGCTCCGGATGCACCACGCCGATAAAGCCAATGCGCTTATCTTTCAGATAAATCGCGGCAGATTGACCCGGATGCAGCGCCGGATTGGTCTCAGCGCGGAACTCAATAGCGCCTGTTTTGCCGGTCAGCTCCAGCACAGACTCCAGATCGCCTTTCAGATCGAAGAAATCAACGCTGTTTTTCGCCAGGTCCCAGTGCTCTTCATAACGGTTACCGCAGATAGCACCCGCCAGCATCACATCCTGACGGATGCCGAGGTTCGCCTGGGTATCCGGCACAAAACGCAGACCGGTTTCGAAAATACGCACACGGCTCTGCTGACGGTTCTGGTTGTAGACAATGGTGCCCAACAGACCGGTCCACAGCGAGAGGCGCATTACTGACATTTCGCTGGAGATCGGGCTTGGCAGCACCAGCGCTTCTTCGCCAGGGTGGATCAACTGCTGCAATTTCGGATCAACGAAGCTGTAGGTGATCACTTCCTGGTAGCCTTTGTCATTAAGCATAGTTTTCACTCGCTTAAGGGACAAGTTGGCTTCGCGATGTTCGCCCATGATCAGCCCGGCCTGTACCGGCTCGTCAGGAATATTGTTGTAACCGTAAACACGGGCAACCTCTTCCACCAGGTCCTCTTCGATCTCCATATCGAAACGCCAGCTCGGCGCGACCGCCAGCCACTCATCCTGGCCTGCGGTGACTTCGCAGCCAAGGCGGGTCAGAATATCGCTCACCTGCTCATCGGCAATGTGATGACCAATCAGGCGATCCAGCTTGCTGCGACGCAGACGGATGGTGGCGCGTTTCGGCAAAGACGCTTCATTAGTCACGTCAATGACCGGGCCCGCTTCACCGCCGCAAATATCCAGCAGCAGGCGCGTGGCGCGCTCCATCGCTTTATACTGCAGTTGCGGATCGACGCCGCGCTCGTAGCGGTGAGAAGCATCAGTGTGCAGACCGTGACGACGCGCGCGACCGGTAATGGAGAGCGGGTTGAAGAAAGCACACTCCAGCAGAACGTTTTTCGTTTCGCTGTTTACACCTGAATGCTCGCCGCCGAAGATACCGCCCATTGCCAGCGCGTTTTTCTGGTCAGCTATGACCAGCGTGTCGGTGCTCAGCTTCGCTTCGTTGCCGTCGAGCAGCACCAGCGTTTCGCTCTCTTTCGCCATACGCACCACGATGCCGCCTTCCAGGCGATCGCTGTCAAAAGCGTGCATCGGCTGGCCGAGCTCAAGCAGAACATAGTTAGTGACATCGACTACCGCATCGATTGAACGAATGCCGCAGCGACGCAGCTTCTCTTTCATCCACAGCGGCGTCGGCGCGCTGACGTTGATACCTTTGACCAGTCGGCCCAGGTAGCGCGGACAGGCCTCTTTCGCTTCCACAGCGATCGGCAACGTATCGTTAATGGTGGCAGCAACCGGCGCGATTTCTGGCTCGTTCAGCGGGGATTTATTCAACACCGCAACGTCGCGAGCAACACCGATAATGCCCAGGCAGTCGGCGCGGTTTGGCGTGACGCTGATTTCGATAGTGTTGTCGTCAAGCTTCAGGTATTCACGAATATCAGTGCCGATCGGCGCATCTGCCGGCAGTTCAATAATGCCGTTGTGATCGTCGGAAATACCGAGTTCGGAGAAGGAGCAGAGCATCCCTTCAGAGGGTTCGCCGCGCAGTTTCGCCGCTTTAATTTTGAAATCGCCCGGCAATACCGCGCCGACGGTCGCTACGGCCACTTTGAGACCGAGACGGCAGTTTGGCGCGCCGCAGACGATATCCAGCAGGCGATCGCCGCCCACATTCACTTTTGTTACGCGCAGTTTGTCGGCGTTCGGGTGCTGAGCGCACTCCATCACTTCGCCAACCACTACACCATGAAACGCACCGGCTACCGGTTCAACGCCGTCCACTTCCAGGCCGGCCATGGTGATCTGCCCGGAGAGCGCTTCGCTATCAACCGCTGGGTTCACCCATTCGCGTAACCACAGTTCACTGAATTTCATTGTTTCGCCTGCCCTTATTTAAACTGTTTGAGGAAACGCAAATCGTTTTCGAAGAATGCGCGCAGATCTGTCACACCGTAGCGCAGCATGGTGAGACGCTCCATCCCCATGCCAAACGCGAAGCCGGAGTAGATTTCCGGGTCGATGCCAACGTTACGCAGCACATTCGGGTGAACCATGCCGCAACCCAGCACTTCCAGCCATTTACCGTTTTTGCCCATCACATCCACTTCGGCGGAAGGTTCGGTGAACGGGAAGTAGGAGGGACGGAAGCGGATTTGCAGATCCTCTTCAAAGAAGTTACGCAGGAAGTCGTGCAGCGTCCCTTTCAGGTTGGTAAAGCTGATGTTTTTATCAACGATCAGCCCTTCCATCTGATGGAACATCGGAGTGTGGGTCTGATCGTAGTCGTTACGGTAGACGCGGCCCGGGGCAATAATGCGGATCGGCGGCTGCTGGTGCTCCATGGTGCGGATCTGCACGCCTGAGGTCTGCGTACGCAGCAGGCGCGTGGCGTCGAACCAGAAGGTGTCGTGATCGGCACGCGCCGGGTGGTGACCCGGAATGTTCAGCGCGTCAAAGTTGTGGTAATCGTCTTCGATCTCCGGCCCGGTAGCGACGGTAAAGCCCAGCTCGCCAAAGAAGCTCTCGATGCGATCGATGGTACGCGTCACCGGGTGCAGACCGCCATTTTCAATACGACGGCCCGGCAGGGAGACATCGATGGTCTCTGCGGCGAGGCGGGCATTCAGCGCAGCGCTTTCGAGATCGTTTTTGCGCGCGTTCAGCGCTTGCTGAACCTGCTCTTTCGCTTCGTTGATTACCGCTCCGGCAGCCGGGCGCTCTTCTGGCGGCAGCTCACGCAGGGTGGTCATCTGAAGGGTCAGATGACCTTTCTTACCCAAATATTCGACGCGTACGTTGTCCAGTGCGGCGACATCTGAGGCATCGTTAATGGCTGCCTTCGCACTGGCAACCAGCTCTGCGAGATGTGACATGGTTTTCCTCGTTATATGACGATATTTACACGCGGCAGATACAAAAAAAGCCTCCACAAGGGAGGCTTTCTGGCGCTGTTTTCCGTTTCTTCTTTCACGCGCAAGCCCCCTGGATTCAGGTGCTAAAGTAAAAAAAGAAGCGGAAAATAGCAGCATTCATGCTTGCATTACCTTAATTGGCTACGTGGCGACGATGGGCTATTGAAAACGCATCACGGCAAAAAGTCAATGTATTGATACTGTTAAAGCAAAAGAGGGAGCCAGGCTCCCTCTCTTAAACTGGCTTACGCCAGAGCTGCTTTCGCTTTTTCAACCAGGGCAGAGAATGCCACTTTGTCGAATACGGCGATGTCAGCCAGGATCTTACGGTCAATTTCAACAGAGGCTTTTTTCAGGCCGTTGATGAATTTGCTGTAAGAAATACCGTTCTGACGTGCTGCTGCGTTGATACGTGCAATCCACAGCTGACGGAACTGACGCTTTTTCTGACGACGGTCACGATAAGCGTACTGACCAGCTTTGATAACAGCCTGGAAGGCAACACGGTAAACGCGTGAACGCGCGCCGTAGTAGCCTTTAGCTTGTTTCAAAATTTTCTTATGACGTGCACGTGCAATCACACCACGTTTTACGCGAGCCATATGCTCTCCTGTATATTCTAATTAAAAAGTTAAAAGGTTAACGACTTATGCGTACGGCAGGCACGCGATGACCAGGCCCAGATCGCCTTTAGAAACCATGGCTTTCGGACGCAGGTGACGTTTACGCTTGGTAGCTTTTTTGGTCAGAATATGACGCAGGTTAGCATGCTTGTGCTTAAAACCACCTTTACCGGTTTTTTTGAAGCGCTTAGCAGCACCGCGTACGGTTTTGATCTTTGGCATTTTTCAATTTCCACTTCGCATTGTTAATAAACGAAACAAAGGCGAACTAAACCCGCGAGCACGAGGCCCACAGGTTTAATTACTTGATGGCCTTACTGTTTCTTCTTAGGAGCAAGCACCATAATCATCTGGCGGCCTTCGATCTTCGTAGGGAAGGATTCGACAACTGCCAGTTCGACCAGATCTTCTTTCACGCGGTTAAGCACTTCCATACCGATCTGTTGGTGGGCCATCTCACGACCGCGGAAACGCAGTGTGATCTTGGCCTTATCGCCCTCTTCAAGAAAGCGAATCAGGCTGCGGAGTTTTACCTGATAGTCGCCTTCATCTGTACCAGGTCGGAATTTGATTTCCTTGACCTGAATAACTTTTTGCTTCTTCTTCTGTTCCTTAGAAGATTTGCTCTTTTCATAGAGGAACTTGCCGTAGTCCATTATACGGCAAACGGGCGGCTCGGCGTTAGGGCTAATTTCAACTAAATCAACCCCGGCTTCTTCAGCTTTTTCCAGAGCTTCTCGCAGACTCACAATACCAAGCTGCTCGCCTTCCAGACCAGTTAAGCGAACTTCCAGGGCGCGGATCTCGCCATTAATACGATTGGGACGCGCCGTTTGAACTCGTTTTCCGCCTTTAATACCTTATTCCTCCAGTTGTTTAAGACTGCGGCTGCGAATCTCTTGTTGCAGCTTCTCGATAACTTCATTTACGTCAAGGCTACCCAGGTCTTTACCGCGACGGGTACGCACAGCAACTTTGCTGGCTTCAACCTCTTTGTCACCACAAACAAGCATATAAGGGACACGACGTAAAGTGTGCTCGCGGATTTTAAAGCCTATCTTCTCGTTTCTCAAGTCTGCTTTTACACGAATGCCTGCATTTTGCAGTTTCTCTGTCAATTCGTTGACGTATTCAGACTGTGAATCAGTGATGTTCATGACCACTACCTGCACCGGCGCAAGCCAGGTTGGGAAGAAGCCTGCGAACTCTTCAGTCAGGATGCCGATAAAGCGCTCCAGTGACCCAAGAATTGCGCGGTGAATCATAACTGGAACCTGACGCTCGTTGCTTTCGCCCACATAAGAGGCGTTCAGACGAGCCGGCAGGGAGAAGTCCAGCTGTACCGTTCCGCACTGCCATGCACGATCGAGGCAGTCATAAAGGGTAAATTCAATTTTCGGACCGTAGAATGCGCCTTCACCCAGCTGATATTCAAATGGGATATTGTTCTCTTCCAGCGCAACTGCCAGATCCGCCTCAGCACGATCCCACATCTCGTCACTACCGATACGTTTCTCGGGACGGGTGGAGAGTTTGACAACGATCTTTTCGAAGCCAAACGTGCTGTACATATCGTAGACCATACGGATGCAGGCGTTCACTTCATCGCGAACCTGCTCTTCCGTACAGAAGATGTGCGCATCATCTTGCGTAAAGCCGCGCACACGCATCAGACCGTGCAACGCACCCGATGGTTCATTACGATGGCAGCTACCGAACTCCGCCATACGCAGCGGCAGGTCGCGGTAGGATTTCAACCCCTGGTTGAAAATCTGCACATGTCCCGGGCAGTTCATCGGTTTGATGCAGTACTCACGATTCTCCGAAGAGGTCGTAAACATAGCATCTTTGTAGTTGTCCCAGTGGCCGGTTTTTTCCCACAGCACACGGTCCATCATAAACGGGCCTTTCACTTCCTGATACTGATACGCTTTGAGCTTAGAGCGTACAAACGTTTCCAGTTCACGGAAAATGGTCCAGCCATCGTTGTGCCAGAATACCATACCCGGCGCTTCTTCCTGCATATGGTACAGGTCAAGCTGCTTGCCGATTTTACGGTGGTCGCGTTTTGCGGCTTCTTCCAGACGCAGCAGATAGGCGTTAAGCGCTTTTTTATCTGCCCATGCGGTGCCGTAAATGCGCTGCAGCATCTTGTTGTTGCTGTCGCCGCGCCAGTAAGCACCCGCCGTTTTCATCAGTTTGAAATGGTGGCAGAAACGCATATTCGGTACGTGCGGACCACGGCACATATCGACGTATTCTTCATGATGATACAAGCCAGGCTTATCATCATGGGCAATATTTTCATCAAGAATGGAGACTTTGTAGTTTTCACCGCGTGCGACAAACGTTTCACGCGCTTCCTGCCAGCTCACTTTCTTCTTGATAACGTCATAGTTGGATTCGGCGAGCTCGTGCATACGTTTTTCGAGCGCGTCGATATCTTCCTGAGTCAGGGTGTGGTCGAGATCAACGTCATAATAGAAGCCGTTGTCGATAACCGGACCAATCGCCATTTTGGTGTGCGGCCACAGCTGCTTGATCGCATGGCCCAACAGATGCGCACAGGAGTGACGGATAATCTCCAGTCCTTCCTCATCTTTTGCGGTGATAATAGCAAGGTTTGCATCACTGTCGATGATATCTGAAGCATCGACCAGTTCACCGTTGACGCGTCCGGCAATGCAGGCTTTCGCCAGGCCAGGGCCAATATCAAGCGCGACATCCAGGGGACTTACGGCGTGGTCATAATGGCGTTGACTGCCATCAGGAAGCGTAATTACAGGCATTTCATTTCCTTAATTTGCAGTGGTGCGCCACACGAAAGAGCACATGCAAAATGAGATTTCAAAGATATAACAGCCGCTTAGATAAGTTTTCTCGCTTCACTCTGCGGAATATGTATCGAACGGTGATGACCGCACTTTACCCTTACCCGCTGCTGTTAAGTACCCGACAATAGTACACATTTGCACTCTCTGTTGAAAGGGCTAGTGTGACGCGGATCGTTTTTGCGCCCTTTTCCGGCTCTAATGGGGAGTGGGTCGCCATTCAACGACGCTGGCGCAAAGAAGGTATTATCTGATTTTTCGTTTACATCTTGACACAACAGGGGTGGAAGCAGTCTATTTGGCTTCCCATTAACCCCTAACCCACTGATAAAACATGGTAATAGTTTATATCTTAGCCATCATCCTGCTGATTGCTATTGTTATTTTTGCCTTCTACAAACACAGTAAAGTGAAATATTCACAAACCCTTCCGGTTTCACCGAGAAAACGACGCTAGGGCTTTCGCTTCTCCCGGGCACGCAGCAATGCGTGCCCTGTTGGAACCCGCCTCAGGCATCGAAACCCAGAGCGCGAATCACCTCTTCCATCGCCGCCTCTGTCAGTTCGGTACGTTTGATTCTCTGATTAGCCAGCATGGTTCTTACCACACCCGCAATAACAATATGCTTAGGCTCCTGTCCCAGGTCACGCATCTCAAGCACCACCTTGCCCACCACCCGGCACATCTCATCGTATAACGCCGCATCATTCAACTTGCCCATATCGCCCCACTTTTTTCATTAGAAAGCCTTGAGTAAAACGCAATCTATCCTTACACCCGTTGCCTGTAAGTGTGCCACAACACAGCAAATCTATAGCGGAAATGTAAAAGCACTTGTTTTTTATACAGTTGCACAAAGTTAAATTTCCTTATCGATTTACCTTAAAGAAACTCACTACTGTTGCCGATAAATAGAGCATTCGTGGTTTGAATGATATAGCGACGGTAATGCAAGCGATCAATTACAACGAGATGACGGGATTGAACCTGACGGTTCGAAAAACGACCTCATCGACTCTACAGGAGTCAATTGAGCGTTTATCGTCAGGCTTTCGAATCAATGGCGCAAAAGACGATGCGGCAGGACAGGCCATCGCCAATCGTATGCGCTCAAACAGCAACGCAGACACCGTGGTTTCCCGCGGGCTTGATGATGCCATCAGCATGGCACAGACCGCCGATGGTGGCCTGAATACCATTAGCGAACGGCTGATTCGCGCTAAAAGCCTGGCTATCCAGGCTGGCAATAGCACGCTTTCCGAAAGCGACAGACGCAGCATACAGAATGAGTATCAAAGCATTCTGGATACCATTCAGTCGATTTCCGAAGGCACCGAGATTTTCGGCTCCTATCCGCTGGCAACGGACGCACCGGAACTTCCGCCAGCGCTTATCGGCGATGTTCCGCCGCTGAGTACTAAATTTCCGGTGAGCGGGACGGACTACTCCTTCAGTTCTGGGATCGTCTCGCTGGCCTATATCCCGGCGGGGGCGGAAAATATTACGTTGACCATCGACTCGCTGGGGTTAGATGACGATATCCAGCTCTTTACGCGTGACGGTAAACATCTGGCGGGCACGCCGATTAACGGCAGCGACCCGGATTACACCTGGAAAAGCCGCGGCATCACCGATTCCGCAAAAGCAACCAGCCGCGTATTGACTGCATCGAACGGCTTCAAGAGTGGTGCCGCTTACGATGACTCGCTGCTGATTGAAGGAGGCTCTTCCTGGGCATTAAATGGCAGCTCGACACTCCCCTACAATGGCATGACCATCAAATACAGTGGTGATGGCGATCGGTATGAGTCCGGTGCGGCCTACAATGACGGCAGCAATGGTGCGAACCGCCTTGAGCGATTAACGATTGATAATGTCACTGAAGATCTTGTTGTTATGGTCGTGGGGAGCGGCTCCTTTACCAGCAACCTGACCTGGGGCGAGCTGCCAAAACCGACGATTACGCCGAAAGAGCCGCCTAAGCAGAGCAGGCCCTGGGAAGTGGTGACCAGCGCCACTGTCGGGGATGAGATCAAGTCAACGACCATTCCGACCACGCCTGCGGATGTTAAATCCCTTGGCTTAACCGGCACGGATCTGCTGTCAGAAACCACTGCTGGTAAGGCGATGGGCAAACTCGACCAGGCGCTGGAGAAAGTGAGCGGTTACCGCGCACAATATGGCGCTTTTATTAATCGTTTTGAATCAAACAAATCGGTGCTGGCGCAGCAGAGTGTCGCCACGCAGGCGGCAAAGAGCCGGATAGAAGATGCAGATTACGCGCTGGAAGCGAGCAAGATGGCTAAAGCGCAGCTGTTACAGCAGGGTCAGGACGCCGTGCTAAAAGTGGCGAACCAGGCGGCGGAGAATATTCTCTCACTCCTGCGTAGCTAATACTCTGAGATTTAACGCAACCAGAGATAAGCATTATTAGCGCACTTTTTGCAAATAACTTTTCAGAATCAACTCATTATTAAGCCTGTATTGCCAAATTTAAAAACCGGTACCACATAATCCGGTTTTTAAATTAAGCAGATGAAACGGCTAAGAATAATCTTTATTCCCATCCACCGGCTACCAGCGTATGCGCATTAAAAGCAGCGTCATTAGTACCTTTTACGGCATGCGTGCCGGGAATCATGTTTGAACCCGCTTCGATGCTGGTGATGTGATTAGTAGATTGTGCAGGCTGTGCCGCGAATGCGCTGAAAGAGAGCGCAGAAATAACCAGCGCGGCGGCGGTTGTTGTGATTGTTTTCATGATTAAATTCTCTTGCTGAAATAGATTTAACTGGCCGGGCAGCAGCGTGCCCACAGCAAGAATTGTAGATCTGGATCACACTTTTTCCCAGTCAATTTATTTAGCCGTTCGTGTCAAATAAACTGAATATGTTTCTCAAAGCGGAAATGTGGAGAGAAAGTGCAGCAGCGGACTTATATAAAATTAACCGGCCAATTGCGCACTGAGTGTAAATAAAAACGGGCCGGGTAATCCGGCCCGTCCAGTTAAATTGAATACCCTAAGGTAATCGACGTTCTGCGATCGGTATGATCCGGTGCCGATGATGGCGGCTCGGAGTTCCAGGTCACGTTATAGGCAACTTTCAACGCGAAGTGGGAGTTAATCGCCACATTCAGCGCGGTTTCGGAGTTGACGGTGGTATCGTCCGCACCAAACACCGAAACGCCCTGGGTAAATTTCGCATTGTCAGAGAACTGCCACGCGTACGTGCCAGACGCATAGCCCAGCGCCGTCGTTTTGGTATCGCCGTTAGTGTACTTGTCATAACGTACACCCGGACCGAATTCAAGACGGAAGCTGTGAACCGGGCCATTCAGGAACTGACGACCATAACCGGCAGTAGCGATGTCACGGGCGTGGTAGCCGTTGTAGCGATCGGTCAACCAGCTCGCCTGGCCGAACAGGTAGTCGTAGTCAGTCATGTTATAACGGCTACGACCACCAACAGCATACTTCTCGGAAGAACGTTCGTCGTTAGACGAGGTATTACTGGCGTTGCCCCACAGGGACCAGGCCGTAGAATCGCCATACCATGTCAGGGTAGAGTCAGCCGTCAAAGAGGAACTCTTTGTGTTGCCTGACTGACCGAGATAGCCACCGTTAACATTACCTTCAAATGGTTTTTTCGCGGAGGCGGGGTCATCCATGACAGTAAAAACGGTATCATCTGCGACAGCATTCATCGACGCAAGCACGCCCGCAGCCATAACCAGCGCGGGTACTGTCTTAAAAAGCTTCATTTTTTTTAAATCCGTACAGTAAATGAGACCAACACGGTCCCGGAAACTTTCTTATGGATCAATGACCAACGGTCCGCAGAAAGGTAACAAATTATAAAAAGACCGCTTAAACATATCAATGAAATCTTATTTGATTTTTTGAATAAGAGAGATCTCAGAATAATTGTTATAGATTCCGAAATATCACCGTAAAAATAATATCGTATTTAAAATCATACTGTTATTTACTTTCCCTTCGCTGTAAATTGTGCCAGGCTTACTGCACCCTACGTAACAGGAGGTCAATATGGTATCGATTTATACGCTGACGCTCGCGCCATCCCTCGATAGCGCGACAATAACGCCGCAAATTTATCCGGAAGGAAAACTCCGTTGCACCTCGCCGGTTTTTGAACCGGGTGGCGGCGGCATTAATGTTGCCCGCGCCATTGCCCACCTCGGCGGCAAAGCCACCGCGATTTTCCCGGCGGGCGGCGCAACCGGTGAACACCTGACTGCCCTGCTCGCCGATGAGCATGTCCCGACCCTCTGCGTGCAGACCGCCGACTGGACGCGACAGAACCTGCATGTGCACGTTGAGGCGAGCGGCGAGCAGTATCGCTTTGTGATGCCCGGCGCCGCCCTCAGCGAAGATGAGTTCCGCCAGATAGAAGAGAAAGTGCTGACGATAGAGAGCGGCGCAATTCTGGTCATCAGCGGCAGTCTTCCGCCTGGTGTACAACTCGAAAAGCTGACGCAGTTGATTACCGTTGCGCAAAAACAGGGGATCCGCTGCATTATTGATAGCTCAGGCGACGCACTGGCCGCTGCGCTGGAGATTGGCAATATCGAACTGGTCAAACCCAACCAGAAAGAGCTTAGCGCGCTGGTTGGCCGACCGCTTAATCAGCCCCATGACGTGTTGCGTGCCGCACAGGAGATCATTAACAGCGGCAAAGCGCGCCGCGTAGTGGTTTCGCTTGGGCCGCAAGGGGCACTAGGGGTGGATCAGCAGGGCCATGTACAGGTTGTGCCGCCGCCGATGAAAAGCCAGAGCACCGTTGGTGCGGGTGACAGCATGGTCGGTGCCATGACCCTTAAGCTTGCCGAAGATGCCCCGCTCGACGATATGGTGCGCTTTGGCGTCGCAGCTGGCAGCGCGGCAACCATCAATCAGGGTACGCGCCTGTGTGCCAGTGAAGATACGCAAAAGATCTACGACTACTTACGCGGTGCTTAAGCGCGTTAACGCAGCGAGAGTCGCTGGCTATGGTCGACAAATAGTCGTCGCCGACTATGCTAAAAAAATTTGCATTAACAATGAGGTGAAATATGAGTAGCGATGGCATCACCCGCTACGTCGTCACGGTGAAATTTCACGATGAGACGCTAACGGATATTAATGAGCTGAATAACCACTTTACACTTGCGGGCTTTCTTATCACCATGGCGGACGACGATGGCAAGGTGCACGATCTGGGCACCAACACCTTCGGCCTGATTAGCGCCTTAAATGAGCAAGAGGTTCATGATCTCGCCAGCGGCCTGGCGGAAAGCGCCGTCGGGCGAAAATCCGATGTCACAGTTTCCACCTGGGAAACGTGGCGGCAACAAGAGCAATAAGTGCCATCCTGCGCCGTGCGTGCGCCTGGTGTGCGTTAAGTCGAATTTTTTCACAGCTTTAGTGCGCTAACCTAATGATCTGGCTGATTACATGGGAGAAATATCATGTGGCAAGCGATAAGTGGTCTGTTAAGCGAGCAACTGGGTGAAGGCGAAATTGAACAACGCGATGAGCTACCGGGCGGCGAAATTCACGCTGCATGGCGCATACGTTACGCAGGACGCGACTGTTTCGTTAAATGTGATGAACGCGCCCTGCTTCCCATCTTCACTGCCGAAGCCGATCAGCTGGCGCTGCTGGCGCGCAGCAATACGGTACGGGTTCCTGAGGTGTGGGCGGTCGGCAGCGACCGCGACTACAGCTTCCTGGTCATGGAGTATCTCCACGCCCGCCCGCTGGATGTGCATAGCGCATTTTTGCTGGGGCAGCAGCTTGCCCGGCTCCATCAGTGGAGCGATCAGCCGCAGTTTGGTCTCGACTTTGATAACGATCTCTCCACGACGCCACAGCCGAACGCCTGGCAGCGCCGCTGGTCGACCTTTTTCGCCGAGCAGCGTATCGGCTGGCAGCTTGAGTTGGCGGCGGAGAAAGGGCTGCAGTTCGGCAATATCGATGCAATTGTTGAACATGTTCAGCAGCGGTTAGCTGGCCACCAGCCGCAGGCCTCTTTACTGCATGGCGATCTCTGGTCCGCCAACTGCGCTCTTGGCCCGGATGGCCCCTATATTTACGATCCCGCGTGCTACTGGGGCGACAGAGAGTGCGATCTGGCGATGCTGCCGCTCCATCCGAATCAGCCACCGCAGATCTACGACGGTTACCAGTCTATCTCCCCGCTCCCGCCCGACTTTCTCGACCGCCAACCGATTTACCAGCTTTATACCCTCTTCAACCGCGCCATTCTCTTCGGCGGTGAACATTTGATGAATGCACAGAAGGCGCTGGATCGGGTATTGGCCGCGTAAAAGTGAAAGGCTAAGAAGCCCGATCGCGAATGCTATCGGGCGCTGTAACTTTACAGAAAGCCGAGCAGCTTAAAGAAGAAGTACCCCGCCACGATGATAATGGCCGGCAGTACGTAGAGCGGGAAAATCTGCAGGAAAATGGTGTGGTTTGGCACGTTAATGCGCGCTTCGATCTGCTCGCGGGTCAGCCCCTCGTCGCCTTTGGCTTTTTCGAGGATCAGCTGGTTTTCTACCCCTTCACGCACAAAGCGTGCCTGGCGGCTCATGCGCGCACCGGAAGCCTGTAAAGCCAGGCCAATAAAGATCAGCGCGAAGATAATCCAGAAGAGAACGTTCGTTCCCTGCTGAAAATGGGGCGTCGGCGAGTTGTACCAGAAGAGATTGAGGAATGGCGTATTGAACCGCATCATCTCAATCATCACGTGGGCGAAATCAAGCATCACGGCATTAATACCGGGCTGTTTATCGCTATGCTCATACATAAACTTCAGGATCGAAATAACGGTCGAAATAACGGCCGGAATAAAAATCACCCAACCCAGAACGCGTTTCAGTACGGCGATGCGTCCAGCTTGTTGATACGTCATGGATTCCCCTTGTTGTTGACGCACTGTTTGTGCCTTAGTCTACCTGCTGATAACTATTTTCGCCTGATTTTTAAAGACGCCAGGGTGAACGCATTGCCATACTCACTACCTTCACCCTGTTTAATTTCGCTAACCGGAGAGGTGTTATGTCTGCCCCGCGCCAAACAGTTGCAGCAATTTTTGATATGGATGGTTTATTAATTGACTCGGAACCGCTGTGGGATCGCGCTGAACTTGAGGTGATCTCAAGCCTCGGCGTCGACATCACGCGCCGCGGCGAGCTGCCTGATACGCTGGGCCTGCGCATCGATATGGTGGTTGATTTATGGTATGCGCAACAGCCGTGGAGCGGCCCATCCCGCCAGGAGGTGACGGCACGAATCATTGAGCGCGCAATCGCGCTGGTAGAAGCAGAGCGCCCGCTGCTGCCGGGCGTGCGTGAAGCGCTGGCACTATGCAAAGCGAACGGCCTGCGTGTCGGGCTGGCTTCCGCCTCGCCGCTGCATATGCTCGAAAAAGTGCTGGCGATGTTCGACCTGCGTGACAGCTTCGATGCGCTGGCCTCTGCCGAGAGCCTGCCTTACAGCAAGCCGCACCCGCAGGTTTATCTCGATTGTGCGGCGAAGCTCGGTGTCGATCCTTTAGCCTGCGTGGCGCTGGAGGACTCCGTGAATGGGATGATTGCCAGCAAGGCGGCGCGCATGCGTTCGATTGTGGTGCCCGATGAGGAGCATCGTGCCGATCCGCGCTATGTGCTGGCGAATGTCAAACTCGACAGCTTGCAGCAGCTCACCGCCGCGCATCTGCTCGGTTAACAATGTGCAGGAGCAGCGCAAAGCTGCTCCTGTATCACAAAAATATTGAAACATGATTTCATTTGTTTGTATTTTACGCTCCCGCCTTCTATTCTGATCCGCAGGCATTGACGCCCGTCACGACATGACATCACGCCGGAGTAGATATGATACTGGATGCTTTTAAGCTAACGGATAAGGTGGCTCTTGTAACCGGATGCGATACCGGTCTGGGCCAGGGAATGGCAATAGGGCTGGCGGAAGCAGGCTGCGATATTGTCGGTGTTAACCGGAAAATCCCTCATGAAACGGCAAAACGCGTCGAGGCGCTCGGCCGCCGATTTCACGCGATTCAGGCCGACCTGCGCGACCAACAGCAGCTGACCTCGATTGTCGATCAAGCGCTGGCGAAGATGGGGCATCTTGATATTCTCATCAATAACGCCGGAACGATCCGCCGCTGTGACGCCATCGATTTCAGCGAAAAGGATTGGGATGAGGTGATGGATCTCAACCTGAAATCGCTCTTCTTCCTCTCCCAGGCTGTCGCCCGGCAATTTATCGCCCAGGGCAGCGGCGGCAAAATTATCAATATCGCCTCGATGCTCTCTTACCAGGGCGGCATTCGCGTTCCCTCTTACACTGCCTCAAAAAGCGGCGTGATGGGGCTTACCCGCCTGCTGGCGAATGAGTGGGCGAAGCACAATATCAACGTTAACGCGATTGCGCCCGGCTATATGGCGACCAACAATACCCAGCAGTTGCGCGAAGATGCTGAACGTAATCAGGAGATCCTCGATCGTATTCCCGCTGCTCGCTGGGGCACGCCGGAGGATTTACAGGGCGCGGCGGTTTTTCTCGCCTCTTCGGCGGCTGACTACATAAATGGTTACACGCTGGCGGTCGATGGCGGCTGGCTGGCGCGCTAAATTAGCAGGATTGTGACAAAGAGTTACACCGTCACCTCTTCCGCCTACTGTACAAACATCCTATACTGTATGCATCGACAGTTTAGCGAGTTTGATCATGACGGCGGAAGGACACCTGCTTTTCTCCATAGCCTGCGCGGTGTTTACCAAGAATGCCGAATTGACGCCCGTGCTTGCACAGGGCGACTGGTGGCATATTGTGCCTTCAGCCATCCTCACCTGCCTGCTGCCGGACATCGATCACCCGAAATCCTTCCTCGGCCAGCGGCTAAAGTGGATCTCAAAACCCGTTGCGCGCGCCTTTGGTCACCGTGGGTTTACCCATAGCCTGCTGGCGGTTTTTCTTGCGCTTACCCTCTTTGCCTTAAAAGTGCCTGACAGCTGGATCCTGCCGACGGACGCGCTGCAGGGTATGGTTGTCGGCTATCTTAGCCATATCGTTGCAGATATGCTCACGCCCGCCGGCGTGCCGTTGCTGTGGCCCTGCCGCTGGCGCTTTCGACTACCGATTCTCGCGTCACAAAAAGGTAACCAGATGGAGCGTGTGCTCTGCATGGCGCTGCTCACTTATGCCGTGTGGATGCCGCAAACCCTGCCCGAAAATGGTGCAATCCGCTGGTCATCCGAAGCGATAAATATCCTGCAAAATGAGTTCAATCGCTTTATTGATCGCCAGTCTGCACGATAAATAGTCGATTTCGAACACTTCGCTATAAAGCATTCCATTTGGATATAAGCCGCTCCGGACACTTCTGCTAACCTTGCGCCACAGGATGACCTCGATGTCATCACGATAATGAAATCAGGAGAACGGGGATGAATTTTCCATTAATCGCGAACGTTGTCGTGTTCGCTGCACTGCTGCTTTTGCTGGCGCAGGCGCGCCACAAACAGTGGAGCCTGGCAAAGAAAGTACTGGTTGGTCTCGGGCTTGGCGTGGCATTCGGCCTCGCGCTGCAGGCCATTTACGGTGCCGATAATCCGGTGCTGAAAGAGTCTATTCAGTGGTTTAACGTGGTCGGTAACGGCTATGTACAACTGCTGCAAATGATTGTGATGCCGCTGGTTTTCGCCTCGATCCTCAGCGCCGTTGCACGTCTGCACAACGCCTCGCAACTGGGCAAAATCAGTTTCCTCACCATCGGCACGCTGCTGTTTACCACGCTTATCGCCGCGCTGGTCGGTGTGCTGGTGACCAATCTGTTTGGTCTTACCGCTGAAGGGCTGGTGCAGGGCAGCGCAGAAACCGCGCGTCTGAACGCCATTCAGAGCAACTACGTGGGCAAACTGGCCGATCTGACCGTGCCGCAATTGCTGCTGTCGTTTGTACCGAAAAACCCGTTTGCCGATCTGACTGGCGCAAGCCCGACCTCAATCATCAGCATCGTTATCTTTGCCGCTTTCCTCGGCGTTGCCGCGCTGAAGCTGCTGAAAGATGATGCGCCGAAGGGCCAGCGCGTGCTGACCGCCATCGACACGCTGCAGAGCTGGGTGATGAAGCTGGTGCGTCTGGTGATGCAGCTGACGCCGTACGGCGTGCTGGCGCTGATGACCAAAGTGGTTGCTGGCTCCAACATCCACGACATCATCAAGCTGGGCAGCTTTGTTATCGCCTCTTACCTCGGCCTCGGCATTATGTTCGTGGTACATGGCGTGCTGCTGGGCGTGAATGGCGTCAGCCCGCTGAAGTTCTTCCGTAAAGTGTGGCCGGTGCTGACCTTTGCCTTTACCAGCCGCTCCAGCGCCGCCTCTATTCCGCTGAATGTGGAAGCGCAGACCCGTCGCCTTGGCGTACCGGAGTCAATCGCCAGCTTCTCCGCCTCCTTTGGCGCGACCATCGGCCAGAATGGCTGTGCGGGTCTCTACCCGGCAATGCTGGCGGTGATGGTTGCACCCACAGTCGGCATCAACCCGCTGGATCCGAAGTGGATCGCCACGCTGGTCGGTATTGTCACCATCAGTTCCGCCGGTGTGGCGGGCGTGGGCGGCGGCGCTACCTTCGCCGCGCTGATTGTGCTGCCGGCGCTTGGCCTGCCGGTTACGCTGGTTGCGCTGCTGATCTCCGTTGAACCGCTGATCGATATGGGCCGTACCGCGCTGAACGTTAGCGGCTCCATGACCGCCGGGACGCTGACCAGCCAGTGGCTGAAGCAGACAGATAAAACCATTCTGGACAGCGAAGAGCACGCCGAACTGGCGCATCGCTAAGCTTCGCGTGTAAAAACAAAAACGCCTGCACACTGCAGGCGTTTTTTTATTCCTCTATTTCGCCTTCCTGACGCATCTGCGTCGCCCAGCGCTGTGCCGCATCCGGCGTAGTGAAGGTCGGCGAGCGGCGGAAATTCTCGCCCATCAACACAAACGCGACATATTTAGCGCGCAGCCTCCAGACATCACGATAACCTTCGACCTTTGACGCATGGTCGGGGGGCGCCGGTTCGACGCGCGGGACATAGCTGATAATGACTCGATTCTGTTGACGAAGCGTTTTCATAAGCGATGCATTCACTAAAGACAAATTTCACACACACACGAAAGCCAATGATAGCCGATTGTGACCCCGCGCGTCGCGCCTGGCGTGAGCTTCTCTGCGTGTTTTCAAGGCCGGGCCGGTAAACGGGCGCGACCGGGACATTGTTCTATAGTTAGAAGGGTTAATGGCAATAACCTGCCTTTTTAGTCATGGAAAACAGGAGACGAGTTCAATGTCGCAGCATGAGAAAGAGACGCAACCTTCCCGCGCCCCGGTTGATGATGAAAACGAAGCCCGCCCGGGACTGGATTCCCTCGCACCATCCGATAATTCCCACCGCCCTTCACCAAAACCGACCGCACCCGGTGAAGAGCCCACCGCACCAGGCAGCCTGAAATCACCCGATACCGCCAATGAGAAATTGAATGCGCTGGAGCCGTTCCGCAAGGGCGGCGAGAATGCCGCGCTGACCACCAACCAGGGCGTGCGCATCAGCGACGATCAAAACTCGTTGCGCGCAGGCTCGCGCGGCCCGACGCTGCTGGAAGATTTTATCCTGCGCGAGAAGATCACCCATTTTGACCATGAGCGCATCCCTGAACGTATCGTGCATGCGCGCGGCTCGGCGGCGCACGGTTACTTCCAGCCCTACCGCAGCCTGCAAGATGTCACCAAGGCCGATTTCCTCTCCGACCCGGAGAAGATCACCCCTGTATTTGTGCGCTTCTCGACCGTACAGGGCGGTGCCGGTTCAGCGGATACCGTGCGTGATATTCGTGGTTTCGCCACCAAGTTCTATACCGAAGAGGGTATCTTCGATCTGGTCGGTAACAACACGCCGATCTTCTTCTTGCAGGATGCGCACAAATTCCCCGACTTTGTCCATGCGGTGAAACCGGAGCCACACTGGGCTATTCCGCAGGGCCAGAGCGCGCACGACACCTTCTGGGATTATGTTTCCCTGCAACCGGAAACCCTGCATAACGTGATGTGGGCGATGTCGGATCGCGGCATTCCGCGCAGCTATCGCACCATGGAAGGGTTTGGTATCCACACCTTCCGCCTGATTAACGCCGAAGGGAAAGCGACCTTTGTACGCTTCCACTGGAAACCGCTGGCGGGTAAAGCGTCGCTGGTGTGGGACGAGTCGCAGAAGCTGACCGGGCGCGATCCGGACTTCCACCGCCGTGAGCTGTGGGAAGCGATTGAAGCGGGCGACTACCCGGAATATGAACTGGGGCTACAGCTGATCCCGGAAGAGGATGAGTTCAAGTTCGATTTCGACCTGCTCGACCCGACCAAACTGATCCCGGAAGCGCTGGTGCCGGTGCAGCGGGTCGGCAAAATGGTGCTCAATCGTAACCCGGATAACTTCTTTGCCGAAAACGAACAGGTGGCCTTCCATCCGGGCCATATTGTGCCGGGGTTGGATTTCACCAACGATCCGCTGTTGCAGGGGCGCCTCTTCTCCTATACCGATACGCAGATCAGCCGTCTCGGCGGGCCGAACTTCCACGAAATTCCGATTAACCGCCCGACCTGCCCGTACCACAATTTCCAGCGTGACGGCATGCACCGGATGGATATCGACACCAATCCGGCCAACTATGAGCCGAACTCGATCAACGATAACTGGCCGCGCGAAACGCCGCCGGGGCCGAAACGCGGCGGATTTGAGAGCTATCAGGAGCGTGTTGAAGGGCATAAAGTGCGCGAGCGCAGCCCCTCATTTGGCGAGTACTACGCCCATCCGCGCCTCTTCTGGCTAAGCCAGACGCCGTTTGAACAACGCCACATTGTTGATGCCTTCAGCTTTGAGTTAAGCAAAGTGGCGCGTCCGTACATTCGTGAGCGCGTGGTCGACCTGCTGGCACATATTGATGTCAACCTGGCGCAGTCCGTCGCGGAGAACCTGGGTATTACCCTGACGGAAGAGCAGTGCAATATTACGCCGCCGCCTGCGGTAAATGGCGTGGAGAAAGATCCCTCCCTCAGCCTGTATGCCATTCCGGATGGCGATGTGAAGGGCCGTGTGGTCGCGGTGCTGCTGCATGACAATGTGCGTGCGCAGGATGTGCTTACTCTGTTGCAGGGGCTGAAGAACAAAGGCGTGCACGCCAAACTGCTCTACTCGCGCATGGGTGAAGTGGTGGCTGATGATGGCTCCCGCCTGCCGGTGGCGGCAACTTTTGCCGGTTCACCTTCGCTAACGGTGGATGGCGTCTTTGTGCCCGGCGGTGATGTCAGCACGCTGCTGCAAAATGGCGATGCCAAATACTACCTGCTGGAAGCCTATAAGCACCTCAAGACTATCGGTCTTGCCGGTGACGCCCGCCAGTTTAAAGGGGTGATCCACGTCAACCCGCAGGGCGAAGAGGGCATCATCGAAGGCGATATTGCCTCAACCGCGCTGGTGGAGGATTTTATCGAGCAGCTTTCCGCGCACCGCGTCTGGTCACGTATCAGCAAGATCGATAACGTGCCGGCATAAGGCATAAAAAAACCGGCCAGATGGCCGGTTTTTTGTGTGCTCAGGCAAATTCAAAAAATTACTGCAGAGGTTTTTTCTGCTGAGACTGCTGCTGCGGCGCCTGCGGGTCGGTGTCATATTCGGAACAGGTCTGATAACCCGAGTTCAGCACGTGACCGGTTTCGTCCAGTGCAACGAAGTAGGTTTCAGTTTTGCCGTTACGCTGACCCAGGATATAGGTCTGGCAGGTACCACGAGCGTGAACCATGCTCACTTCTGATGACGGACGGCCTGCAATCTGCATTACCTGCTGGCGGCTCATCCCTTTTTTCACATCTTTAACGACCGGCTGACTAACCTGATCTTTCGCGCGATCGTAAGCGGTACAACCTGCCAGCATAGTCAGTACTGCTGCGGCGCCCAGAATTCCTGCGATATTCTTATTCATATTCCATCCTCTTTAGTATCCGCTTCTGTATCAGCGTGTTAACTAAGCCTGGAATATAATATTGCTTTTTTCAACTTGAGACAGAAAATGATATATCTTTCGGAAAAATCTAATAAAAGTGCGTAACCGCCCTGAAACGGCGCAAATTACGGCACGCAAAACTGTGAACCTTGTCGTTTTCCCACGAAGGGGTTAGGTTTAATGAATAACAATTTGCAACCTGCACAGCAGGATTCAACAACGGAGGGGTTAATGGCTCTGCAACAAGAGATTATTCAGGCACTGGGCGTCAAGCCAACCATCAATGCCGAAGAAGAAGTTCGCCGCAGCGTGGATTTTCTGAAAACATATCTGAAAACCTATCCCTTTATCAAATCACTGGTGCTCGGCATCAGCGGTGGCCAGGACTCGACGCTGGCGGGGAAAATCTCCCAGTTAGCCATCTCGGAACTGCGTGAAGAGAGCGGCGACAGCGAGTTACAGTTTATCGCCGTGCGTCTGCCCTACGGCGCGCAGGCTGACGAGCAGGATTGCCAGGACGCGATTGCGTTTATCAAACCTGACCGCGTCCTGACCGTCAATATCAAAGCGTCGGTGCTGGCAAGCGAACAGGCGCTGCGCGATACCGGTATTGAGTTGAGCGACTTTGTGCGCGGGAATGAGAAAGCGCGCGAGCGTATGAAAGCGCAGTACAGCATCGCCGGGATGTGCAAAGGGATTGTTGTCGGAACTGACCACGCCGCCGAAGCGGTCACCGGTTTCTACACCAAGTATGGCGATGGCGGTACCGATATTAACCCGCTGTTCCGCCTCAATAAGCGTCAGGGCAAGCAGTTGCTGGCGCACCTTGGCTGCCCGGAGCATCTCTATAAAAAAGCACCGACTGCCGATCTGGAAGATGACCGCCCTTCTCTGCCGGATGAAGCTGCACTCGGCGTCACCTACGAGAACATTGACGATTATCTGGAAGGCAAAACGCTGGATGAAGCAACCGCCCGCATTATTGAGGGCTGGTATGTGAAGACCGAGCATAAACGCCGTCCACCAATCACCATTTTTGACGATTTCTGGAAAAAACAGTAAACCGTGACGCCCGCTCAGGCCTACAGATCTGCTGTAGGCCTGCTAAGCGAAGCGGCAACGCTTCACTCTCCCACCCGCACTTACCTGATCTTTCCAAATGTTTCTTTTTTAACCTGAACCACCCTGCTACACTGTACAAGTAACCAGTATCAGGAGTTCCGTGTGGCAAGGCGTCAATCGGCCCCGCGTCTTTCATTTGAGGCGGCGGCAATCTATGAATACCCCGAACATCTGCGTCAGTGGCTTGAGGCGATGCCTAAGCACCCTGGCGTCTATATTTTTCACGGTGACAGCGAGGCAATGCCGCTCTATATCGGCAAAAGCGTCAATATTCGCAGCCGCGTGATGTCCCATTTCCGCACCCCGGATGAAGCCTCCATGCTGCGCCAGTCTCGTCGCGTCAGCTGGATCTGCACCGCCGGTGAGATTGGCGCGCTGCTGCTGGAAGCCCGGCTTATTAAAGAGCAGCAGCCGCTGTTTAATAAACGCCTGCGCCGTAATCGCCAGCTCTGTTCGCTGCGCGTGGAGGAAGGTAAACCGCAGGTGGTTTACGCCCGTGAAGTGGATTTCTCCTCTTCCCCTCATCTTTTTGGTCTGTTTGCTAACCGGCGCACGGCGCTGCAGGCGCTACAATCCATTGCTGATGAAGAGAAGCTCTGTTACGGCCTGCTCGGTCTTGAACCGCTCAGCCGTGGCCGCCCCTGTTTTCGCTCGGCGTTAAAGCGCTGCGCCGGTGCCTGCTGCGGAAAAGAGAGCGTTGAAGAGCATAACAGCCGTTTTCTCGCCGCGATGGCGCGCATGCAGCTGGTGTGCTGGCCGTGGCAGGGCCCGATCGGATTAAAAGAGAGCTTTGGCGAGATGACGCAGTATCACATCATCCATAACTGGCTCTGGCTGGGTTCGGTCAATACGCCAGGCGAAGCGGCAGCCTTGCTGCGCACGCCCGCCGGCTTCGATCACGATGGCTATAAAATTCTGTGTAAACCGCTGCTGTCGGGTGAACACGAGATCGTCGAGCTGGCTTAGTGCCCGGCCAGCCACGTGATTTCGCTAAAGAGTAACTGCCCTTCGGCGCGGAGCAGCCGCAGGGTCTGCCTCCCCTCCTGCCAGCAGGCGCCCTGATCGGCGGTGAGCAGTTTATCGCCCAGCTGCCATGCGCCGCTCAGCACAAATACCACCCCGCCGCGCGAACCGAATGTGGTAAAGGTGCGATCGGCAATGCGCACGTTCGCCTGGCAGCGATCGCGGCGGGTCATAATATTAAAATCCATCGACATGCGGCCTTCGCAAAGCTCGGCTTTGACCGGCTGATCCCCGGCGAAGGTGAAGGGCTGGTGGCGTTTCAACGTATGGCTCACGCTGCCGCCGTTAAGCGTCACTTCTCCACCCTCAATCAGTGTGATCACGCGATCGACGCCTGGAAATGGCGTAAACTCGCCGTTTCCGGCCAGCGAGGCAATGCTGGCGCGCCAGTTAAATTCGCGGGTAGCAGGCGGAAAGCAGCAAATCTCGCGCGTTTCGCCTGCGCCATTTCGCCAGAGATTGACCGGCATTTTGCGAATATCAAAGAATTCCATCATCACTCCTGAATAGCACAGCGATACGCTGCGCCGCTGCTTCTGAAACAGCGTGCATTCTTGTTCTTGTTCACATTGCTATAAACAGGTTATCGGCAGCCAGGCAGCGATGCCTTAGGCTACGACGTAACCAGAGATGTAAAAAAGTATAAACTTCAGATAAGTAGCAACTTCGGGCACACAGGAACAACG
Organism: Kosakonia cowanii JCM 10956 = DSM 18146; assembly: GCF_001975225.1. Taxonomy (NCBI): domain Bacteria; kingdom Pseudomonadati; phylum Pseudomonadota; class Gammaproteobacteria; order Enterobacterales; family Enterobacteriaceae; genus Kosakonia; species Kosakonia cowanii. The sequence continues at coordinate 3,193,975 of NZ_CP019445.1, read as the reverse complement.
AGGATACCGCGCCGGTAGCGGCTGGCAAGAGGCAGGCGAGAAAAAACCGCCGGTTCTGCCCATCATGTGCTACTGGCGATGGGCAAAACCGGCGGTCTTAAGAGGGGTCGACTAAATTATTCAGCCGGTGCAGGAGGCATTTTATCGCCTGCGGCAGGACGTTCTGTCAGACGCTTCTCAAAATTGGCATTGAACTGTTTTTTCTGATCCGGCGTCAGAATGTTGTAAATCTTGTTCTGCGTTTCCATATGTTTGAGCATATCGGCTTTGCGCTGCTCATCCATCTTATTGATTTGCGCTTCAGCTTTAGCTTTGTCGAAGCTGTCGCTGGCAACAATCTCGTGCATCGCGCGCAGTTCTTCCACTGGCGGACGTTTCATCTCTTCGCGCTGGCTCTTCATAATGTCGCGGATTTGCATTTTCTGCGCATCGGTCAGGTTCAGGCCCTGGAACATCATCTCATGCGGCCCTTTTCCTTTGTGATGATGCATCATCGGTTTGGCATCGGCCGGTGCAGCCGGAGCATCATCAGCGTGCGCAAGGCTTGCAGCACCAAACGCCAGGGTAGAGGCAACAAACAGGGCAGTCAATTTACGCATAATATTCTTCCTTACTTCAGTTTTATATACGGCGGTTGCCGTGTTGACGTTAATCACTTTAGCGCTTCAAGCGTCAATTAATCAGAGCGATGGTAAAACAGTGAAAGTGTAAAAGTGAGATTTTAATCAAATATGAAGGAAATAAGGATAAACGGTGAAGAGTGGAAATAAAAATAAACAAGCCACTGAAATATAAGTTTTTTATGGAGATAAGCAAAACCTGAGTATGCTATTTTTTTCAGCGCTCAACAAGATAATTCCGTAATAAATTCAGAGAGCAAAAATAAGCCCTGCGGTGGCAGGGCTTAGCGCTACGCTATTTTTTCGAGCATTAATCCGGCGCGTAATCCAACCTCGACATTGGGGTTGGGAAACAGCACATACTCCTGCGGGTGCGTCACCACATAGCGCTCGCCGCGATCCTCCGCCAGCAGCGTCCCCTCGCTGAACGGGGTAAAGTTCAGCGTCTCATTGTCCATATAGAGGGTAAACGCCTCGCTGCGCCGGGTCAGTTGCTGCACCACCCGGTAACGCAGCGGAGCAAGCTCGGTATCAGGCGCGGGCTCGCCGGCAAGCAGCGCCGCCAAAGCCCAGGCGGTGCGCTGAAACTGGCTCAGATCGTTGGCACCAAACGGCAGCGCTTTCCCCAGCTCCAGCGTGCAGGCGAGCGCGTCGAAGCTTTCACAGCTGAAGTGGGTAAAGGTTCCGCCAGGTGCCTGATGGAACACCAGCGCTTCAAGCCCGGCCGCGCCGAGCCACGTCAGGAAAGCTTCATCCCACGGCGTGGCGCGCTGCGGCAGGACACCAAAACGCACATGGTGCGAGCCGCGAATGGCAGTATGCAGATCGAGATGCCAGCGCGTCTCGTCCCCTTCAGAGAAAAAGTGCGTCACCGCCCGCTCAAGCTGCGCCGCGCGGATGGTTTCATCACTCGGCGGAAGCTGCTGCCAGCGCCCGCCAAACATGCGGTTGAGATCGCTTTTGATATAGCGCTTACCCTGCGCCAGCGCCTGCGGATTGCCAAGAATAATCAGCAGTCGCCAGGTCAGCGGCTGCTCACCAGAAAAGAGGTTGTGCAGGAGTTGATCGATAAGCTCCACCGGTGCCGTCTCATTACCGTGAATGGCGCAGGAGATCACCAGCGAACGCCCTACCGGCTGCGGCGGCACCAGCTCGAGGATCCCCTGCTCATGCCACAACCAGTGAATTCCGCCCGCTTCACCGGACATCTTGCGTGGAATATCGCCCGCAATGGTTGCTGCCAGAAAGTTCTCCATACCGCCTCCGCTTAACGCTGAAAAGGATAAACCGACCCGAGATCCAACAGTTGAGTGAGGCGATCCAGCGCTTCTCGCCCTTCGCGCAACAGCTGCGGATCGGCTAAATCGGCCTGCGTCAGACGGTCGCGATAGTATTTGTCTACCCACGCATTGAGCGCAGCAAACAGCCTATCGTTCATCATCACCGCCGGGTTGACCGCCCGCTGCTCCGCCTCGCTCAACACCACCCGCAAACGCAGGCAGGCTGGCCCGCCACCGTTCGCCATACTTTCGCGCAGATCGAAGACCTTAAGGGCGCTAATCGGGTTATCCTGCGCCAGCAGGTCGTTGAGGTAACACCAGACGCCTGCATGCTCCTGCGACTCCTGCGGCAACACCAGCGTCATGCGCCCATCATCATGGCTCAATAATTGACTATTAAACAGGTAAGTTGCCACTGCGTCTGTGACCGATACCGCCTGTTGCGGCACTTCGATCGCCATAAAGCCCGGCACTTTTGCCGCAAGCTCTGCCAGCAGTTGAGGCTGCCCGGCAAACGCCTGCTCGTGGCAGAAAAGCAGCTGGCGGTTGGAGACCGCAATCACATCATTATGGAACACGCCCAGATCGATAACTTCCGGGTTTTGCTGAGCATAGACCACCTGATGCGCACGCACCTGGTTGAGGCGGGCCACCGCCTGGCTTGCCTCCAGCGTCTGGCGCGCCGGATAACGCCCGGGAGCCAGTTCGTTGCCCTCCTCGCGGCCATACACAAAGAGCTGCACCCCCGCATCGCCATACTCGCCGCCGAAGCGGTTATGGTTAGCGGCCCCCTCGTCACCAAAACGTGCCACCTGCGGCAACGCGCCGTGTACGCTGAAGGTGTGTGGATCGCGGAAAATCGCCCGCAGCAGCGCTTCGGTGGTCGGCGCTTCGATTGAGCGGTGGAATTTGTTGTTCAGGTTCGCCACCGTCAGGTGGACTTTGCCATCCTCGGCATCTGCCGACGGGCAAACGGTGGCGGCATTCGCCACCCACATCGCTGAAGCGGAGCTGGCGGCAGAGAGCAGTTCCGGCGCCTGGGTTGCGGCTTTTTCAACGACCTGCTCATCGCTACCGCGAAAACCTAACTGGCGTAATGCAGCAACGTTCGGGCGCTCGTGAGGGGGAATGACCGCCTGCAGAAATCCGGCGTCCGCCAGCGCTTTCATCTTTAAAAGCCCCTGCTTTGCCGCCAGCTTTGGGTTGGATCGCTGAAAACGGTGTTTAGTCGAGGCTTCATTACCGAAGGATAAACCCGCGTAGTGGTGTGTCAGCCCGACCAGGCCATCAAAGTTCACTTCACGCGCGCTCATGGCTGCTCCTCACGCAAATGGCTAAGGCCCGGGCTGAGGCTTTGCGGGAGAGTGAGATCCGCCGTCTCAAGGCTCGCCATTGGCCAGGCGCAGTAATCCGCCGCATACCAGGCGCTGGCGCGATGGTTGCCGGACGCACCAACACCGCCAAACGGCGCAGTACTCGCCGCACCGGTTAACGGTTTATTCCAGTTAACGATCCCGGCGCGCGCCTCCAGCAGCAGGCGATCGAACTTCTCCCGCTGCGGCGAAACCAGGCCGCAGGCGAGGCCATAACGCGTGTTGTTCGCAAGCGTAATCGCATCATCAAAATCGTCATAGCGCCAGACGCAGAGCAGCGGGCCAAACACCTCTTCATCAGGCACGTTGCCCACCGCGGTCATCTCAATAATGCCCGGCGTCAGCAGAGAGGTGCCCGCCGCCAGCAGACGCGGAGCCAGTAACGTTTTGCCACCGCGCGCTTCATGCTCCTGCCAGGCGTGATAGACCTGCTCCGCCGCCTGGGGTGAGATCAGCCCGCCGAAAAAGGGCTGCGGCTCGGCATCCCAGGCAGCCGGTATCAGCTTGCTGGCGACCTCCACCAGCCGCTTCAGGAAGGTGTCGCCCGCCGCTGAGCGCTTCACCAGCAGCCGCCGCGCGCAGGTGCAGCGCTGGCCGGCGGTAACAAAGGCGGACTGGATCGCCAGGTGCACCGCGGCATCAATATCATCAGGATCTTCAACAATCAGCGGGTTATTGCCGCCCATCTCCAGCGCGAGGATCTTCTCTGGCTGACCCGCCAGCTGGCGATGCAGCTGATAGCCGGTATTAGCACTGCCGGTAAACAGCAGCCCATCCAGCCCAGGCAGCGCGCTCAGCGCCTGGCCAGTTTCCCGCCCGCCCTGCAATAAGTTAAGCACACCAGCCGGTAAGCCAGCCTGCTGCCACAGTTTCACCACCGCCTCGCCAATCCACGGCGTCAGTTCGCTCGGTTTAAACAGCAGCGTATTGCCCGCCAGCAGTGCCGGGATGATATGCCCGTTCGGCAGGTGGCCGGGGAAGTTGTAGGGGCCAAACACCGCCAGCACGCCGTGCGGGCGATGACGCAGGGTTGCCGCGCCGTCTGCCATTTCCGTATGCTGTTCGCCGGTGCGCGTGTGATACGCCTTTACCGAGATCGCCGCTTTGTTAATCATCGCGGTGATTTCGGTGACGGCTTCCCAGCGCGGTTTGCCGGTTTCGCGGGCGATGATCGTTGTCAGCTCTTCTTTATTACTCTCCAGCAGCGCGGCAAATTTCTCCACGATCGCCTGGCGGGCGCTAAAGGGCTGGCGCGCCCAGGCGGGGAAAGCGGCGCGCGCGGCCTCGTAAGCCGCTTCGACCTGGACGCTATCCGCATCGAAGCCCTGCCACAGCACGTCGTGGCTCACCGGGTTGGTTTTCTCCCGCCGTGCGCCCTGGCCCTTTATCCACTCACCGTTGATCCATAAACTCATTGCGCTCTCTCCTCACCACTCTTCTCTTCCGCACACAGGCGCACCAACCGGACGCTATCGCCGGGCTGACACTTCAGCGCATCCAGCTCGCCCGCTGACAGCAGTAGCCGTTCCGTCTGCGGGTCAACATTGATCAGCATCGCGCGAAAATCGTCATAGCGCTCATTCGACACCATGCAGGCCGGCCACTCGCCCGGTGCGCGTTGCCCTTCACCAACCGCCACCAGCCGGCTTTTGCGGATCGCCCGCACGCGGTCGATATCGCACTCCAGCGTCGGCCCGCCATCAAAGATGTCGACATAGTTGCGGTAGCGGAACCCCTCTTTCTCCAGCACCGCGCGCGCAGGCGCGGTCTGCGGATGGACGTGACCAATCACCGACTGCGCCTCTTCCGTGAGGAAGTGGGTATAGATCGGGTGTTTCGGCATTAGCTCGGCGATAAAGGCTTTCTGCCCGGTGCCGCAGAGATAATCCGCGCGGCTGAACTCCATCGAGAAGAAGCGCTTACCAACGCTCTCCCAGAAGGGGGAGTAGCCGTGCTCATCAATCACCCCGCGCATTTCGGCAACCACTTTCTCATTGAAGCGATCGCGAAACGCCGCCATAAACATAAAGCGCGATTTCGACAACAGGTAGCCGTTGCCCGCTTTGCGCCAGGCGGGGTCGAGAAACAGGGTGCAAAGCTCGCTGCTGCCGGTGTGATCGTTACTGAGAAACAGCGTCGGCAGCGCGTTGTAGACATTCAGCTCTTTCGAGGCGTGCACCTGAGTGCCGACGCGGTAGTTGTACCACGGGTCGTTAAGCCCGACGGCGACCTCAATGGCGCAGATGCCGCCCACTTCGCCGCTCTGGGTATCTTCCAGCACAAAGACATAGCCCTGCTCGCCCTTCGGCAGCGTGCCTTGCCAGGTCTGGCGGGCGCGCTCAATACGCACCGCCAGGGTTGCCTCATCGGCGGGCAGGGACGTTAAACCGCCGCCGGTTTTGCCAGCGAGTTTCATCAGGGCTGAGAGATCGCTTGCTGCGACCGGACGAATCACCATCATGTTGTGCTCTCCGAGAGGAATTTTTCACAGGCGCGGGCAAAGCGCTCAAGGCCGATGCGCACCTCCTCTTCGCTGATGTTCAGCGCCGGGGCGAAACGCAGCACGTTGCCACCGGCAATCAGCACCATTACCCCTTCCGCTGCCGCCAGCTGGGAGATCTGCTTCGCTTTACCGCTGAAGGCGGGCACTAGCTGGCAGCCGATTAACAGCCCAAGGCCGCGAATATCGCTGAACAGCAGGTGGCGGGCGTTGATGGCGTTAAGCTGTTCGGTGAACCACTCGTGGCGCTGTTTCACGCCGTTGAGCATTTGTGGGGTGTTGACGGTATCAAGCAGCGCGCCTGCCACCGCGCCCGCCAGCGGGTTACCGCCATAGGTGGTGCCGTGGGTGCCGACATTCATCACCTTGCCGAAGGTTTCGGTAGTGAGCATCGCGCCAATCGGGAAGCCGCCGCCGAGCGCTTTTGCGGTGGTTAACACATCCGGCGTCACGCCATAGTGCATATAGGCATAGAGTTCGCCGGTGCGGCCGACGCCGGTCTGCACTTCATCAAAAATCAGCAGTGCATTGTGGCGGGAGCAGATCTCGCGCAGCCCCTGTAAAAAGGCTGGATCGGCAGGCACTACGCCGCCCTCACCCTGCATCGGCTCAACAATCACCGCGCAGGTGTCGTCGTTAATCAGGGCGCTGGCAGAGGCGAGATCGTTAAAGGTGGCATGCTGGATCTGCGGCGGCAGCGGCGCAAAATCCTGCGAATAGGCGGGCTGACCACCGGCGCTGACGGTAAAGAGCGTGCGACCGTGGAAGGCATTTTTGAAGGCGACAATGCCGCTCTTCTGCGCGCCAAAGGTGTCGTGGGCATATTTACGCGCCAGTTTCAGCGCCGCTTCGTTGGCTTCCGCTCCGGAGTTACAAAAGAAGATCCGGTCGGCGAAGGTGGCATCAATCAGCCGTTTTGCCAGCCGCAGCGCCGGCTCGTTGGTGTAGCCATTTCCGGTATGCCAGAACTTCGCCGCCTGCTCGCTTAATGCTTTGCACAGCACCGGGTTAGCGTGGCCCAGCGCGTTAACCGCAATGCCACCAGCGAAGTCGATATACTCCGTGCCCTGCTGATCCCACAGACGTGAGCCCTCGCCGCGAACCGGGATAAACGGCGCAGGCGCATAGACCGGCAGCATCCATTGATCGAAATTTTCACGCGTAACAGACAGAGACATAGCGACCTCACCGGTAAAGAAATGGTTGAATAAATGTTAATAAAAATGACGTTTTCGCCCTTAATGTAGATTGCACGCTTCGTGCCAGCCAGAGGGAAAAATGCATAAACGGTGTACAAGAACGTTATTTCAATAACTTACAACCGAGCGCTATTCACTTATCATGCATAAAAAGTGAATAATTTTAGATATTGCGGCCAACCATGGCGGGATTTAGCGATAGTTTATGCATTTATAAAATTTAATTCTGGAACTGTGACTCTCCTCGAAATTAATTCTGCCGGAACGCCCCATTTTGGCGCAGCGCGCCCTGAAAAGAGGCAACTGGCCTGATTTTTGCGCAGGCGCGATGGGCTTCGGAATAAGTGGCAGTGATTGAAAGTAAACTCTGATAACATTCCTGCATCTTTTACTCCCTTAAGTGGCTGCGACTATGAAATTTGTCTCGTTCAATATCAACGGCCTGCGCGCCAGACCCCACCAGCTTCAGGCAATCGTCGAACAACACCAGCCCGATGTGATCGGGTTGCAGGAGACGAAAGTCCATGACGATATGTTCCCCCTCGAAGAGGTGGCACGTCTCGGTTACAACGTCTTCTATCACGGGCAAAAGGGTCACTACGGCGTGGCGCTGCTGACCAAAGAGACGCCTGTAATGGTGCGTCGAGGCTTCCCGGACGACGACGAAGAGGCACAGCGCCGCATCATCATGGCGGAGATCCCCTCCCCGCTCGGCAACATCACCGTTATCAATGGCTACTTCCCGCAGGGGGAAAGCCGCGACCATCCGACCAAGTTCCCGGCAAAAGAGAAGTTCTACCGGGATCTGCAACACTTCCTCGATAACGAACTGAAGCGCGAGAACCCGGTGCTGATTATGGGGGATATGAATATCAGCCCGACGGATCTGGATATCGGCATCGGGGAAGAGAGCCGTAAACGCTGGCTGCGTACCGGCAAATGCTCCTTCCTGCCGGAAGAGCGTGAGTGGATGGAACGCCTGAAAAACTGGGGGCTGGTGGATACCTACCGCGAAGCCAACCCGGACACCACGGATCGTTTCTCATGGTTTGATTACCGCTCAAGAGGCTTTGATGATAACCGCGGGCTGCGTATCGATCTGCTGATGGCGAGCCAGCCGCTGGCGGAGCGCTGCATTGAGACCGGCATCGATTACGATATCCGCGGCATGGAAAAACCCTCTGACCATGCACCGGTCTGGGCGACGTTCAAACTCTGATGACGCAGACGCTAAAAAGCATCGACGTGGTCGCCGCCATCATTGAGCGCGACGGCCATATTCTGCTCGCGCAACGCCCGCCGCACGCGGATCAACCCGGTTTATGGGAGTTCGCAGGCGGCAAAGTGGAAGCGGGTGAAACGCAGCCGCAGGCGCTGGTGCGCGAGCTGCGTGAAGAGTTGGGTATCGAGGCGGTTCCGGCGCGCTTTGTTGCCAGCCACCAGCGCGAAGTCTCCGGGCGGCTGATTACGCTTCACGCCTGGCACGTGCACACCTTTGCAGGCGAGCCAACGCGCCATTATCACAGTGAGCTTGCGTGGGTGACACCCGCCGACGCGCTCACCTATGCGCTGGCTCCGGCGGATATCCCCCTACTGGAGGCGTTCAGGGTTTTACACGACGCCACACCAGCGGATTAGTGGAAATCGTGCGCTCATCGCGCTGGCACTGCAGCAGCACCCCTTCCATTTTGATCACCGACCCTTCGCTGTAATTTTGATTGCCGTAGACACAGCACTGCATGCAGGGCTGTGTCGTTTGCGTCTGCCCGCCGCTGCTGAATACTTCAGCCGGCACATTCACTTCCACACCCGGCGACGGGTAGCGATCCGCCAGCGCGCTGCCCGATGCGATCAGCAACAACGCGGCGGCAACGCCTGTAAATCGGCTCATAGCCTCTCCTTTTTGATTGACTGCACTTATTACTATAACGGATCTATTTTCCGGGACTTTAGTTTCCCGCTTCATCGTTTTTCATTATGACCGTAAACAGGTTCTTAATTTATCTGATGAGCGAGATTTTCCCTTGCGGCGTGGCCTGTCGCCGATGTTATAGTCGAAAAGCGCCCGTTTTTTGCGCATTGCAAACACAACAACACTCATCAACATAATAAGAGACGCTTATATCTATGGATCAGACCCCCTCTCTTGCAACATTCCTCAACGCTGTTCATCAACGCGATCCGCACCAGCCGGAGTTCTCCCAGGCCGTTCGTGAAGTGATGAGTACCCTCTGGCCCTTTCTCGAGGCCAACCCGCGCTACCGTCAGCTTTCGCTGCTTGAACGTCTGGTTGAGCCGGAGCGCGTGATTCAGTTCCGTGTCGCCTGGGTAGACGATCGCAACCAGGTGCAGGTTAACCGCGCATGGCGCGTGCAGTTCAGCTCCGCTATCGGCCCCTATAAAGGCGGCATGCGTTTTCACCCCTCGGTAAACTTATCGATCCTCAAGTTCCTCGGCTTCGAACAGACCTTCAAAAATGCCCTCACCACCCTCCCGATGGGCGGCGGTAAAGGCGGCAGTGATTTCAATCCTAAAGGCAAAAGTGACGGCGAAGTGATGCGCTTCTGCCAGGCGCTGATCACCGAGCTGTATCGCCACCTTGGCGCAGACACCGATGTGCCTGCCGGCGATATCGGCGTAGGCGGGCGTGAAGTGGGCTTTATGGCCGGGATGATGAAAAAGCTCTCCAACAACACCGCCTGCGTCTTTACCGGAAAAGGCCTCTCGTTTGGCGGCAGCCTGATCCGCCCGGAAGCGACCGGTTACGGCCTGGTCTATTTCACCCAGGCGATGCTGGAGCGCCATGGCCTTGGCTTCGAAGGGATGCGCGTGGCGGTTTCCGGCTCCGGTAACGTTGCCCAGTATGCGATTGAGAAAGCGATGTCGCTCGGCGCGCGCGTGATTACCGCCTCTGACTCTGCGGGAACGGTGGTTGACGAAGCGGGCTTCACGGCGGAAAAACTGGCGCGCCTGTGCGAGATCAAGGCGAGCCGCGACGGCCGGGTAGCCGATTACGCGCGGGAGTTTGGCCTGACTTATCTGGAAGGGAAACAGCCGTGGTCAGTGCCGGTCGACATCGCGCTGCCCTGCGCCACGCAGAATGAGCTGGACGTTGAAGCCGCGCAGACGCTTATCGCCAACGGTGTCAAAGCCGTGGCCGAAGGGGCCAATATGCCGACCACCATCGAAGCGACGGATCTTTTCCTCGACGCAGGCGTGCTGTTTGCCCCAGGCAAAGCGGCGAATGCTGGCGGCGTGGCAACTTCCGGTCTGGAGATGGCGCAGAATGCAGGCCGCATCAGTTGGAAAGCCGAAGAGGTGGATGCCCGTTTGCAGCACATCATGCTGGATATTCACCAGGCCTGCGTGGAGTACGGCGGTGAAGAGAAGCAAACGCATTACGTACGCGGCGCGAATATCGCGGGCTTTGTTAAAGTCGCCGACGCGATGATCGCCCAGGGAGTGATTTAACCGCAGCGCATTGCCGGATGGCGGCATAAACGCCTTATCCGGCCTACAGGTTAGCATGCCGTTGTAGGCCCGATAAGCGCAGCGCCATCGGGCAATTTGCAGACCCGGTGCAGAGTGCCGTATGGCAACGTACGGGTTAGCACGCTTTTGTAGGCCTGATAAGCGCAGCGCCATCAGGCAGGTTTTCGGGCCCGGTGCGGAGTGCCGGATGGCGGCGTACGGGTTAGCACGCTTTTGTAGGCCTGATAAGCGCAGCGCCATCAGGCAATTTGCAGACCCGGTGCAGAGTACCGTATGGCAGCGTACGGGTTAGCACGCTTTTGTAGGCCTGATAAGCGCAGCGCCATCAGGCAGGTTTTCGGGCCCGGTGCGGAGTGCCGGATGGCGGCGTACGGGTTAGCATGCTTTTGTAGGCCCGATAAGCGCAGCGCCATCGGGCATTGCTGACGGGATTACGAGGCAGGCGCTTCCGCCGCGGGCGGGCGTTTCTTACTGCGTCCTTTGGCGAAGGATTTTTTCTTATCGCCGCCGGGTGCCACCAGGCCGCGGAACTGCCGTACCGGGGTGCTGCGCGCCTGGTGGATCAGCTCATGCAACGTGCCGACCAGCGGCTGCATAAAGTCCTGGTAGCGACACTCCTTTTCGCTGATCTGCGTCAGCACCGACTCCCAGTGCGCAGTCATATCGGGTCGCGCCGCCATCTCCGGCAGCGAGTGGATCAATGCCCTTCCTGCGTCGGAAGAGTGAATATAGCGCCCTTTTTTCACCAGAAAGCCGCGCTTAAACAGCAGTTCGATAATACCCGCACGCGTCGCTTCGGTGCCTAATCCATCGGTGGCGCGCAGGATCTTTTTCAGATCCTTATCCTGCACAAAGCGCGCAATACCGGTCATCGCAGAGAGCAGCGTCGCATCGGTGAAGTGGCGCGGCGGCTGCGTCTGGCGCGCCACCACTTCGCCCTTTTCACACAACAGCTCATCGCCCTTTGCTACCACCGGCAGCGGCGTGCCGTCATCATCTTCATCGCGCTCTTTCGCGCCAAGCAGCGTCCGCCACCCCGCTTCCGCCAGGAAACGCGCTTTGGCGATAAACTTGCCGTTGGCGATATCGAGATCGATCTGGCACTTGCGGAACACCGCATCCGGGCAGAACTGCATCAGATATTGCCGCGCAATCAGGTTGTAGACTTTGGCCTCGTTATCGCTGAGGCTCACCTTCGAGCTGCGCGCGGTCGGAATGATCGCATGGTGAGCATCCACCTTTTTGTCATCCCAGCAGCGGTTGCGCGTATCGGGGTTAACCACCGGCTGCGGCAGCAGATCGGCGGCATGCACGCCAATCGCGTTCAGCACCGCATGGCGACCGGCAAAGTGCTCCTCCGGCAAATAGCGGCTGTCGGAGCGCGGATAGGTAATTAATTTGTGGGTTTCATACAGCTTCTGGCAGGTATCGAGCACGTTCTGCGCGCTCAGGCCAAAACGCTTCGCCGCCTCAATCTGCAGTGATGAGAGGGAGAACGGCAGCGGTGCCAGTTCTGATTCCCGTTTATCGTTATAGGCAGTGACCATCGCCGGTTGACCGCTGATGCGGTTAACTACGTGCTCCGCCAGCGCGCGATGCAGCAGACGTCCCTCTTCATCCTGGTAAGGCTCACAGGCATCGCTCGGCTGCCAGAGGGCGGTAAACCGCTCCCCGGCGGGGGTCACAATATGCGCTTTCACTTCAAAAAAATCTTTCGAGACGAAGTTCTCAATCTCTTCATCGCGCCGCACCACCAGCCCCAGCACCGGGGTCTGGACGCGCCCAACGGAGAGCACCCCCTGATAGCCGGCGTTGCGGCCTAAAAGCGTATAGGCGCGGGTCATATTAATGCCGTAAAGCCAGTCTGCGCGGGCGCGGGCCAGCGCCGAGACGCAGAGCGGAATAAACTCGCTGTTGGCACGCAGCCGCCCAATCGCTCTCTCCACCGCCTGCGGGTTGAGATCGTTAATCAGGCAGCGCTGCACATGCTGGCGCTTTTCCGCGGGCAGTTGCAGGTAGTCAATCACCTCATCCACCAGCAGTTGCCCTTCGCGATCCGGGTCACCGGCATGCACCACTTCGTCGGCGTCGGCAAGCAGACGCTTAATAACGTTGATCTGCTTAAGCACCGAGGGGCGCGGCTGCAGCTGCCACTTCTCCGGCACAATGGGCAAATCCGCCAGGTTCCAGCGCGCATAGCGGCTGTCATAGACATCCGGCTGCGCCTGCTCCAGCAGGTGACCGATACACCAGGTCACCACCTGGCCATTACCGCACTCAATGTAGCCGTCGCCTTTGCGATGCGGCTTCGGCAACACATCGGCAATGGCGCGCGCCAGACTGGGCTTTTCGGCAATAAATAACCGCATCGACTTATCGGATCTCAATCATCGGGCGACCGCCGCGGGCGGTGACCAGTTCGCCAATGGCGCTCAGTTCGATGCCATACTCCGCCGCCGTGGCTTTCACCTGCGCTTCGGCATCCGGCGTCACCGCCAGCAGCAGACCGCCGGAGGTTTGCGGATCGCACAACAGATTGCGCACGGCATCCGGCATCTCGCCCATCAGGTGGCCGTAGCTGGCAAAGTTACGCTGCGTGCCGCCCGGCACCGCGCCCTGGGCAATATACTCCTCCACGCCTGGCAGCTTCGGCACGTCGGCGTAGGTAAGTTGCGCCTGCACGCCCGCGCCCTGGCACATCTCGCTCAAGTGTCCCAGCAGACCAAAGCCGGTGACGTCGGTCATCGCTTTCACACCCTCAATATCGGCAAACGCCGCACCGGCGAGGTTCATCCGGCACATCACCTCCGTCGCCAGCCCAACATGCTCCGGCTTAAGCAGGGATTTCTTCTCAGCGGTGGTCAACACGCCAATACCCAGCGGTTTGGTGAGGAAGAGTTTGCAGCCCGCCTGCGCGGTGCTGTTCTTCTTCACGCGCTCGGTCGGCACTACGCCGGTGACGGCAAGGCCAAAAATCGGCTCCGGGGCATCGATCGAGTGGCCACCGGCCAGCGCAATGCCCGCCTGCTGACAGGCAAAACGCCCGCCTTCGATCACTTCACGAGCAACCTCCGGGGGCAGCTTATCAAGCGGCCAGCCGAGGATAGCGATAGCCATGATCGGTTTGCCGCCCATCGCGAAGACGTCGCTGATGGCGTTTGTTGCGGCGATGCGGCCAAAGTCGAAGGGGTTATTGACAATCGGCATAAAAAAGTCAGTAGTGCTGATAACGCAGGTGCCATTACCAAGGTCGTAAACCGCGGCGTCGTCACGCGTCTCGTTGCCGACCAGAAGGTTGGGATCGAGGAACTTCGCCTGCTCGCTGTGCAAGATGGTATCCAGCACTTTGGGGGAAATTTTACATCCGCAACCGGCTCCGTGGCTGTATTGCGTTAAACGAATAGCTTGCTCGCTCATGGACATCTCCTGTCATTGCAATGGCGCTATGGTAGCGCCCAAACCGTAAGGTAGTAAGTGTGACAATCCGATTTCGCGCCCCGTTGCTCATTAAGCGAGCGAAAGAGTGATAATTGCTGATTATATTTTAAGCGTTCACACCGCAGCAAAACGGTGCAGGAGCGGTTTTGCGATTCACCGCAATGTTATTTCGCGCAGATTATGACAGAAATATGACAACAGCCACCTATGGCTGTTGCAGTCAAAAATCTAAGGAATCTCTAATGAAAAAAAGACTTATCACCCTTTGCCTTGCGGGTTTACTTTCTGCCAACGCCTTTGCTCTTGTACCAACGGGAAATGATGCCACCACCAAACCGGATCTCTACTACCTGAAAAACGACCAGGCAATTGATAGCCTGGCGCTGCTGCCGCCACCGCCGGAAGTGGGCAGCATCGCTTTTCTCAACGATCAGGCGATGTATGAGCAGGGGCGTTTACTGCGCAATACCGAGCGCGGCAAGCTTGCCGCTGAAGACGCCAACCTGAGCAGCGGCGGCGTGGCCAACGCCTTCTCCGGCGCGTTCGGTTCACCGATCACCGAAAAAGATGCGCCGCAGCTGCACAAGCTGCTGACCAATATGATTGAAGATGCGGGCGATCTGGCCACACGCGGCGCTAAACAGAAGTACATGCGCATTCGTCCTTTCGCCTTCTACAACGTGCCAACCTGCAATACCAAAGATCAGGATGAGCTGTCGAAGAATGGATCCTACCCGTCAGGCCATACGGCGATTGGCTGGGCCACGGCGCTGGTGCTGGCGGAAGTCAATCCGCAGCGACAGAATGAGATCCTCAAGCGCGGCTTCGACCTGGGCCAAAGCCGGGTGATTTGTGGTTACCACTGGCAGAGCGACGTTGACGCCGCGCGCGTTGTCGGCTCGGCGGTTGTCGCCACCCTGCACACCAATCCGGCGTTCCAGCAGCAGTTGCAAAAAGCCAAAGAGGAGTTTGCAGCGAGTCATAAGTAACCCTGCTGCCGGATGACGGCAGCGTTTAATCTGGCCTGCAAACCTGCGTGGTGGCCCAGGCCGGATTAGCGTTTATCGCCATCCGGCGCAAGCGGCACTCAGAAGTGGGTAACGAACGGCGTATGATCCGGCACGGTCACCGTGGTAGAGGCTTTCAACTGCGGGGTACCGAGGTAGAGGAAGCCGACAATCTGATCCAGTTCACCACAGTTAAACGCCTGGCGAACCTCGGGGCTGTTGGTCAGCGGGCCGGTACGCCAGATGCCGTTAAAGCCCTGCGCCAGCGCCGCCATCTGCATCGCCATCACCGCACACCCCGCGGAGAGCAGCTGCTCCCACTGCGGCACTTTGTGGTGCGCCTGACACTTTGCCACCACGGTGATAATCATCGGTGCACGAAACGGCGAGGTACGCGCTTTCTCAATGCCTTTTTCATCCTGGCACGCGGCACGCGCCGCCTGCTCCATCGTCTGGCTGAAGCGCTCGCGCCCTTCCCCCTCAATCACAAAGAAGTGCCACGGTTGCAGTGTGCCGTGGTCTGGCGCTCGCATGCCAGCGCGCAGAATGTTATCCAGCTGTTCACCTGCCGGAGCCGGTTCTGCCAGGCGAGAAGCACTGCGTCGGTTGACGAGAAGTTCAAGTGCGTCCATTAGTTAACCTCTTGTTGTGAAATTTGTTCATAAAATTAACATGGGCGTAGAAATTGTTACAGCGCCGGAGGCGATTCCTGCTGACAAGAGGCAGCGGGATAATTAGGATAACCACACTTTGCCGCTCGGGCAGCGGTGGCCGTTAACTCGCAGGGAGAATACATGCAAACCCTTTGGCGCATTATTGCCGGATTTTTTAAGTGGTGCTGGCGATTGCTGAACTTTACCCGCAACCTGGTGATGAACGTTATCTTCATCGTGTTGATATTAGTGGCAGTCGGCGTATGGATGCAGGTCAGCGACAGCAAAGCGGAACGCAGCGGGCGCGGCGCGCTGCTGCTGGATATCTCCGGCGTGGTGGTTGATAAAACCTCCGCCAGCGGTCGCCTCGGCGCACTGGGTCGCCAGCTGTTCGGTGCCAGCTCCGATCGTCTGCAGGAGAACTCACTCTTCGATATCGTCGAAACTATCCGTCAGGCACAGCAGGATCGCAACATTACCGGCATTGTGCTCGATCTGAAGAATTTCGCCGGTGCCGATCAGCCCTCGATGCAGTACATCGGTAAAGCGCTGCGCGAATTCCGCGACAGCGGGAAACCGGTCTATGCGGTGGGCGATAATTACAGCCAGGGTCAGTACTACCTTGCAAGCTTTGCCAATAAGATCTGGCTCTCGCCGCAGGGCGTGGTCGATCTGCATGGTTTCGCTACCAACGGCCTTTATTACAAAGCGCTGCTCGACAAACTGAAAGTGACGACCCACGTCTTCCGCGTCGGCACTTACAAATCCGCCGTTGAGCCGTTCATTCGCGACGATATGTCCCCTGCCGCGCGCGAAGCGGACAGCCGCTGGATCGGCGAGCTGTGGCAGAACTACCTCAACACCGTGGCGGCTAACCGCCAGATCACCGCCCAGCAGGTCTTCCCTGGCGCGCAAGCGATGCTCGACGGCCTGCGTAAAGTGGACGGCGATACGGCGAAATATGCGCTCGATAACAAGCTGGTTGATGAGCTGGGCTCTGCCGCTGACGCAGAAAAAGCGATGGTGAAACAGTTTGGCTGGAGCAAGGAAGATAAAAACTTCCGCGCCATCAGCTTCTATGACTATCAAACCAAAACGCCGGCCGATGTAGGCGGCACTGTGGCGGTGATCTTCGCTAACGGCGCCATCATGGATGGCGAAGAGACCCCGGGGAATGTGGGCGGTGATACTACCGCGGCGCAGATCCGCGACGCGCGTCTGGATGACAAGGTCAAAGCGATTGTCCTGCGTGTCAACAGCCCCGGCGGCAGCGTCAGCGCCTCCGAGGTGATCCGCGCTGAACTGGCCGCTGCCCGTGCGGCAGGCAAACCGGTTGTCGTTTCGATGGGCGGCATGGCAGCCTCCGGTGGGTACTGGATCTCGACACCAGCCAACTACATTGTTGCCAACCCGAGCACCCTGACCGGCTCCATCGGCATCTTTGGCGTGATCAATACGCTGGAGAACAGCCTCGACAGCATCGGTGTGCATACGGATGGCGTTGCCACTTCGCCGCTGGCGGATGTGAGCATGACCAAAGCGCTGCCTGATGAAGTTCAGCAAATGATGCAGTTGAGCATCGAGAATGGCTATAAGCGCTTTATCACGCTGGTGGCGAAGTCGCGCAACAGCACGCCGGAGCAGGTGGATAAAATCGCACAGGGCCACGTCTGGACCGGTCAGGATGCGAAAAATAACGGCCTGGTCGATGCACTGGGCGACTTCGATGACGCGATTGCTAAAGCCGCAGAGCTGGCGAAGCTGAAACAGTGGCATGTTGATTACTACGAAGAGGAGCTAGGCTTACTGGACCGCGTGGTGGACAGCATGACCGGCTCGGTGCGCGCAATGCTGCCACAGGCGCTGCAGGCTTACCTGCCGGCACCGCTGGCAAGCGCAGCGCAGGAAGTGAAAGCCGAAACGGATAAACTGGCGGTATTTAACGATCCGCAGAACCGTTATGCGCTGTGCCTGAACTGCGCCACCGTTCGCTAATTTTTCCTTACGCATCCCCTCCGCTGGAGGGGATTTTTTGATTCAGTCAGAACCTACTTACCATGCAAAAAAAATCCATTTACGTAGCCTACACGGGCGGCACCATCGGCATGCAGCGTTCAGAGCATGGCTATGTGCCGGTTTCCGGTCATCTGCAGCGCCAGCTGGCGCTGATGCCAGAGTTCCATCGTCCGGAGATGCCCGACTTCACCATCCATGAATATGCCCCGCTGATGGACTCCTCCGATATGACGCCGGAAGACTGGCAGCATATTGCGGATGATGTGAAAGCGCACTACGACGAGTATGACGGTTTCGTGATCCTGCACGGCACCGACACCATGGCCTACACCGCGTCCGCCCTGTCGTTTATGCTTGAAAACCTCGGCAAGCCGGTAATTGTGACAGGGTCACAAATCCCGCTGGCGGAACTGCGCTCCGACGGGCAGATCAACCTGCTTAACGCGCTCTATGTGGCGGCGAACTTCCCGATTAATGAAGTGACCCTCTTTTTCAACAACCGTCTCTATCGTGGCAACCGCACCACTAAAGCCCACGCTGACGGTTTTGATGCTTTTGCCTCACCGAACCTCTCGCCGCTGCTGGAAGCAGGTATCCACATTCGCCGTCTCGGCACGCCGCCTGCGCCGAGCACCGTGGGCGAACTGATCGTTCATCCGATCACCCCGCAACCGATTGGCGTTGTGACCATCTACCCGGGTATTTCTGCCGATGTGGTGCGTAACTTCCTGCTGCAGCCGGTAAAAGCGCTGATCCTGCGTTCATACGGCGTAGGCAACGCGCCGCAAAACCGCGAGTTCCTTAAGGCGCTGCAGGAAGCGAGCGAGCGCGGCATCGTGGTTGTGAACCTGACCCAGTGCATGTCCGGCAAGGTCAATATGGGTGGTTACGCTACCGGTAACGCCCTCGCCCATGCAGGCGTGATTGGCGGCGCGGACATGACGGTCGAGGCGACGCTGACTAAACTGCACTATCTGTTAAGTCAGGATCTGGACGCGAATGCGATCCGCACCGCGATGACGCAAAACCTGCGCGGTGAACTGACGCCGGACGAGTAAGGAGTTAACGATGAAAGCACGCGCTCTGCTGCTGGTCGATCTGCAAAACGATTTTTGTGCCGGTGGCGCGCTGGCCGTTGCGGGCGGCGACAGCACTGTGGATGTGGCAAACACGCTGATCCCGTGGTTTAAAAGCCGCGGCGAACCGGTGCTGACCAGCATGGACTGGCATCCGGCGAATCACGGCAGTTTCGCCAGCCAGCACGGCGTTGAGCCGTTTGTTACTGGCGAGCTGGAGGGATTGGCGCAGACTTTCTGGCCCGATCACTGTGTGCAAGGGAGCGAGGGCGCGGCGCTGCATCCGCTGCTCGATCAGCAGGGCATCGATGCGGTGTTCCACAAAGGGGAAAATCCGCTTATCGACAGCTACAGCGCCTTTTTCGATAACGGCCACCGTCAGCAGACGGCGCTTCACGACTGGTTGCAGGCGCATGGCGTTCGCGAGCTGGTGGTGATGGGCTTAGCCACCGATTATTGCGTGAAGTTTACGGTGCAGGATGCGCTACAGCTTGGGTATGAAGTAAGTGTGATTACCGACGGTTGTCGTGGCGTAAACCTGCATGCCGACGACAGCACGCAGGCGTTTATGGCAATGGCAAGCGGCGGCGCAACGCTCTATACGCTGGCGGACTGGCTGGAAACGCGCGGGTAAGTGTTGCTGATTCCCGCGCACTGCCTGATGGCGGCTGCGCCTTATCAGGCCTACAAAATCATGTCACTCCGTAGGCCGGATAAGGCGTTTACGCCGCCATCCGGCAATCCGCTTCGGAGCCCAAAACCTGCCTGATGGCGCGACGCTTATCAGGCTTACAAAAGCGTACCACTCCGTAGGCCGGATAAGGCGTTTACGCCGCCATCCGGCACTCTGCACCGGGTTCGAAAACCTGCCTGATGGCGCTGCGCTTATCAGTCCTGCAAAAGCATGACACCCCGTAGGCCGGATAAGGCGTTTACGCCGCCATCCGGCACTCTGCTCCGGGTCCGAAGACCTGCCTGATGGCGCTGCGCTTATCAGGCGTACAAAAGCGTGCCACTCCGTAGGCCGGATAAGGCGTTTATGCCGCCATCCGGCAATCCGCTTCGGAGCCCATAACTTGCCTGATGGCGCTACGCTTATCAGGCCTACAAAAGCATGACACTCCGTAGGCCGGATAAGGCGTTTACGCCGCCATCCGGCACATCGTCAGGATTTGAAGGTGGCGATCGGTTTGGGGGTGATGCCAAACTCCTCTTTCAGCTGCTGTTTGCTCTTCATCACCATCTGCCCGTTGGTATCGATGGTCATATGCTGCGCCTGCACGTTATTGCGCGCCTGCCACAACATCACCAGTTGCAGACTGTTCTCTTTCTGCTCCGGCGTCAGCGCCACGCCGTCGGGCCATTTTCCCAGCTCAACTGCCGTCGCCAGACGCTGGTAAATCTCCGGCGTCATATTGCTCACGATCTCATCAATATTCATCTTACTCTGCTCTCTGGAATAATAGCTGAATCGATTTTTCAACCGCGGGTCTGGTCGCCATTCTCTTCATCGGTAAAGCTCAACGACGCGGAGTTGACGCAATAACGCTCACCTGTCGGCTGTGGGCCGTCCGGGAAAACGTGCCCCAGGTGTGCATCGCACTTACCGCAGCGGATTTCAACGCGCTGCATGCCGTGGGAGTAATCATTGATATAACGAATTGCCTCTTCGCTCACCGGCTCGTAGAAGCTCGGCCAGCCGCAGCCAGAATCATACTTGGTCTCGGCGCTAAAGAGCGCGGCATCGCACACCAGGCAGTGGTAGACGCCATCGCGCTTGTTGTGCAGCAGGCGTCCGCTAAAGGGCGGCTCGGTGCCATGATTTTGCGTTACGTAGAACTGCATTTCGGTCAGATCGTTTTTCAGATCGTCCTGGGAGGAATTGTTCGCCATTTGTTTACATCTCGCGGTCATGATTCGACAACTTATCAGCCTGATTCTAACAAAACATTAACACTCAGGGCTCGACTTTTGTTCTAAACTTAGCAGTTGCGATAAAGCAGCCAGGGAATTGTGATGAGTCTCACAATTTTATCTTTAGTGACCTTTAAAATCTTGGGCGGCACCCCATATGGGGAAGATGCTCAAAGGGAAAGTGAGATTAATCAGTCTGACCACGGACATGCGGATGATTGATTTGTCGCAATGATTGACACGATTCCGCTTGACGCTGCGTAAGGTTTTTGTAATTTTACAGCCAACCTTTTATTCACTAACAAATAGCTGGTGGAATATATGACTATCAAAGTAGGTATCAACGGTTTTGGCCGTATCGGTCGCATTGTTTTCCGTGCTGCTCAAGAGCGTTCTGACATCGAAATCGTTGGTATCAACGATCTGTTAGATGCGGATTACATGGCGTACATGCTGAAGTACGACTCCACTCACGGTCGTTTCAACGGCACCGTTGAAGTGAAAGACGGCCACCTGGTTGTTAACGGCAAAACCATCCGTGTTACTGCTGAGAAAGACCCGGCTAACCTGAAGTGGAACGAAATCGGCGTTGACGTTGTTGCTGAAGCTACCGGTATCTTCCTGACCGACGAAACTGCTCGTAAGCACATCACTGCCGGCGCGAAAAAAGTTGTTCTGACCGGTCCGTCCAAAGACAACACCCCGATGTTCGTGCGTGGCGCTAACTTCGAGAAATATGCAGGCCAGGACATCGTTTCCAACGCTTCCTGCACCACTAACTGCCTGGCTCCGCTGGCGAAAGTTATCAACGACAACTTCGGCATCATCGAAGGTCTGATGACCACCGTTCACGCGACCACCGCAACTCAGAAAACCGTTGATGGCCCGTCTCACAAAGACTGGCGCGGCGGCCGCGGCGCAGCTCAGAACATCATCCCGTCCTCTACCGGCGCTGCTAAAGCAGTAGGTAAAGTTCTGCCGGAACTGAACGGCAAACTGACCGGTATGGCGTTCCGCGTTCCGACTCCGAACGTATCCGTTGTTGACCTGACCGTTCGTCTGGAAAAAGCAGCGTCCTACGAAGAGATCAAGAAAGCCATCAAAGCCGCTTCTGAAGGCGAAATGAAAGGCGTTCTGGGTTACACCGAAGACGACGTTGTTTCTACCGATTTCAACGGCGAAGTTTGCACTTCTGTGTTCGATGCTAAAGCTGGTATCGCACTGAACGACAACTTCGTGAAACTGGTCTCCTGGTACGACAACGAAACCGGCTACTCTAACAAAGTTCTGGATCTGATCGCTCACATCTCCAAATAAGTTGAGATGGTAAGCTTTCTGAAAGGGCGACTTCGGTCGCTCTTTTTTTGTTTTGAAGACAGAGGATTGCGTTAATGATTACTAAAATTTTTGCACTTCCGGTAGTCGAACAAATCACGCCGACGCTCTCGCGCCGCACGCTGGATGACCTCGACCTGCTGGTTGTCGATCATCCGCAGGTGAAGGCCGCGTTTGCTTACCAGGGCGCGCATCTGCTGTGCTGGAAACCACAGGGTGAAGAAGAGGTACTGTGGCTGAGCGGCAATACGCCATTTAAAGAGGGTGTGGCGATCCGTGGCGGCGTGCCGATCTGCTGGCCGTGGTTTGGCCCGGCGAAAGAGCAGGGTCTGCCGGCGCACGGTTTTGCCCGTAACCTGCCGTGGGCGCTGCAGGCGCATAACGAAGATGAGAGCAGCGTGGTGCTGACCTTCGAACTGCAGAGCAGCGACGCGTCGCGCCAGCACTGGCCGCACGACTTCACCCTCTTCGCCCGCTTCAAGCTGGCGGCAACCTGCGAAATGGAGCTGGAAGCGCACGGTGAATTCGAAACCACCTCTGCGCTGCACACCTACTTTAACGTTGGCGATATCGCAGATGTCAAAGTAAGCGGCCTCGGCGATCGCTTTATCGATAAAGTGAACGACGCCAAAGAGGATGTGCTGACCGACGGCGTGCAGACCTTCCCGGATCGCGTCGACCGCGTCTACCTCAACGCCGAAGGTTGCAGCCTTATCCACGACGCGAAGCTGAATCGCGCGATCGAAGTGACTCATCATCACAACGCTAACGTCGTTGCCTGGAACCCGGGCCCGGCGCTCTCCGTCAGCATGGCCGACATGCCGGATGATGGCTATAAAACCTTTGTCTGCGTCGAGTCGGTCAATGCGACCGTGGCGCAGAAAGCGAGCGAAGAGAAACCCTCCCGCCTCGCGCAGACCATCCGCGTCGTTAAACGCTGATCGCCCTGCCTCCCCTCTCCCGCCGGGAGAGGGAATTACCTGCCTTACACTACATCAAGCGGGGTTTTCCCCTTCGGCGCCGGAAACGCCGCGTCGAGCTGTCGCATTTCGTCATCACTGAGCACGATCGCGAGCGCGGCGGCATTCTCTTCCACATGCTTAATACTCGATGCTTTCGGAATCGCCATCACGCCCTGATGATGAATAACCCACGCCAGTAAGATTTGCGCCGCGCTGGCGTGATGCGCTTCGGCAATCTGTTGCACTACGCGGTTTTCCATCAGCCCGTCGCGCAGCCGCCCGGCCTGGGCCAGCGGGCAGTAGGCCATCACCGGCATCACCTGCTGCTGACACCACGGCAGCAGATCGTACTCAATACCGCGTGAAGCCAGGTGATAGAGCACCTGGTTGGTGGCGCAGGCGTCACCGCCACTCACCTGCATCAGCTCCTGCATATCGCCGTAATCCAGGTTAGAGACGCCCCAGCGGCGGATTTTCCCCTGCCGGATGAGCGTCTCCATCACCTCAACCGTTTCCGCCAGCGAATAGTTCCCGCGCCAGTGCAGCAGATAGAGATCGAGCGCGTCGGTTTTCAGCCGTCGCAGGCTCGCTTCGCAGGCGGCAATCGCCTTCTCACCACCCGCGTTCCACGGGTAGACTTTGGAGACCAGAAACACCTTGTCGCGCAGGCCACCCTGTAATGCTTCGCCGACCACCTCTTCTGCCGCGCCATCGGCGTACATCTCTGCGGTGTCGATAAGCGTCAGGCCAAGATCGATGCCCGCGCGTAGTGCAGAAACCTCCTGCTGTCGGGAACGGGCGTTTTCACCCATATACCACGTGCCCTGCCCGATGGCGGGCAGTAGCGTGCCGCCGAGACGTACCGTTTTTTCTGCCATCTTCTCCTCCTGGGTTGAACGCACCACCATAAAACAAAACAGGGCCATAGGCCCTGTTGGAATGCACAACATGCACTGTAGACGTGCACAATCAGAAGCGGTAGGTCACACCCGTTGAGAGCAGACCAGACCAGGATTTATCCACCATCGGGCTGTCTTTGATCTCATCAGAGAGGTGCGAGTAGCGGCCGGTGCCGTAAACGCTCCAGTTGTCCGCGAAACGGTAGCTGACGGTCAGCTCAAGATACGGATCCCAGCTGCTGTCCGGGTCGTAGCTCGACAGCCCGCTGCGGCGCGATTCTGAACGCGATACGCCGTAGTAGTATTCGTTCTGATTATCGCTGCTCCACTCGACGCCGATACCCGGCGTCACGGTCAGACCGCCGTTGGTGTAGTTGTAAAGCCAGGCCAGATCCCACACCACGCCGTTGCTGTTATCCAGCACGTCACCGGCAAGGGTGGTGCGCAGGAAACCATACTGCGTGTTATGGATATAGCTTAAACCTGCCATTGCCGTTGATTTGCGGCGATCCAGCTGGCGCAGCTGGATGTTGTCGCTATCTTTCGGCTTGAACTGCCAGGGTGAATAGAAGGCCATCACCGACAGCTTGTCGGCTTCGTCATTCCATAAGTAGTAGCCGCCGCCGATGCCGCGGAACCAGAAGTCATCGCTCTCATAGGTTACAACCGGAAGCGGCGTGACGCGCGTGTCGTACTCCTTATAAGGAGACTCCATCACGCCCACACCCGCGCCGAGAGAAAAATTGCTTTCTGCATTGGCCGCGCAGGCAGAGATCGCCGTCACTACGCCCAGTGCCAGGAGTTTGAATTTGGTCACAGTCCTTTCTTTCCTGTTCGTCAAATAATTGGCGGATGAAGTGTAGTCGCCCCGCGCACCCCGCCCAACTCTTTTTGTCTGAAGATTACAAAAAATTAACTTTCTACTCTGAAGCCGGGTTATGACGCTCCCATTACAGCGTTATGAAACAACGATGAAAGCGCTGGCTGCGGCTTATGACAAAAACAGGATTTTTAGGATGAGTTATTGATATGCCATTGAAATTGGTTTTGGGGCGCATGCAAGATTTGCAAAGCCTTCTACGCTTAAATTAAGAAGATGATTTACCTGATCCGCGCTCAGTTGTTGGCATGCAACCTGGCACAAGGGTTGCTCGGTGACTAAATGCGTCGTTCAGCTAACGCTTCCGGGAGCCTCCATTACTCATACGAACGGTTCTTAACCTGTGCTAAAAAACGAAAGGACGGCATGCCATGAATATATTCGATCACTATCGCCAGCGCTATGAAGCTGCCAAGGACGAAGAGTTCACACTGCAGGAGTTTCTTGCCATCTGTAAGCAAGATCGCAGTGCCTATGCTAACGCGGCAGAACGGCTATTGATGGCCATTGGTGAGCCCGTGATGGTTGACACCGCTCAGGAGCCACGGCTTTCCCGTCTCTTTTCGAACCGGGTTATCGGACGCTACCCGGCGTTTGAAGAGTTCTATGGTATGGAAGAAGCTATCGAGCAGATTGTCTCTTACCTCAAGCACGCCGCGCAGGGGCTTGAAGAGAAGAAACAGATCCTCTATCTGCTCGGCCCGGTCGGCGGCGGTAAATCTTCGCTGGCTGAACGGCTGAAATCCTTAATGCAGCGCGTGCCGATCTATGTGCTGAGCGCCAACGGCGAGCGCAGCCCGGTCAACGACCATCCGCTCTGCCTGTTTAACCCGCAGGAAGATGCGCAGATCCTCGAAAAAGAGTACAGCGTGCCGCGCCGCTATCTCGGCACCATTATGTCGCCGTGGGCGGCAAAACGGCTGCATGAGTTTGGCGGCGATATCAGTAAATTCCGCGTAGTGAAAGTATGGCCGTCGATTCTGGAGCAGATTGCCATCGCCAAAACCGAACCGGGCGATGAGAACAACCAGGATATCTCCGCGCTGGTGGGTAAAGTCGATATCCGCAAACTGGAAAACCACGCGCAAAACGACCCGGACGCCTACGGTTACTCCGGCGCGCTCTGCCGCGCCAACCAGGGGGTGATGGAGTTCGTCGAGATGTTTAAAGCGCCGATCAAGGTGCTGCACCCGCTGCTGACCGCCACTCAGGAGGGGAACTACAACGGCACCGAGGGGATCTCCGCCCTGCCGTTTAACGGCATCATTCTTGCCCACTCCAACGAATCGGAATGGGTGCAGTTCCGTAACAACAAAAACAACGAGGCGTTCCTCGACCGTGTTTACATCGTCAAGGTGCCGTACTGCCTGCGCATCTCGGAAGAGATGAAGATTTACGAAAAACTGCTTAACCACTCTGAGCTTTCCCACGCGCCATGCGCACCGGGGACGCTGGAAACGCTGGCGCGCTTCTCTATCCTGTCGCGCCTGAAAGAGCCGGAAAACTCCAGCATCTACTCCAAAATGCGCGTTTACGACGGCGAGAGTTTGAAAGATACCGACCCGAAAGCGAAATCCTACCAGGAGTACCGTGATTACGCCGGTGTTGACGAAGGGATGAACGGCCTTTCAACGCGTTTCGCCTTTAAGATCCTCTCGCGGGTGTTCAACTTCGACCATGTGGAAGTGGCGGCCAACCCGGTACACCTCTTCTATGTGCTGGAGCAGCAGATTGAGCGCGAGCAGTTCCCGCAGGAGCAGGCCGAGCGCTATCTCGAGTTCCTCAAAGGCTACCTGATCCCGAAATACGCTGAATTTATCGGCAAAGAGATCCAGACCGCCTACCTCGAATCTTACTCGGAGTATGGGCAGAACATTTTCGACCGTTATGTCACCTACGCCGATTTCTGGATTCAGGATCAGGAGTACCGCGATCCCGATACCGGACAGCTGTTTGACCGTGAGTCTCTCAATGCAGAGCTGGAGAAGATTGAGAAACCGGCCGGGATCAGCAACCCGAAAGATTTCCGTAACGAGATCGTCAACTTCGTGCTGCGCGCCCGCGCCAATAATAGCGGTCGTAACCCGAACTGGACCAGTTATGAAAAACTGCGCACGGTTATTGAGAAGAAAATGTTCTCCAATACCGAGGAGCTGCTGCCGGTCATCTCCTTTAACGCCAAAACCTCGACCGACGAGCAGAAAAAACATGATGACTTTGTCGACCGCATGATGGAGAAAGGCTATACCCGCAAGCAGGTACGCCTGCTGTGCGAATGGTATCTGCGGGTTCGTAAATCCTCATAACAGCACCACCCCGGCCGCGCCCCGTGCGCGGTCTGTTGCAAAGTTGGCATACGCAGCGGGAGGGAACTATGACCTGGTTCATTGACCGGCGTCTGAACGGCAAAAACAAGAGCGCGGTGAACCGCCAGCGCTTCTTGCGCCGTTACAAAGCGCAAATAAAGCAGTCCATTTCCGGGGCGATCAATAAACGATCGGTCACGGATGTCGAGAGCGGCGAGTCTGTCTCAATCCCGACGGAAGATATTAGCGAACCGATGTTCCACCAGGGACGCGGCGGCTTACGCCATCGTGTTCATCCGGGGAACGACCATTTTGTGCCCAACGATCGCATCGAGCGTCCGCAGGGCGGCGGTGGCGGAGGAGGCAGCGGCCAGGGCGACGCCAGCCAGGATGGTGAAGGCCAGGATGAGTTTGTTTTCCAGATCTCGAAAGATGAGTACCTCGATCTGCTGTTTGAAGATCTCGCCCTGCCAAACCTGCAGAAAAACCAGCAGCGGCAGATGAACGAGTACAAAACGCACCGCGCCGGGTATACCGCCAACGGTGTACCGGCAAATATCAGCGTCGTGCGATCGCTCCAGAACTCCCTCGCCCGCCGCACGGCGATGACGGCCGGCAAGCGTCGCGAATTGCGCGAGCTTGAGAGCAATCTCGAAACCGTCGCCAAAAGCGAGCCGGCGCAATTGCTGGAGGAGGAGCGTCTGCGCAAAGAGATTGCCGAACTGCGGGCAAAAATCGAGCGCGTGCCCTTTATCGACACCTTCGACTTACGCTACAAGAACTACGAAAAACGCCCGGAACCCTCCAGCCAGGCGGTGATGTTCTGCCTGATGGACGTTTCAGGCTCAATGGATCAGGCCACCAAAGATATGGCCAAACGCTTCTATATTCTGCTCTATCTCTTCCTGAGCCGGACCTATAAAAACGTTGAAGTGGTCTATATCCGCCATCACACGCAGGCGAAAGAGGTGGATGAACATGAGTTCTTCTACTCGCAGGAGACGGGCGGCACTATTGTCTCCAGCGCCCTCAAACTGATGGATGAGGTGGTAAAAGCGCGCTACGACCCTGGGCAGTGGAATATCTACGCCGCACAGGCTTCCGATGGCGATAACTGGGCGGATGACTCACCCCTGTGTCACGAAATTTTGGCGAAGAAAATCCTGCCGGTGGTGCGTTACTACAGCTACATCGAGATCACCCGTCGGGCGCACCAGACGCTGTGGCGCGAGTATGAACATCTGCAAACGATGTTTGATAACTTCGCTATCCAGCATATTCGCGACCAGGATGATATCTACCCGGTATTCCGCGAGCTGTTCCATAAGCAAAACGCCTCAAATTAACATCTAAATCAGCCAGTTACATGTAAATAACTGGCTGTTTTCATGCCTGCTTACGCAGTAACTTAGCTTACTTAACCGCCCTCAATATCTACAAAACCCACAACTAACTAACGCACGACACAATTGAACACAATTTGATTGATTTCCACTCTAATGGTTTCTCACCCCTTGCCGATAGTGCTCAACACCATAAATATGATGAGAAAACCAATGAAAATTTCTACCCGTCTGAGCGTGGGTTTTGGCCTGCTTATTCTGTTATTTATCATTTGTGCAGCGACCGCGTTGCAGGGCCTTTGGCAAGCACGCGACAGTATGAACGACACCGTTAACTCCAAAATG
Source organism: Kosakonia cowanii JCM 10956 = DSM 18146 (assembly GCF_001975225.1). Lineage (NCBI taxonomy): Bacteria > Pseudomonadati > Pseudomonadota > Gammaproteobacteria > Enterobacterales > Enterobacteriaceae > Kosakonia > Kosakonia cowanii. The sequence goes on along the minus strand of NZ_CP019445.1, from coordinate 3,165,337 downwards.
AAGCGCTATGACCTGGTACTGGATATGCGGGGCAGCGCGCGCGATATGGCTATCGCTGTGCGTAACCTCGCCCTGCTAACGGACCCGGCTCAGATGCAGCCGGAGTGGAAGCGGCTGAACGATCAGCGCGAACTCTTTATCCATAACCGTGAACTGCTGGAGCAGAGCATGGCGTCAAATGTTTCCGACGAAGGCAAAGCGGCGCTCAAGCGCATTGTTGCGGCAGAGCCTGCTGCCCTGTCGACGCTGATGGAGGCGGGAAAACTGGGGCTCTCAAATCGTCAGGAGGAGACCACCACCTACCTGATGAACACCGCCCGCCCGGCGCAAAAAGCGCTGCTCGACGCCCTTAATGCACTGACGGATGTGCAGATGAAGTTAAGCCGCGATACGCTCGCGGAGAACGGTGAAAACATCTCCCGCACGGCGCTGATCCTGATGGGGCTGGCAGTGATGTCGATCTTGCTGGCGGTGGCAACCTGTATGATTACGGTGCGCGTGCTGATGCGCCAGCTCGGCGGCGAACCCTTCCAGGCGCAGACCCTTGCGGCGGCGATTGCCGGGGGCGATCTCAGCTCGCCGGTAGCACTGCGTCGCAACGATAGCAGCAGCCTGCTGGCTTCTCTGGCTGGTATGCAGTCCAATCTGCGCAGTCTGGTCTCTGATATCCGCGATGCTTCTGTTTCGGTGGCCTCGGCGGCCGATGAGATCTCGCAGGGCAACACTGAACTCTCATCCCGGACTGAGCAGCAGGCCGCGGCTCTACAGGAGACGGCTGCCAGTATGGAGCAGTTGACCGCCACGGTAAAAAGCAATGCCGACGGCGCGCGCCAGACCGCTAATACCGCCCGCACTACCGCCACCCTTGCACGCACCGGCGGCGAAGATCTTGGTCGCATGTCGCAGACCATGAACGCCATCTCCCAGAGCGCGGTAAAAGTGCGCGAGATCACTGGCGTCATCGAAGGCATCGCCTTCCAGACCAACATTCTGGCACTGAACGCCGCGGTCGAAGCGGCCCGCGCCGGTGACCAGGGACGCGGGTTTGCCGTGGTGGCAGGCGAAGTGAGAACTCTGGCGCAGCGCAGTGCCAGTGCGGCACTGGATATCAAAACGCTGATCGAACAGGCGGTGGCCCAGGTGGAAGATGGCGTCGCTGAAGCCGCGGACACTGGTGACAACATCCTGAAGGTAGTCGGCATGGTCGGCGATCTGGCGGACGCCATGGATGATATCTCCCTCTCCTCTTCGGAGCAGATGCAGGGTATCAGCCAGGTCAGCCTGGCGGTTAGCCAGATGGACGGGGTGACGCAGAACAACGCCGCGTTGGTGGAGGAGTCATCCAGCGCGTCGCAGTCGCTCTCTGCTCAGGCGCACGCGCTGCGCGGCATGGTCGACACCTTCCACCTGTAACCTGTCACAGCGCGCCGCCTGAAAAGCGCGTAATGGCGGCGCGGTTATGCCTGTGATTCATACACCAGCCTTAATTAGGTTGACGTCAACATAATTAGACTCAATACTTCGCTCTGACAACCGACGCGCAGGCCGTTTTTCCTCTTCCCCTGCGCCTCTTTAATCCGACGTGAACGTGCCGGCCTCCCTGAATCGGTTGCCGCTATTCAGAGAGAATTCCATCTTTCCAACAGGCCCATATTGCTTATGTGTATCGACGCAAATAACGACAGCGATGAGAATAATGACCTGCCGGCTCCGGGCAATGCGCCAGTGACCGTGGATCAGTTTCTCTGCTTCGCGCTCTACTCCGCCTCGCTGGCGATGACCCGGCTTTACCAGTCACGGCTGAAACCGCTCGGGCTGACCTACCCGCAGTACCTGGTGCTGCTGGCGCTGTGGGAAAAAGATAACGTGACGGTGTCGGAAGTGGGTGCCCGTGTCCAGCTGGACTCCGGCACGCTGAGCCAGCTGCTGAAAAGGCTGGAGGCCTCCGGTCTGGTCGCCAGAAACCGCGATACGCAAGGTGACGAGCGGCGGGTGCTGATCACCCTGACCGAACAGGGGCAGCAGTTAAAGATCGACGCCGCCGGCGTCCCTGCCGATATGATCTCGGTAATGGACACGCCGTTTGCAGAGTTATCTGAGCTTGCTACACGTGTTAGCGCGCTGCGTGAAAAACTTTTAAAAGCTCTGCCCTGACACATTTTTTGTGCCTCAGGCGAGGCGACCAGTGGCTACGCGCCAGAAGATCTCCGGCGCGCAGATAAGCCACCAACTGGATTAGCATCCTGAGGAACAGAGCGTGACATTTTCCCACTCAGACGACAACGACGCCGTCCATGCCGCGATAGGCAACGCCGCACAAGCCTTGCTTAGCGCGGGGCGCACCCTGTGCAGAGGGAATCTTATGGCACACCTTATTAAGTGTGAACAGGAGTCGGTAGGTGCCGCAAAGGCGGTTTATGCACAGGCCATCGCGCTGCTACAGCCCAAAAAGCACTCGTAGAGGACCTGAACCCTGCTCGCAGAGGGAAACGACATGAAAAAGTTTATCTCCACGCTCCTGCTTACTCTGCTGTGTACGCTGCTGCCCGGCTGTAAGAGCCTGAAAAAAATCGAGCCCGAAAAGCACTTTTCGGGCGCTCAGTTAGTGCTGGCAAAGGCGATTCAGGCCGGCGATCGCTACACCATCCTGCGTCTGGCAAAAAAGACGGACCTCAGCACACCGGGAAATGAAGACCTGACGATCCTCTTTTTTGCCCTTAATGAGTCTTTTTATAATGGCAACCCGCCTGAGCGATTACAGATCGTCACGGATTTGGTGCGCCTGGGTGCAGACCCGTTGCAGCCGCAGCCGGATAAATCCTGGAGCCCGGCCGAAATGGTGGCGATGGGCGATAAGGATATCTGGCTGAAAGCGATGCTTGACGGCGGCCTCGATGCAAACGCTCGGGATAAGCGTTACGCTGAGCCGCTTATCTTTTCGACCATCAGGGCGAAAAACAACGCCACGCTGGCGCTACTGCTGGCACGCGGTGCGGATATAAACAGCCGTGACTCGCTGGGCAACACACTGCTGGCCGAGGCCTTTTTTGGGGCCGAGTTCGACAAAATCGCTCTTCTGCTGGATAAGGGGGCTAACCCGGATCTGCGCAATCACCTGGGGGACTCTTTCAGGCAGATGGTCAGTGAACGTCTGGCGGAGATTAAAAAAGAGGGCGAGTTCTACCACAATCTATTCAAGGTGAACGAGAGGCTTAAAAGCCACGGGACGTAGGGCGTGGCGCGTTGCTGACGCCACTCTCCCGTTCTATTTGCCTGCAAGGCGTCTTAAGCGGTCATCTGCATACAGACCTCGGCACAGCGGCGACACTCTGCGGCGCACTGCTGGCAGTGATCGTGCTGGTGCTTCGAGCACTCTTCGGCACAGGCGCGGCAGGCATCCGCACAAATGCGGCACACCTGCTTCGCTTGCTCGCTCTCAAGGCTTAACAACTGCGCAGTAACGCGGCAGAGCGCCGCACACTCCATATCCGTTTTTATGCACGCTCTCATCATCTCAAGATGCGGCTCCTGCAGACAGGAGACCGCACAGCGATCGCAGGCTTCGGCACATTGATAGCAGGCATCAATGCATGACTGATATTCATTAGCCATAGTCACACTCCCGATGTGGACAAGTGAATCTCTAAGTCTAGTTAAGCCACCTGAGATCGCCATTTAGTCGGGAATTGTGGTGCTAATAGCTGAGCGAATTGGCGGTAAAAGCGAGAATTAGCGCCTAAAACCATGGTTATTTAGCCTCTAACTACTGGAAGTTTATGGCAAAGTAACCTCATTAAATTTTGCCAGCCATCTCAGTTAGATGGCGCAGGACTACGTGCATGATCGAACTCAAAGACTTAAAAGTGTTTCTGCAAGATCCGGAAATGACAAAGAAGATCGATAAGGTTTGGGACGATCTGGGTGAGCAATTTGTGCAGGCGCAGGCGATTCTTCCGCCAGAAAAAGCGATGCCGCGACGCGAGCTCTCTTTTCATACTCACGTAAAACTGCTGGGCTATCTCTGCTGGCTGGTGAATAACGCTAATGCCGCGGGTGACATTATTGAGATTGGCGTCTGGAAAGGTAAATCCAGCGCGTTTATGAATGTGATGTGTGAGCGTAAGCGCCGCATTATCAGCATCGATCCCATGGAGTTGCAGAATCAGCATCTGGAGCTGGGCTTCTACCATGAACGTATCTTCCCGGAAATCACACTGGTACGCGGCTATTCAGAGCGCAGCATCGAACGGGTACTGGCGCTGGAGCCGAAAACGATTTTGCTGCATATCGACGGCGGTCACCTGAAAGAGCACGTTCTCGCTGACTTCCTGCTTTATGCTCCGACGGTAGTGAGCGGTGGATTTATTGTGTTCGATGATTATCGCGATCATCAATACTCACCGGAGGTAGGACCGGCGGTCGACCTGCTGCGCGCGGGTGGTTTCTTTAGCGGCTACGATGTCATCGGCAGCGTTCCGGGTTTCGAAAACAGCTATCTCTTGCAAAAGCATTAACCGTACACACAAAGAATTGTTTGTAGTGCTTGTATTTCTTGGCCGCCCCCCGGGGCGGCATTTTTATTTTCAGCCCCCGCAATGTGAGGTAATGTAAGCTTCTTTACATTTTCCGGGAGTGACCATGTCTGAGATTGCCAGCCGCGATATCCACGCGCACCTACTCCAACTTCTTACTGAGCAACAGGCACGCTTTCGCGTGGTTGAGCATGATGCCGTCGGCAAATGTGAAGCGGTAAGTGAAATTCGCGGTACCGCCCTCGGCCAGGGTGCTAAAGCGCTGCTGTGTAAAATTAAAGGCAACGGCGTGAAAAAGCATGTGCTGGCGATCCTTGGTGCCGACCTGCAGGCCGATCTCAGCCGCTTAGCGCAACACTTTGGCGGCCTGAAAGCGTCGCTGGCCAGCCCGGCCGAGGTCGATGCCCTCACCGCCTGCGTTTTTGGTGCCATTCCCCCCTTCTCTTTTCACCCTGACCTTGAACTGGTTGCCGACCCGGTGCTTTTTCAGCGCTTCGATGAGATCGCCTTTAACGCCGGGCTGCTGGAAAAATCAGTGATCATGAATACGCACGACTATTTGCGCATTGCCCAGCCAGCGCTGGTCGATTTTCGCCGTGAAAGCGCAGAGTAAGGACGCTTTGCATGTTTGATACCACGCTGTTTATTCTGCTCGCCCTCGCCGCGCTCGGCTTTGTCAGCCATAACACCACCGTTGCGGTCTCAATTCTGGTGCTGATCATTGTGCGCGTCACGCCGCTCAACACCTTCTTTCCGTGGATCGAAAAGCAGGGGCTGACGGTCGGCATTATCATTCTGACGATTGGCGTGATGGCACCGATTGCCAGCGGATCGCTGCCGCCCTCGACGCTGCTGCACTCCTTTGCCAACTGGAAATCGCTGGTGGCGATTGCCGTGGGGGTATTTGTCTCATGGCTGGGCGGGCGCGGGGTTACGTTGATGAGTTCGCAGCCCTCGCTGGTCGCGGGGCTGCTGGTGGGAACAGTGTTAGGCGTGGCCCTGTTCCGGGGCGTACCGGTCGGGCCACTGATTGCCGCAGGCCTGGTGTCGCTGCTAATTGGCCGGCAGTGAAAGCCGCCGCTGCCAGCGCTTCACGCCAAACTCCAGCGCGCTGCACAGCAGGTAGTAGACCAGCCCGGTGAAGATAAACAGCGCCGCAGGATAGACCTGCACCCGGTTGTTCACCTGCCCGGCGACGGTGGTCAGCTCCGGGACGTTAACAATGAAGGCCAGCGAGGTGTCCTTCAGCAGCGCGATCAGCAAGCCGATAAACGACGGCAGCGCGTTGCGTAACGCCTGCGGCAACAGCACACGGTGCAGGATCTGTGCGCTGGAAAAACCACTGCTCAGCGCCGCTTCATACTGCCCGCGCGGCAGTGCGCCCAGCGCTGCCAGCGTCGAGTACATCACCGACGCCGAGGTAAACCACGCCAGCGCCAGCGTGACCGTTACCGCGCCGGGCAGATCCGCCCCGGTTATCCACGGCAGTAAAAACCAGAGCCAGAAGATAACGAAGATCAGCGGGATACCGCGAATCAGCTCCGCCCACAGAAACAGCACCTTGCGCGGCCAGCCGCGAAAACGCCAGGCGCAGCACGCCAGCAGAATGCCGCCGGGAAACGCCAGCGCCGCCGCGCCAATAGTCATCAACAGCGACAGCAGCACGCCGCCCGGCTCACCCTGCGCGGCTCTGCCCCACAGCAAATAGTCGAGGTTGTCGGTAATGACGGTGATATTAGCGATCACGCGGCACCTCCGTGGCGTGGCGCGGCAGGTTAAACAGCACGCTCATCAGCAGACCAAGCAGCAGATAGAGCGCGCTGCCCACAGCAAACGCCTCCAGCGCGTGGGCGTTAAAGCTCTCAATCTGTCGCGTCTGGTAAGTGAGTTCGCCCAGCCCAATCCCCGTCGCCAGCGAGGAGAGTTTCATCAGGTTGAGATACTGCCCCACCACCGGCTGCCAGGCATTCTGTAGCCCCTGCGGCAACAGCACCCAGCGAAAGATTGCAAGCTGGCTGAAGCCCTGCGACTGCGCCGCTTCCACCTGACCGCGCGGCACAGCGAGCAGCCCGGCCTGGATCTCCTCCACCAGAAAGGCGGCGGTAAAGAGCCCAAGCGCCCAGGCAGAGGAGAGGAATTCCGGCGTAAACCACCAGACATCGCCCGGCAAAATGCTAAAGGCGTGTTCGTCGTTTACATACTGGCGAACCGCCAGCGGCAGAACGTTCCATGCGGCGAAATACCAGAACAGTAGTTGCACCAGTAGCGGTGTGTTACGAAACAGCGACACCCATGCCGCCACCGCGCCGCGTCCCACGCGGCCACCTGCCAGGCGCAGTGCCAGCAGCAGCACGGTAAGCAGGGTGGCGAGGATCATGCCCACCAGCGTGACCCACACGGTAGTGAGAAAACCGGAGAGGATCCACGCTGCGGGCTGGCCGCTGAGCACGCCCGCCCAGTCAAGATGCAGTGCCATTACAACTCCTTGTTATCGGCATGCAGCGGGTTAAGCACCTTTTGCAGAAAACGCTGCGCGCGCGGATGCTGCGGCGCGGTAAAGAAGTCGGCGGGTGCGGCCTGCTCAAGAATTTCGCCGCCGTCGATAAAAATCACCCGGTCGGCGATCTCGCGGGCAAACTGCATCTCGTGCGTGACCACAATCAGGGTGATGCCGCTGTGCGCCAGCGATTTCATCACCTGCAACACTTCGCCAATCATCTCCGGATCGAGCGCCGAGGTCGGCTCATCAAACAGAATAATGTGCGGATCGGCAGCCAGGGTGCGCGCAATCGCCACCCGCTGCTGCTGCCCGCCGGAGAGCTGCGCCGGGTAGTGCTGCGCTTTCTCTTGCAAGCCAACGCGCGCCAGCAACGCAAGTGCGATCTGCTGCGCTTCGGCGGCGTTTTTGCCGTGAATGTGGCGCAGCGCGAGGGTGATATTCTCAAGCGCGGTGAGGTGAGCGTAGAGGTTGAACTGCTGGAAAACAAAGCCAACATGGCGGCGCAACTCAAGCAACTTACGGCCAGTGAGCTGGCTGGTGGGCTGACCATCAACAAAAATCTCGCCGCTGGAGAGATTTTCGAGCTGGTTGATCAGGCGGATCAGCGTCGATTTCCCGGAGCCGGAAGGGCCACACACCGCCACCACTTCTCCCGCCGCAACCTGTAAATCAATCGCTTTCAGCACCACGTTGTCGCCAAAGCGTTTGCTCGCCTGGCGAAACACTACCGTGCCTTTTTGCACGGGCAACGCCCCTGCGGCATCTGCCGCAGAGGAAGAGAAGAGACCTGCCAACATCGTTATTTCGCTTCTATGGTAAAGCTACGCGGAGCCGGAGTTTTCGTTTGCGGGCCAAACCAGGTGTCATAAATTTTCGCCGCTTCACCGCTCTTTTCGAGGTTCACCAGCTCTGCGTTAACTTTGTTCAGCAGGGCGCTCTCCCCTTTGCTGACGCCGACGCCAATCTCCTCTTTCGACAGCAGGTCGGGCAGGATCTTAAACTTCGCTTTGTCCGGCGCGCCCGCCAGCAGCCCCGCCAGAATGGTGCTGTCCTGGGTGATCGCCTGCACGTTGCCGTTACGCAGTGCGGTCAACGCCAGCGGAATATCGTCATAGGCCAGCACGCGGGATTGCGGGAAGCGCTGATGCAGCGCCTGCTCGCCGGTGGTGCCTTTTACCGCGCCGATGCGCGCTTTACTGTAGGCATCAAGCTTGTCTGGTGAAGAGGCCGGAACGAGGAATTGCTGGCCGGTGACGAAGTAAGGTGTAGAGAAATCAATCACCTGCGCCCGCTCCGGGGTAATGGTGATATCTGCAACAATGAGGTCGACCTTGCCGGATTGCAGCAGCGGAATACGGTTCGCCGGATTGGTGGCAACCAGTTGCAGCTTAACGCCGAGGCTTTTCGCCAGCGCTTTTGCAAAATCGACGTCGTAGCCAACAATATCGTGTGTTTTAGGATCGATCGCGCCAAAGGGCGGATTGGCGTCAAAGGTGGCGACTTTAACGACGCCTGCGGCTTTGATATCTGCCAGCTTGTCTGCCTGCGCGGAGAAGGAGAGCGCCGAAAGTAGCGCCAGCGCGCTGAGCGCAACGATGTTTTTTGTGTGTAATGAGGTTGCCATGCTAATCCTTATGCCCGGTTATGGTGTTATTGCCGCGTTAAAGTCACATAAGGTTTTTCATCACACAAATATCAAAAAGTGCATTGAATATCTGAAAAAGTTATTAAAAACAGTTTCGCGATATTAATGACTTATCCTTTTGCTGCGGGCGCTATAAACGTTTTAATTCCACACAACACAAGTGGACTTGGCAGAAAAAAATATTACTGCTCGCCAAGCGTTGCCAGATAGCGCCCTGGCGTTTGCCCCAATCCCTTTTTAAACATGGTGATAAACGCCGTGGTTGAGTCATACCCCAGCGTCTGGGCAATGTGCTGCACGCTGTGCCCCTCAATCAACAGACGCAGGGCGAGGATCAGCTGCAACTGGTGTCGCCAGCGGCGAAAGCTCAGCCCTGTCTCTTTCACCACCAGGCGAGCAAGGTTGCGCTCACTCATGGCGAATCGCTGCGCCCACTGCCCCAGCGTCTGCCGCTCCGCCGGGGCCTGCTCCATCGTCTCGACCATCTGGCGGATCTTGTGATGCATTGAGACGGGAAGCTGCAGCTGCATTTGCGGCTGATGGGGTAGCTCATCAAATAGCACCTGGATCAGGCGCTGGGTCTGCGGCTCACGCCGTGCGGCGGTTGAACGGGCAGCAAGTTGCAGGATCAGCTCGCGCACCAGCGGCGAGATTTTGAGGGTGCAGCAGTGCTCCGGCATCACCACCGCCCAGCTTTCAATAAACAGAAAGCAGAGCTGCGCATTGGCGGTAGCGTGATTGCTGTGCGGCACAAAACCCGGTAGCCACATGGCGTGGTGCGGCGGCACCATCCAGCGGGCATTCTCCACTTCACAGGTGATCGCCCCTTTTAAGGCGAGGATCAACTGCCCTTTGCGATGATGATGAGCGGGAATACGTTGTTCATGCGCCGCCATGCGGATGTGAAAGGCGACAGCGGCTTCCTGCTGGCTGTCGGGATCGAAGCCCGCTAAGGCTAAGTCGTGCATAAAGTTGTCCGAATTTAGCGATAAAGTGTCATTTTAGCTTGATTCAAACAACGGTGAAAAACGCTATCGTAGTGCCCTCTGTTTATAAATGAGAACACCATGACCACTCCCTCCTTAAACGGCAAACAGCGCGTGCTGCTGATTATTGGCATCCTGATGATTGCCACCACGCTTCGCGTTACTTTCACCGGCGCCGCACCGCTGCTGGATGCCATTCGCGCCGACTATGGCTTAACCACGGCGCAAACTGGCATGCTCACCACGCTGCCGCTGCTGGCCTTCGCGCTGATTTCGCCGCTGGCGGCGGGCGTGGCGCGACGGATTGGTATGGAGCGCAGCCTGTTTACCGCGCTGTTGCTGATCTGCGCTGGCATCGCCCTGCGCTCGCTGCCCTCTTCTCTGCTGCTGTTTATCGGTACGGCGGTGATTGGCTGCGGCATTGCGCTCGGCAATGTGCTGCTGCCCGGCATGCTGAAGCGGGATTTTGCGCAGCATGTCGCCAAACTGACCGGAGCCTATTCGCTCACCATGGGCGCAGCGGCGGCGCTCGGATCCGCGGCGATGGTGCCGATTGCGCAGAGCGGCGCGGGCTGGCACGGCGCGTTATTGACGCTAATGATCTTCCCCCTACTGGCGCTGCTGCTCTGGCTGCCGCGCCTGCGACACGGTGCGCCGGCTGCGCTCAGTGCCAGCGGAGCTCTTCACAGCCGCGGCATCTGGCGCTCGGCGCTGGCCTGGCAGGTGACGCTCTACCTCGGGATCAACTCGCTGATTTACTACATTGTGATCGGCTGGCTGCCGTCGATTCTGATAAGCCAGGGCTTCAGCGAGGAGCAGGCCGGCTCGCTGCACGGCGTGCTGCAACTGGCTACGGCCGCGCCCGGTTTACTGGTACCGCTGGTACTGCACCGCTTGCGGGATCAGCGGGCTATCGCGGCGCTGGTGGCACTGCTGTGCGCTGCGGGCGCGCTGGGGCTGTGGCTGCAACCGGAGCACGCGGCGCTCTGGACGGTGGTGTACGGATTTGGTTCGGGGGCGACGATGATCCTCGGCCTCACCTTTATTGGCCTGCGGGCAAGCTCGGCGCATCAGGCCGCTGCGCTGTCGGGGATGGCGCAGTCGGTGGGTTATCTGCTCGCCGCCTGCGGGCCGCCGCTGATGGGGAAAGTGCATGACGCCAGCGGCGACTGGCATCTACCGCTGATCGCCTGTGCGCTCTTGTCGGTAGTAATGGTGCTGTGCGGCGCGTTTGCCGGACGTGACCGGGAGATCGTTTCCGGGTAGATACCGGATGGCAGGTAAATGCCGGATGGCGCGTAAACGCTTATCCGGCCTACAACACCCCGACACCGCTTTTGTAGGCCGGATAAGGCGCCAGCCGACATCCGGCAGCGCATCGGTGCCACCCTCCGACCCGGTACCGCTTTTGTAGGCCGGATAAGGCGTAAGCCGCCATCCGGCACAATCGACTTATTCGCCTGCGGCGCGCAGCATCGCATGCACCAGCGGCACCGGGCGACCTTCCAGCGCGCCGCGCTCGTGCTGGAACAGCGTGGCGACAAAGAACGGATGGGTAATAAGCTCTACCGCCCGCACCTCACCCTCTTCATCCCAGCCGGTCACCCGCAGATCGCCACGCTCCAGCTCGCTGGCAAACTCCGGGGAGACGCCAAAACTACAGCGGTAGGCTTCATCAATCTCATTGCGCCCATAGGCACGGGCAATCAGCGTATTGGGTCTTAACTCAATGGCAGCGGTTTGATCCACCAGCGCACAGGTCAACGGCGTAATCACCATCTGCCCTGCGGTTTCGGTTTCAGCATGGGCGGCATCCTCCCAGCCCAGCACATTGCGGGCGTACTCGATCACCGCATGCTGGAAACCGCCGCAGGTGCCGAGAAAGGGAATGGCGTTTTCACGCGCATATTTGATGGCGATAAATGCCCCTGCTGCATTCTCATACGGGCTGCCTGGCACGACCCAGATGGCGTCATAACCGACCAGATCTTCAGGATTGTCGATCTCGCGGGTTGCCAGCCAGTCATAATCAGCGGTGATCTCAAGAACAGCCGCGGCATCATCAATGGCAAGCGGGATCGCCTGATGCGCAACAGTGTCGTGGTTATAGTCGCCGATCAGCGCAATGCGCAGTGTCTTTTTAGGCGGAATGTGGTTCATGGAGAAGTGCCCCTATGCCGTGGTAGATAATGGCTAACATAAGGCGCATCACACTAGACGTCTTTAACATTAATCACAACACTTTAAAATCAGTGACCAGACGAAAAGGGAGAGAACGTGATGATCCAGTGTAAACGTGTTTACGACGCTGCCAGTAAAGAGGATGGCTACCGGGTGCTGGTCGACAGGCTCTGGCCGCGCGGCATAAAGAAAGTCGATCTGGCTTATGACGAGTGGTGCAAAACGCTGGCGCCGTCAACGGAGCTGCGTAAAGCGTTTCACGGCGAAGAAATCGATTTTGCCACCTTTAAGAAGAGCTACCGGGAAGAGCTTGAGGCGCAAAAAGAGGCCGGAGAACAGCTGGCGGCGCGGGGGAAAAACGGCACCGTCACGCTGTTATATGCGGCAAAAGAGAGGGATCAGAACCACGCCGTCGTTCTGGCGGAGTGGCTACGCACGCTGCGTTAGCTCATCACCTGCGTGCGCTCGTCCTGCGGCGCGCTGTCCGGCTGCAGGGGCATCAGGTGCTCGGCGCGCACAAAGGCAAAACCGTGCTGACCGTCAAACGCGGTCACATCGCCCGTCACCAGCCAGAGCGCGCGCGCTGCGGTGCGCGGCATTTCGGTGACCACGCCATTCACCGGGTTAAGAAAGCGCTCACCCGGCTGGCAGAGACCAAATAACTCAACGGATTTACCGATATTGCTCCGCCCGCTGGCGGTCTGGGCGCCGATGACTAATGCCTGGCTGCCCGGTCGTAACTGAAACATGCTTCTCTCGCCTGATCTCGTTAAAGCTGAATATGAGATAATTCTGAAAGAGAAGTTTACCGGGCTTTTCTGCCGCTGTCACGATCCCGGTGTCGGATGATCGCGACGCCACAGCGCCCACTCGTCGATCACCTCGCCGCCCGGCAGTTTGCACTCGGTGCGCACACCCTGCGGGCTCTGCACCGGCACGCGCTCGCCGCCGCGCTGCTGGCAGTAGACTGCCGCTGGGTTGGCCATGCCGACCTGCGGATGATCCGGTTTTTGAGCAGGTGATGAGGTGCAGGCAGAGACCAGCAGCGGTAAAACCAGTAACCCATAACGCATCTTCTTTTCCTTACAGTGACCAACAACGCTCTTCAGAATAGCCGCGCAAGCGGCATATCTCCATGATTTCTCCATCCTTAATGCACTTTTCGCCGTTATAGTCTGCCTTGTTCTCACCCATGACCAGAGAACATCATTCCGTAATCAATGAGTTTTTGCCCCGCTTCATCAGCGGGGCTTTTTTTTGTCCATTACACGATATATCAAATCTTTTTGGTTCATGTTTTAATGGCGCGCCGTCGAAATAGTCAGCAATAACGTGCCGGGTCAACGAGGTACCCACGCACCGGAGCCCAATATTCATGTCCGATTTCATTCTCGCCCGGGTATCGGAAACCCTGGCGAAAGATCACTCGCTGGAAAGCTTAGTCCGCCAGTTTCTGGAAATGCTGGAGATGGTGACCGATATGGAATCGACCTATCTGACCAAAATCAGCGACGACCCCCGCCAGCAGCACATTGTCTACTCCCGTAACAGCAAGCAGCTTGAAATCCCTGAAGGCTTCTCCCTCCCCTTTGGCGACAGCCTGTGTAAACGCGCGCTGGATGATAACTGCCTGTTTGCCAATGATGTGGCAACCCGCTGGCGCGATTGCGAAGCCGCCCAGGCGCTGGGGATCACCACCTATCTCAGCCAGCCGGTGCAGCTGGCAGACGGTTCGCTCTATGGCACGCTGTGTGCGGCCAGCAATCAGAAAAAGATGCTCAGCGCGCGTGGCGAGCAGGTGCTGCGCCTGTTTGCCGGCCTGATCGCGCAATATATTGAAAAAGAGTATCTGGTTGACCAGCTGCGCGAAGCCAACGCCGCGCTGATCGCCCACTCCTATACCGATGTGTTGACCGGCCTGCCGAATCGCCGCGCGCTCTTTGAGTCGCTGCAGACGCTCTTCTCACTCGCCCGTCATCTCAACATTCACGTCATTATCGCCTTTATCGATCTCGATAATTTCAAAGGGATTAACGACCAGTTTGGCCATGAGGCCGGCGATCGCTTCCTGATTGAGGTAGGCAATCGCCTGACACAGGATCGCGGGAAAGATGACATTATTGGGCGTCTCGGCGGCGATGAGTTTTTACTCGCCTGCCCCGGCGGCCCGCTCCACCAGCCGCAGGGCATGCTGCTCAGTGCGCTAAAAACGCGCCTCGATAAGCAGATTGCCGGTGAATATCAACTCGGTGATGTTCATCTTTATTACCCCGGTGCCAGCGTCGGCGTGATTGAAATTAACCCTGAGCAGTACGATGCGGATAGCGCCCTGCGCGCGGCCGATGAAGTAATGTATCGGGTGAAGAAGAATAAAAGCAAAAAAGCGTTCCAGCAGCTCAATTAATGGCGTTTTCTCCCGTTGCTGGCCTGAGGCAAATCTTAATGGCCTCGCTTTCATATACACTTAACAGGGTCGGCGCGAGACGCTGACCGAGGAGTTCCCATGAAAAAGACCACCATCATTATGTTGATCGTCGCGATTATCGCCGTGGTCGGCACTCAGCTTGGCTGGTGGAAATAGTGATACGCGGCGGCATCTGATAATCCGACGCCTGTCACGCTGATGGCGTTCTCAGACGAAGACACCCTGTTTTAACTTGTTGGGCAGGAGCGCACCATGTTTACGGGCCTTAAAAAAAGTGAAAGCAGACAGCTGGCCGCGCTTGATTTATTGAGTAAGGCCGACGCGGCGCGCGATGCGGCGCTGGCGGAATTTGCGCGTCTGGCCAGTGAAGTGATGGGCGTATCAGGCTGCTTTATTACCACCTTTGATGATGAGTTTCAGTACATCAAATTCGTCGAAAAAGTGCCGATCGAGCATGACAAAATCGCCATCGATCGCAGCATGTGCCAGTATACGCTGGCCGACCGGCAGACGATTGTTTGTATCGATACCCGCCTCGACGCGCGCTTTTCCCATCAGCCGCTGGTCAAAAGCGGCGATATCCTCTTTTACGCCTCGGCGCCGCTGATCGCCAAAGAGGGAGCAGTGCTCGGCACGCTGTGCGTCACCCATCCTGAGCTCTACGAACCCGATGCTCGCCAAATCGCCAGTTTTGAGCGCATCGCCGCTCTCGCCACGCTCTACCTTGAATCCTGCTACAACATTGGTCTTGTCGATGCGCTGACCGGCCTGCCGAACCGCCCCTGCTTAATTAAAGAGATGGCGCACCTGAAGCAGAACGCGAGCGGTGATTATGCGCTGATCATCTTTGACTGTATTGATATTCCCCGTGCCTATGAATTGACCCGCTATCTCGGCGTTGAGGCGCTGGAGACGCTGCTGCGCAGCTTTGGACCGCTGTTGCAGATGCGCCTGCGGCTTAACAAGGCAACAACGCTTTATGCCTTCGCCACCGGACGTTTTGCGGTACTGACCGGGCGTGACGCGGCGAACAGGCTGGCTAAGCGGGTCGCAAAAGTGCACGCTTTCCAGGCGACCATTGGTAGCGATATTAATATCAATCTCTCTATTCACGCGGGTTATGTCCCCTTTACGCCGCAAAATGACAACGTGCAGGAGGTGGTGCGTCAGGCGATCAGCGCCCTGCATGAGGCGATCCGCGAGAATATCCCGGTATTGCACTTCAACCCGGTCCTTGATGAGCAGCGTAATACCGATTTCCGCCTGCTGTACGATCTCAGCCAGGCAATCAAAACGGGCGATCAGCTCCATATGGCTTATCAACCGAAAGTCTCTCTGCGTACGGGAAAGACCGAGGGCGTGGAGGCGCTGCTGCGCTGGACTCACCCCGAGCTTGGGCCAATCTCGCCGGCGGTGATCGTCACGCTGGCGGAAAAAACCACCCTGATGGCCGATATCACCCACTGGGTGATTAAAACGGTGATTGCCCAGGTCAAAGCGTGGAAGGCGATCGGCATCGATCTTCCCGTCTCTATTAACGCCACGGTGAGTGATTTCTCGCGCAGCGGTTTTGCCGATGAACTGGCGCAGCACATTATCGATGCCGGGCTTACACCTGCCGATATTCACATTGAGTGTCTGGAAACGGAAAAAGTGCTGGAGAGCGATGCCGCCCTGCGGGAGCTTAACCGGCTTGATGCGCTTGGTTTTACCATCCTGCTTGATGACTTTGGCGCAGGCTACAGCAATATCAGCTACCTGCGACGCATCCCGATTGACATGATCAAACTCGACCGCTCGCTGGTCAGCCAGATTGCCACCGATGACGACAGCCGCATCATTGCGCGAAATGTGATCATGATGCTTAAAGAGTTGAACTACGAGGTGCTGGCGGAAGGGGTGGAAGATCTGGAAACCGCGCGCATGCTCGAAGAGTATGGCTGCGATGAAGCGCAAGGTTATCTTTTTGCCCGCCCGTTATCGGCGGCGGATGTTCCCGCCTGGCTGCTGGACAGCAAACCCTGGCGCCTGCTGGCGAAGATCCATGCCGATCCCAGACACCATTTGGAAGGTTAACCCCTCTGCGCATGCGCTAAGTTGAGCAGTAATACAGCGTCACGAAAATGTCATAAAAGTGCCATCTGCTTATATATCAAAATATTAAGCTAAAAATGCTCTGTTTCTGTTCAGATCGACATTAAAGCCCTGCTTAAATACGTCGATAGTGCTGGCGTGCGCGCCATTTGCGCCTCACCACCAGGGGAAGTGACACAGCATGAAAATTAACCATCTTACTATTGGGCAGCGTCTGGGTTTGTTGGCGACGTTACTGTTACTGGCAACGCTGTTTATGGGGATTCGCGGCCTCGCCATTAACGCTGGCGCACTCGCGCAAAACAAACAGATCATGGCAACCGAAGGCGAAGTTGCGCAGAGCATCGACACGGCGCGTAATGCGCAAGTGCAGTTCAAAATTCAGGTGCAGGAGTGGAAAAACACGCTGCTGCGCGGCACACAAAATCAGGAAACCTTCGTTAAATACAAAAACGCCTTTGTTGAACAGAGCCAGAAAACGCAGGCGCTGTTAAAAACCCTGAGCGTGATGCTTCCAAAGATTGGTGTCGCAAACAACGAGGTTGTCAAAACCATCGGCTTGCATGCAAAGCTCGAAAGAGAGTATCTGGATGCCTTGCAGCACTACGATATTGCTGATGCCAGCAGCGCACAGCGGGTCGACCATATGGTGACCGGTATCGATCGGGAACCGACCAAAATGATCGATACGGTGGTGGCGAGCACGCTGCAACAAGCGGCGCATATCCGCCAGCAGACCGAGGCGCACAATAACACCCTGTTTGAAGAGACGCGTCTGATGCTGACACTGGTGATGGCCTTTACGCTGATTGTCGGCATGTTGATCACCTGGTGGTTAATTCGCAGTATTACGCGCCCGCTGGCACAGGCAGTCTCCGTTGCCCGTACCGTCGCCGCGGGCGATCTGCAATCCTCCTTCGTCATTTCCGGGCGCGATGAAACTGCCGAGCTGATGCGCGCCATGCAGGAGATGAACCGGAACCTGACGCGCGTCGTCTCCGGGGTGCGCTCCGGCACTGAAACGATCGCTGGCGCCTCACAGCAGATTGCCAGCGGCAGCCGAGAGCTCTCCGCACGCAATGAAGCGCAGGCCAGCGCGATTGAACAAACCGCCGCCTCAATGGAAGAGCTGACATCGGTGGTGAAAAACAATGCCGATAATTCACGCATCGCCAGTGATATCACCCGTGAAGCCACGCGCGTGGCGAACCAGGGCGGCGAGGTCGTGGAGCGTGTCGTGACCACCATGAGCGAGATCAATCATCTCTCGACCGAGATCAGCAGCATTATCGGCGTGATCGATAGCATTGCGTTTCAGACCAATATCCTGGCGCTCAATGCGGCGGTAGAAGCGGCGCGCGCAGGAACCGAGGGGCGCGGTTTTGCCGTGGTGGCATCAGAAGTGCGCGCTCTCGCCCAGCGCTCTGCCACGGCGGCGAAAGAGATCAGCGAGCTGATTCAGCGTTCGGTGAATCGCATTGATGAAGGCAACAAACTGGTGAAAAATGCCGGCAGCGCAATGACCGAAATCATGCAGAGCGTTGAGCGTGTAAGCCAACTTGTCGATACCATTTCGCTGGCCAGCAACGAGCAGAGCGTCGGCATTGATCAGGTGCACGTCGCCATCACGCACATGGATGCCGCAACGCAGCAGAATGCCACGCTGTCACAAGAGTCCTCTGCCGCCGCACATGCTATGCAACAGCAGGCGGAACAGCTGGTGGAGATGGTTCGCATCTTCAAACTTCAGCGCGACCCGGCATAAGCACACTTTCGCCAGGGGAAGTACAAAGGCTGATGATTAATACAGTGATCATCAATTTTATAAATCCCTCCAGCGAAAAATTTGCGTTTGTGCCGCGTTGGCCACCAGGTTATAAAGTGCGCAAGTGACGGATATACGCTTAAACAATTTGTACTCTCTTCGCTGGCAGTTTTGATGTCGAAACTGCCATCCTTTATTTCTTCCCCCTGCTAAAAAAACACCCCCTGCTCCGCCCAATATGCCCGATTTACGGGCTTGTACGCAGAATGCGCCTCTCTTACACGCTTTAATCTTGAATACTGATTTTTTATCCAGTATAAATGCTGCACGAAAAATTCAGACTGAATAGGACGACCCTGTGTTTGTTGAACTGGTTTACGACAAGCGTAATGTTGAAGGTTTACCCGGCGCGCGCGAGATTATCCTCACTGAACTGACAAAGCGCGTACACCGCATCTTCCCGGACGCCGATGTGCGGGTAAAACCGATGCAGGCTAACGGCCTGAACAGCGATGCCAGTAAAAGCGACCGCGAAAAGCTGAACCGCATGCTGGAAGAGATGTTTGAAGAGGCGGATATGTGGATGGTTCAGGAGTAAACGTCAATGACGTGATACGCGCTGCGCGTTATTTCAGGGTCGCTCTTTACCCCCGCCGGGCGACCAAATTTAACATGTGGTGCGCTTATTCCCTGCCTTCCGGGCAAATGTATCAAAGCATTTCTCTCGTTTAGGAAATATTTAACCGCGCAATCTCATAGTATCCGGCAAGGAGAGTAACCATGCTGATACTAAAAGAGAATATAGGTAGCGGCCGCCACCGCCGGTGTTACCAGCACCCGTTTGATAGTCAAAAATGTGTCAAAACCCTCTATAACCCCGATGACGGTGGGTTAAAAGAGGTGAAGCGCGAAACGCGCTACTACCGCAAAAAATCAGGCTCTATTCAGGCATGCCAGGCCATTCCCAACTACTACGGTAAAATCCAGACCAATTTTGGCACCGGCCATGTTTTTGATCTGGTCACCGATTACGATGGGAAAATTTCCAAAAGCCTGGCCTTCTACCTGAAGAACAAGCGTCTTTCTCTGCCTCTGCTTGAGGAAAAACTCGCTGAGTTGCGCAGCAATCTCATTGAGTACGGCATCTCGACAATGACGCTGAAAGAGTACAATGTGCTGGTGCGTAAAACCGCGCCGCAAGAGTATGAATTGGTCGTTATCGATAATATTGGCGAAGCTGAGTTTGTGCCGCTCTCATCTTATTTCCGCTTTCTTCATCGCCGGAAAATAGACAGGTCAATTAAGCGCTTCAAACAACGCATCCATAAGATTATCAATACCGTTCAGGCCGCCTGAAAATAACGCAACCGGCTATTTTGCCGGTGCGTTTCCCACTCTGATAAGTCAATACGCCACTAATCGCAAAGCAGCACAAACCCTCATCCGCTATGTTAGCCCGCTAATTATTATCAATGTGGCAATATTATGAAATTCGATAAACGCCTGACGCCCACCACCGTGATGCTGGCGGTTTTCTCCTGCATCATTCCTTTTTTCGCCGACTTTTCTCTGCCCCTTTATCATGGGCTATCGGTATCAGTGATAGAAAATGTCCAGGCACTATGGCTGCTGTTTGCTTTTGTTTTTACCTTGCGCTTCGCGCTCACTACTCCGCTGACGCCGGAGCGTAAACGCTTCTGGCTCTGGGCGGCAACGTGGTGGCTGGTATTGCTCGGACGCAGCGTCAGCTGGGGCCGCGACTATTTTCCCCACGAGCCGCGCCTGCTCTTTCGCGCCATTTCGGTGTTACTGATTGGCGCTCTGGTGCTGTTTCCTCTCTTTTCCCATGCGCTACGCCAGCAGATTAGTGACCGACTGCGCCATCAAACCCTGCTTGTCTGGAGTTTCGCGCTGGTGGTCGTCACCTTCCTGATCTCCGACAGCGTGGAGCACCATCGCGCAATTGCCCACTTCTTCCTGCACAAGCGCGACTATCAGGATTTGATTGAAGAGCTGTATGAGTTTCCCTTTATGATTGGGCTCTTTTATGTCTGCCGCGATCTGATGCGCCGGGAACCGTTAACAGCGCATCAGCCGCAGGAGAGGTCACTCGCGAAGGGGTTGCGTTGACCCTTTTTTGGCGAAGCCGAGCCAGATGAGCAGCGCCGTCAGGGCAATGGTCGCCAGCGTGATAAAAGCCGTGCGCCACGAATAGTGCGTTGCCACGGTTCCCGCAAGCGAGGGACTGATAGCGGCACCAAAGCCCTGCATCAGCATCACCAGCGCCTGCCCGGCATTGACGTGCCCCGTGCCGTTTAACAGCGAAGCAATAAAGCCGGGCACTGCCACGCCGAGAATACCGGCGCTCATTCCATCGAAAATCTGCACCGGGATCGCCGCCCACGGCGAGGGCCATAGCGCGGCGGTCATTGCGCGAACCGGCAGGATAATCAACGCGATCAAAATCAGTTTTTCATAGCCATATCGCTGGGCGTAACGCGAGACCATCAGCGCCACCGGGATCATTACGCCCTGCGCTATCACCACCGTCATTGCGGCATACGCGCCAGGGTTAAACAGAGTGGCGTTATGGCCTGACGCCACCTGCATACTCAGCATCGGTAGCTGTGCGGCATTCGACAGATGAAACAGCATCAGGGTCAGCCCGGTAATGGTGAGCGCCGGGATTTTGAGCAGCGTGAAGAGCGAGGGGATCTCGCCGAGGGCCTCTTCAGGATTCAGCCCACGCGCGACGCGGTGATCGATATCTTTTTCGCGGATCGCGAGCACCGCCATCAGCGCGCCAAAGGCCATCACCAGCATCAGCAGGAAGACCGCGCCGATGCCCCAGTACCAGCTGGCAACACCGGCCAGCAGCGCGGAGAGCATATTGCCGCCGTGGTTGTAAGCTTCATTGCGCCCCAGTTGATGAGCAAAGCGCTTCTGCCCCACCAGGCCGAGTGTCAGACCGGCCATTGCCGGGCCGATAAATGCCGCCGATATGCCCGTTGCTACCTGGCTTGCGTAAACCATTAACGAACCGGGGAAGAACCACAGCAGCAGCGTACCTGCCATGATCAACAGCGCGGCCACGGCGATAATCGCCCGTTTGCGCGCCGAGGCATCCACCACAATCCCGGAGGGCAGCGTCGCCAGAAGCCCGGCAATGCCGCCTGCGGTCATCGCGTAGCCGATCGCTTCCGCACTCCAGTGATAGTGAATCAGGAAGATCCCCAGAAAGGGGCCAAGACCATCCCGCACATCCGCCATAAAGAAGCTGAGCAAACACAACGCCTGAATCGAACGTAATGGCATCTTAAAGTTCTCTTTTTTCCATATTCAATGAGCAGGCAGAGTCTACCCTGGCGAAGCGCTACCAGGGTGCTATGAAAGTGTTACAAAAATGTGATGAGTTACGTGAAAGGATGAATCAGCAGGGCCAGCCGAGCTGCTCACGAATCGCTCTGCGATAGGGCGTGTCGAACACGGCGGGAACCCGGCAGATATAGTCCTGCGCGTGGCTGAGGGTGTCGCCCGTTAACGAGCGCAGGTAAGCGAGCGCATCATCGACACAGGGGATCCGCCCTTCAATGCCATTAAAACGCGGTGGTAATGCGGTCCAGATCACCGCATCAAGCTGTTTCGCCGCCGCCCATGTGGCGAGCGCACCGTCCATATTGCCCGCCAGCACCAGCGAGCCGACGCCATCTTCCCGTGAATCCGGGATCTGCTCGCGCTTGCGCAGGGCCGCAGTCGCAAGCTCCAGATCACCAGTGTTGAGAAACGCCCAGTGGACCGGAACAGCCGGCGCGTTGATGCAGATCGCCGTTGCCAGCTCACCCCCATCACCAACGCGGGAAAACTCAATAGGTAAACGTGGGCCATCGGCATGCCAGCGGCTGGCCATTGGTAAATCATCCGCTTTCCAAATCAGCGATCCCCAACCAAGACAGGCAATGTTCATTCTTGCTCCTTGTTCTTTTTTCCATTCACCGCAGCTATCGCGCAGCCCGGTTACAGGCCGCTGCGTCGCATCTTTTAAGCGTAGGCCGCGCCGCTAAAAGCGCCAGCAGCGGCGCGGGCACGGATGCGGATAGTCTGAAAATATCGGCTGAGATTAAAAACGAGGCGTCGGGAAATCAGTCATTTGATAGTCATATCACGGGTGAATAAAACGTTTATTTAACATATAGATACAGTTATAAATTTCACTTAAGTAGCAATAAAAATAGTGTATGGGTGGGTGTCATTGCCCTGATGGAGGAAACGTTAAATGGAGAAGAGAAAGATGAAAATGACAATTGCTGCCCTGGTTCTGATTGCAGCGGCGGGTAACGCTGTTGCCGCGCCGGGCTCCGCCCTGGAGCTCAATAGCGGTGAAGCAGCTGGCGCAAACGCCTCTGAGTTTGCCGTGGGATCTTCCGCCATTGCGGGGGTAACCATCGCCACAGCCATTACCGGCCTCGCACTGATGGCGGCTGGCGGTAATAACGGTTCAAATACCGGCACCACGACGACGACCACCACCTCGACACAGTAAGTTGCGTTGCGCCTGACGGGCTCAGGCGGCTGTCATTGCACGCAAAAACGGGAACCTGAAGGTTCCCGTTTTATTTGCGCGCTTGTCAGCGTACTACGCGCGGCAATTAACGACCTCAAAGGGCGCGTTTATTTCTTCTGTTTTAGCCTTGGAAAGACTTCTAGAGGGTGACAGAGGGTTATAAAGGACAATATAAACGCAGCGATCCCACATCCCCAGCTCACAACAGGGCCTAATTGATGAGCACTACCCCAGGCAATCACGCCCCAATAGAAACAAGCATGCGCAACATAGATCAGGTGCAGAACCGGTCTTTTAAAACCGAATAAAAACAGCAGCGCAGAGACAATGTAGACCAGCCCATAAGCAGGAAGCGTTTTCCAGCCTGCCTGGGAGGTTAAAAAGTAACCCGTTACGCCACCTGCTACCAGCCCGTGGATGATCAGCACCGCATAGACAAACCAGTAGTCGCTTCCACCACCACCACGAACACGGCGCCTGATACTGCTTAATTCTTCACGGATCCTTACCAGCTCATCTTCTGTACTCATTTTTTATACCCTTTCTTAAAAAGCGAACAACGTTCGCGACGGCAAATAAGCCAAAGGTGAACACCCTCACTGTGCTCAGGTATAAGTCTGTTTCCTTGTACATTAATGGAGCCGCTATCCTACATTTTTCGCCATAATGCTTCAACAAAGCGTTAGCATTTCGCCAACATGCAATGGTGACATTTATAAAATAAGAAGTCCTAAAGCTAAATTTATTATCGTTTCCTTGCGTGATAATTTAACCATCGAAGAATGGCCCTAAGGCATATGAAAGGTGCAAAAAATATCGCTATCTCACCTGCATGCGATATTCAATCATGCCGCTCTTCTTCGCCACCCAGTCATATAAACGCTGCCCACGATAATTGGTTTCGTGGGTATGCCAGTAGAGATGGCTGGCGTGTCGCTTTCTGCTCTCGCGCTGCACATATTCAATCAGCTGTTTACCTGCTTGCTGGCCGCGAACGGATTCACACACATAGAGATCTTCAAGGTAGCAATAATCGCTCTCAGACCAGGTTGAGCGGTGAAAGAGATAGTGAGCAAACCCCACCACCTTGCCGTTATATTTCGCCACCACGCAAAATACCGGCTCAACCGGGCTGTAAAATCGTTGCCATGTGCGTCTGGTCACCGCCTCGGGAATATCTACCTTATAAAACTCCTGATATTTCTCCCACAGCGGCAACCAGCCCTCATAATCACTCTCGATGACCGCTTCAATCGTAAAAATAGTATTACTCATAGTAATGACCTCTCTTTTTTTATATCTGTTACATGCCCGGCAGGCGCAAATAAGCTGCACCGAAATCGATCCCGGCGGTAATTTCCCACCCACTGCATGGAAATAGCTAATCAGGCTTGCGAAAGGATTATAAGCAGGCAATGGCACGTTTAGCCCCACCAATTTTGGCGTCCACAGCAGACCAATTTAGGGTTCGGCATTTGTCCTTGTTGCTTTAGACTGACGGCTAAGATGCGTCATGGCGGGGAGAGCCGATGTTTAAGCATGCACAACTAGAAACGGTGAAAGCGTGGATGATCGATCCCGCCAACGGAGCGCTGCCGCTACATGAAAGGATCCAGCGGGCCATACGCACGCTCATCCTTGACGGGATTTTGTCTGAAGGGAAAGCGCTTCCCGCCTCCCGCACGCTGGCAACATCCCTTACGGTCTCGCGGGATACCATTGAAGCCGCCTACAGCCGCCTGCACGCGGAGGGGTTTATTGAACGGCATACCGGAAAAGGGAGCTTCGTCTCGCCCCGCACCCGGCTGCTGAAATCGCATGCCCGGCAGCGCCGTTCAAGCGCTGGAGCGCGCAAACCCGCGCTCAGCGCCCGGGGAGAGGTTATCTATGAAAGCGGAGGGGTGCGTGAGTTTTCCCGGCCTCGCCCGCTGGCACCGGGTATTCCTGAAACACGGTTGTTCCCGATCCCTACCTGGGAGCGCCTGCAACGCCAGGTGCTGAAGGAGTATCGTCACCAGGCTCTCGATCAAAGCCCGCCCCAGGGTATGGAACGGCTACGACGGGCCATCGCTGAGTATGTCAACCTGGAGCGTGGCGCACACGCTACGGCAGATCGCATCATCATTGTCACCAGTTCCCAGCAGGCGCTGGCGCTCTGCGCCAACGTGCTGATGGATAACAACGATGGCGTGGTGATTGAAGAGCCCGCCTATCAGGGAGCGCATAAAGCATTCAAAGCCGCCGGGCTAAAGACCCTGCCGGTTGCGCTCGATGAGAACGGCCTGTCGATTGAGCAGCTTAACGCGCTGAGCGAACCGGCAAAGGCGATCTATCTCACCCCTTCTCATCAGTACCCTACCGGCGCCACGCTCTCTCTCGATCGGCGGCTGGCGGTTATCGACTGGGCAAACCGACACCAGGCGTGGATCATTGAGGATGATTATGACAGTGAGTTTCACTATGAAGGCAAGCCAATGGCCTGCGTCCAGGGGCTGGATGGCTCTGACCGGACGCTCTATATCGGCACTTTCACGAAGTCACTTTTTCCTGGCCTGCGCATCGCCTACATGATCGTTCCCGACGAGCTGGTAGAGCCGCTGACGGTAGCGCGCACATTAATGGATGGTCATACCGCCTCCATTCCCCAGCTGACGCTGGCTAAATTTATCGAGGGCGGACACTTTGGTGCTTATGTGCGGATGATGCGCGGCGTCTATGTTGCGCGGCGTGACAAACTGGCCAGCCTGATAGCGCAGCACCTCGCTGATTTCGTCACCTGGGTTACGCCAGCGGGTGGCATGCAGATGCCCTGCCACCTGAGAGAGGGGATCGCAGAAGCTGAGATCGCCCTCGCCGCCCGCCGCGCGGATGTCGATATGCTCGGGCTGACCGCGTTATATGCAGGCCAACCTGCCTCAACAGGATTTCTGATGGGCTTTGCCGCCTACAACGAGCGGGAAATTGAGTCTGCTGTGTTGAAACTTGCGGCGATTTTTCGCGCGCGCGGATGAGGGTAGCTATCTATCTTTTTGTGCACCAGAGCAGAAACGCGCAGGCGCTGACGCCCGCCCCGGCGATGCAGACCGCGCTCCAGCCAAAGTGAGCGTAGAGCTGGGTGGCAACAATTGCGCCCGTTGCGCTGCCCGTCGAGTAAAAGCACATGTACGCGCCCACCAGTCGGCTTGCGGCCTCTGGCCTGGCGGCGATGAGTGTACTCTGGTTGATTACGTGCACCGTCTGCACGGCGAAGTCCAGCATCAGGATGCCAACAACCAGCCACAGCAGAGAAGATTCGGTACATGAGATGGGCCACCACGAGAGCGTCAGCACGACCAGCGCGGCACCGCAGGCGCTGCGTCCCCAGCCTCTGTCAGCCCAGGCACCCGCCTTCGCCGCCGCCAGCGCACCGGCCACCCCTGCCAGGCCAAACAAGCCTGTCTCCGTATGGGATAACGACAGCGCAGTGAGCGGCAATACCATTGCGCTCCACAACATGCTGAACGCAGTGAAGATAAGCAGCGCGAACGCACCGCTTCTTCTCAACTGCGGCTCGGTGATAAAGAGCGTGAAAACCGAGAGCAGCAGAGAGAGATAAGGCGCGGTGCGCCGCTCAACAGATGGCGCAGGCGCTGCTTTCGCCACCACGCAGGCCATCAGCACTATCATGCAGGCTGAAGTCAGGTAAACCGCCCGCCAGCCGGCAAGATCCGCCAGGCTGCCAGCGACAACGCGGGAGAGCAGAATGCCCAACACAATGCCGCTGGTCACCGTGCCGACAATCTTTCCGCGTTGCTCCGGTGCCGCCAGAATAGCGGCCCAGGCCACCACCAGCTGCACCACCACCGCCAGCAGACCAATAAAAAATAGCGCACAAAGCAGAGTGACAAAATTGAGCGCTAATCCCGCCGCCAGCAGTGCCGTAGCAGAGAGCGACAACAGGGTGATGGTAAGGGTTTTTCGGTTAATCCCATCCCCGAGCGGCACAAGGAAAATCAACCCGAGCGCATAGCCCGCCTGGGTGGCTGTTACCACGCTGCCAATCACCGCCTGGGGAATATTGAGAGTCAGCGCAATAGATTCCAGTAAAGGCTGTGACGCGTAAACATTTGCCACCGATAGCGCGCTTATCAGCGAGAACAAAAAGACAATGCCCGGTCTCAGCACCAGAGCAGCGCCAGATCCTGCATTCTGCGTGATACCCGCCTCTACACTCAATTTATTCCTCATCACACCTGCCCATTCTGGTTGCTTTTTAAAACCACAAGAGCGACAGAGATAGCATTGGTGGTTTTCTTTTGCAACCAGTTTGCGAGGGACTTATACTCGTCTCCCTCAAGAGATGCCGGGAGTGCAGAAATGGCGAAACAGGAATCCCTCAGAACCAGTGAATGCCCCGTGGCCCGAACCCTGGAGTCGATTGGTGAGCGCTGGTGTTTGATGATTATCCGGGAAGCGTTTGACGATGTGCGCAGGTTCAGCGAGTTTCAAAAAAATCTGGGGCTGGCAAAAAACATTCTCGCCGCTCGCCTCAAACTGTTAGTTGAGCACGGTATCTTTGAGATCAGCCCGGCATCCGATGGCAGCGCCTACAGTGAATATGTGCTGACCGAAAAAGGCCGCGCGGTGTTTCCGATTGTGGTGGCGATGCGGCAATGGGGTGAGCGCTACCTCTTTGCCGAGGGAGAGGTTCACTCTGTGCTGGTGGATAACACCAGCGGTCAGCCTTTGCAGCCGTTACGTGTCTGTTCCGCAGAGGGGAAAAAAGTGGAGCCGGCAGATTGCCACCGCCAGCGGGTGACGTCAGGAGGCAAAGGGTAGTCGTTGATTTAGGCCCTCCCTGGCCGCTAAAGAGACGTTCTTATTCAAATGAGGTTGCAGGGGTATTCTCCCGCGCGCTGTTTACCTGTACAAGGCGTACTTTTGTGCCAATAACAAGCGCAGCAAGGAACATGACGCCACCTGCGACAACGAAGACACCGGTTATGCCGCTCAAGCCAAAGATGACGCCTCCCAGCGCCGCCCCGATGGCGATTGAGGATTGTACGGCGGCGACCACCATGCCGCCTGCCGTTTCCGCCTGATCCGGAACAGCGCGTGCAACCCAGTTGGACCACGCCACCGGAATACCGCCGAATGCCAGCCCCCATATCGCAACCAGCAGCATCAGCCCGGTTTCCTCAAGTGGAAAGATGATCATGCTTAATGCGGCTGCGCCGACAATGGCTGGCATCACCACCAGAGTGAGGCGAAGGCTACGCTCGATTAGCCAACCGGAAAGCAGCGTGCCGATAAAATTGGCGACGCCAAAGCCCAGCAGAATCAAAGAGAGGCGATCGACATCCAGCGGCACAACGCTCTCCAGCGCCGGGCGGATATAGGTAAACAGCGCATACTGGCCGGTATGCGCCAGTACACATCCCATCATGCCTGTCGCAATGCCTGGCATGCGGAGTAAGTCTGCCACTGAGGCCGTTTTCACCCTGCTGCGCGGCGGCATCGCGGGAAGCGTAAAGAGCTGAACGATCAGCGTCAGCGCCCCTACTGCTGTTGCTGCGATAAAGGCACTGCGCCAACCGTACATCCCGCCCAGATAGCTGCCCAGCGGTATCGAAACCACTGTCCCGACAGCAATACCGCTGAAAATGATGGCAAGCGCACGCGGCACCCGGTTTTCAGGCACGAGGCGCATGGCGACGGCTGCTGCCATACTCCAGAACCCGCCGAGCGCGATCCCAAGCAGGATGCGCATCGCTAAAACAACCATCAGGCCTGAAGAGAGCGCAACCAGCAGGTTAGAGGCAATCATCAGCACCGTGAAACCAAGCAGAACGGTTCGTCGATCGAGGCTGCGGGTTAGCCGGGGAACGGCCAGCCCGGCAAACAGCGCGACCACTGCCGTTACCGTGACCGCCTGACCCGCCATGGATTCGGTGACACCCAGATCGTAGGCCATCGGCGTCAGTAAGCTGGCAGGAAGGTATTCTGCCGTCAGCAGACCAAACACGCCCATTGCCAGTGAAAACACCGCCAGCCATGCCGATCCTGATCCTTTACCCTCATTGACCTTTGCGCATCGTGCTTCAGTTACATCATTTCTCATCACAATCTCTTCCTGGGTTAAATTTCCACCCAAAGTCTAGAGTTGAACGTCTGGACGATCTATGATGATGCGTCCTGCATTTTTACCCGAAACGCCTGATATGAACACTGAAGCACATTTTGCTCTCTCATCCGATTTGATCAGTGAACTGCTGATGGGTTTACGCCTGCGCGGCGTTCAGTACCGTCGTGTGCAGACCGGGCCAGAATTGGGTGTCGGTTTCGACACCAAACCGGGTCACGCCTATTTCCATTACGTCGCGGTGGGTGACGTCCTTTTACGCCTCAGGGATGGTACGCTGCACGCGCTCAAAGCCGGGAGCGCGGTATTTATGCCCCAGGGCGCGAGCCACCAACTGCTCTCCAGCGCAACGAGTACCTTTCAGCACATTGATGAACTGGGTGCCGCCCCTATCGGCGAATCCGTGCATGGGGTCGACACCTGCCCCAGTACGCATCCGACGCCAAGCACGGTGCTTTTTTATGGCTGTATGGAGTTTGATCTCGGCGCGATGCAGGCGCTGGGTAAACTGATGCCTGAAGCCATGGTGGTTGACGCCGGGGAGCAGCGTTATCCGGGGCTGGTGCCCATCATGAACGCGATGAAAAGCGAAATTTGCTCCGGGCGTATTGGCTTCGCTGGTATTCTCGCCCGGCTTGCCGAGGTGGCCGCGTCCATGATCGTGCGCGGATGGATCGAGTCCGGCGGAGAAAACGCCTCTGGTCTTATGGCTGCCTTGCGCGATCCCCGCCTGGCACGCGCCATTCTGGCGCTCCACCGCGATCCAGGCCGGGAGTGGAGCGTTGCCGAACTGGCAAGCCAGGCGAATGTCTCTCGCTCTGTTTTTGCCGATCGTTTTAAGTCCACCATTGGGGTCTCCCCTTTACGCTATGCCACGGAGTTACGTATGCGCCTGGCAAGCGACTGGATCAGCAATGAGAAACTCGCCATCGAGACAGTCGCCCAGCGTCTGGGTTACGCCTCGCAGGCCGCCTTCAGCCGTGCGTTTAAACGCATCAATGGCTGTCCTCCCGGCGTGCTACGACAACGTTGAGCGAAAGATGTGTATGTAGGGGTGGCGGTCTGTTCACCCGGGACAGGCTCAGCCACGCGGCATCGCTTTGACTCTGTCGACAAAAAGCCTCAGTGCGACGGGCATATGGCGATGTTGCGGGAAGTAGAGGGCGATCCCTGCGGATGCCACCGTCCAGTCGTCAAGCAGCGTCACCAGTTGCCGATCGCCAAGATGTCGGCGGGCGTAGCGCTCCGGCACATAGGCAATGCCTAAACCGGCAACGGCGGCTTCAACCATCAACGCGCTGTTATTCAGCGTCAGGCTACCCGGCACATCCAGCTCGAACTGTGCGTCACCCTGCTGATACTCCCAGTGATAGCGTTTTCCGCCGGGCAAACGCTGGCGCAAACAGCGGTGTTGCATGAGGTCTTGCGGATGCGCGATTGTTGGCCGCTCTGCCAGATAACCGGGCGAGGCCACCGTTACAAAGCGCAGCGGCCCGCTGAGAGGAATGGCGATCATATCGCCCGGCACATCTTCAAGCAGACGAATGCCGGCATCAAACCCCTGCTCGACGATGTCGACCAGTTGCCCCTGCGCCACCAGATCAATTTCAATTCCGGGCTTTTGCTGGATAAAGTCCGGCAACACCGTTTCCAGCAGCAGGCCGATCGCCGTATCACTGGCGCTGATGCGCAGCGTGCCATAAGGCTGCTGCGCGCTGGCGCTCACATCATTTAGCAACTCATCCATTTCAGCCAGCAGCGGCGACAGGCGCGCCATCAGCATTTCACCGGCATCGGTGAGCGCAACGCTGCGGGTGGTGCGCAGGAAGAGCTGCACGCCAAGCGACGTCTCCAGCGCTTTAATCGTATGACTCAATGACGAGCGTTTGAGCCCAAGCAGATCGGCCGCGCGGCTAAAGCTCCGCTGCTCGGCAACGGTTTTCACCGCTAACAGTTCGTTCCAGGAGGGACGCTTCATTGTTGAATATTCCACACCAGCTCATTCCAGTTCAGGGCGATTATGGCATCAATCATTCGTTTTATGATTGTTTCCACTTTATCAAACGGAGATAAGCATAATGAAAACCTGGCTAATAACCGGCGCATCCAGCGGTCTGGGTCGCCTGATGTGTGAAGCGCTGCTGGCACGCGGCGATCTAGTGGTTGCAAGTGTGCGCAAGAGCACCGTGCTGGAAGAGATGGTGGCGAAGTATGGCGACCTTTTGCAGGTCATCGTGCTCGATCTGAGCCAGTCGGCAACAATAAAACCGACCATCGAGGCGGCATTTTCGCAGGCGGGACGCATCGATGTGGTGGTCAGCAATGCCGCCTACGGCCTGTTTGGTGCCGCCGAGGAGCTGAGCGATGCCCAGATTGAGCGGCAAATCGCCACCAATCTTACCGGCTCCATTCAATTGATTCGCGCGGCGATCCCATTGTTACGGCAGCAGGGCGGCGGGCGCATTGTGCAGGTTTCGTCAGAAGGGGGGCAGATCGCCTATCCTGATTTCAGTCTCTATCATGCGACGAAGTGGGGAATTGAAGGCTTTGTCGAAGCGGTTCGTCAGGAAGTTGCGGCCTTCGGCATTGACTTCTTGCTGGTCGAGCCTGGCCCGACGGCGACGCAATTCGGTGCGGGTCTGGATATTGCCGATGCCCTGCCCGCCTACCGCGATACGCCAGCGGGGAGACTGCGTGCGGCTTTGCTTGCGGGCGAGTTCGCCATCAAAGGCGATGCGCAGAAGTGCGTGGCGGCAATGATTGCAGCAGCGGATGCTGCAAGCCCCCCGCTTCGCCTGCCGCTCGGCAGCACGGCTTATGAAAATATCAACGCCGCGCTGGAAAGCCGCCTGGAAGCGTTGCAGGAGATGAAAGCGGTAGCGTATAGCGCCGATCGTGAGCAGAAGTAAGCGGATAAGGTGAAAATAGTAACGGATCGCGTAATGTATTAGTGTCATTAAAAAACTGAGCTGGACTCAGGTAACTATGGAGTGACCTAATGAGCGAAACATTCACCATAAAAAACTTCAATAAAGTAAATGATGTACGTTTTGAGCGGGAGCCACTCTATGCCTCTGAGGGCGGATCGCTCACCTCCGGCACGCTGGCCAACAAGCTTGGTGCCTCTGTGGATACGCTTCCGCCGGGGAAAAGATCGACGCCCTTCCATTTCCATCACGTTCAGGAAGAGATGTTTATCATTCTGAAGGGGAACGGCACGCTGAGGATCGCCGAACGGATGGTTGCCATCGGAGAGGGAGACGTTATCACTATTCCGCCCGGGAAAGCGTGGCCGCATCAGATTATCAACACCTCCTCCCTGCCGCTGATGTACATCTCTGTCAGCACCATGGAGTTCCCCGAAGTGTGCGAATACCCGGATTCGGATAAATATTTAGTGAAATCCACCAATCAAAAAGATGATGGTTTCAGGGTGCTCGACTTCAGGGGTAAAGGCGTCGATTACTGGGAAGGCGAACCGTGATGCACGGGAATTAACGTATTGCATTAACAGGAGTAATGCCCGCTTTGCGCAACCAGCTGGCATGCTCCTGGATCTGAAGATCTGCTATGAGCGAAAAGCGGACATGAGAGATTGATATCTTTAAATCAGGTAAGCGACACAGAAAAGCAAAATAGTCTGACATTTTTACCATAGACAGAAGGCTCAGCTTTCTCTTTCCTCAATCCAGGTAATAAGTTCAGCGAGCTGAGTATCAGAAAATACTGCTATTCCATGCTCATTAAGTAACGATGCTGCGACTCCCATACCAGGCTTACGCTGGCCACTAAAAGAGCCGTCATAGATAAACTGACTTCCACATGTAGGACTACCATCAGTTAATAATGCAGCGGTACATCCAGACTCCTGTGCTGTGCGTAAGGCCAGCCAGGCTGCAAGCTGATAATGCTCAGTTACATCATTCCCTGTATTTTCTATTATTCTGGCTCGCTCCCGCATCACGTCTTTCCCATCAGCAAAAAAAATCTCTGCCGGGGAACGTGGAATTGGTAACCCCGCAGCCAGCTCAGGGCAGTGGATGACCAGGCGTTGCTCCTTTTGCCAGCGCAACAGATGAGCCATCATTGGTGCTTTCTCACTTCCGTTATAGCGCACTTTAAAACCCATCAGGCAAGCACTTATCAGAATTCTGTTTATCATTGCTAACTTAAATTCAGGGCACAGGAATGCCTGGATTATAACAATTTATATTTATCTATTCACATTCCTGCCTATGGATAACGCACCACATAAAAATGCATGGCCGCTTTTGGCACAGAGTTGACTAACATACAGGTCAATGTCTGCTATGAGCGAGAAGCGGACATGACACCCTGAAGATAGTTTGAAAACAATGTTGTCCCATCACCCGTTTTGGGGTGATGTTTTCCTTAGCAGGATGCTTTATGTTGGTCACATTCATCATGCAGGGTATAACCATGATAACAGTTAAGAAATCTGATCCATTTTCTTCAGAATCCCATCACTTAATCGAATTGCTATCAGCGGAACTTGCCGCTATCACTGGTGATAACGGCAAAAGCAATTTCACAGCTGAAGCCATGAGTGATGATAAAGCTTTGTGGGTATTAGCAAAGAATTCTCAAGGCAAAGCTGTAGGATGCGGTGCTATACGGCCATTAACGCAAGATATAGCCGAGCTTAAAAGGATGTTTTCAGATCGAAGTGTGCCAGGGGTTGGTAGTGCTTTACTTACTTTTCTTGAAGACTCCGCAAAAGAGATGGGATATATCGAGCTTAGGCTGGAAACCAGACACATCAACCATCGGGCTGTAAGTTTCTACAAGAAAAACGGTTATATCCGTATTGAGAATTACGGCCCATATAAAGGTAGGACAGAAGCTGTCTGTTTCTCAAAGACATTGCGCTGATTGTATCAATCGGATCTAACGTCCGCTCCTGCACGAAGCGCACGTGCTAACTGAGCTGAAGGTCCGCTTGGAGCGAGGAGCGGAAGTTCGCATTTGTCATAACCGCAGGGATATCGGACTAACATTGGCATGTAATACTCAACCGGGAGCAGATCAGTTAATCAGGAAAATATAAATTAGAAAAAGTATTTTTAATCATGAGGATGTATTGAAATACCGAGTGAGCGTTGAACCAGATCAACATTTTGGATTGTGCAATCCAAAATTTTGCATTGCGCCCACGAAGGTCAGAGAGGCATAATCTTTTTCGAGTAATGCCTTACCAAGCTTTCCTCGCATCGAGAGAGAAGGTGCAAAAAAACCACCCTGGCAGGTGGTTTTTTTGTATCTTTAACAATTACTTCTTGCTGATATGTACTTTGATAGAATTGACTTCTACAGACCAATTACCCTGCCCGGCCATGAGATTACCCACAATGGCGAGGATTAACACGCAGGTCAAACTTCGAATCTTCATTCGTTTTATTCCGCATGAGGGTGGTTTCCATTGTTATCATCACTTAGTACTCCGGACGGGGAAATTCGAGTAATGCCTTACCACCATATTCTGCCTCTACGAACTGATGAGTGATCTCTGGCAAAATCACCGGTAGAGGGCCTACCTACAAACGTATGTGTTGAACTATTTGTTGGGTTCGTCTGCATTCTATGTTCTATATATAGTGATTTGCATCAATCATGTTTACGTCTTTTTTGACCCAGAACAAAGTTAACTTCTGACGCTATATATGGCGGGTGTTGGGAGGCGATCTTAGAAGTTGCGCTTTTTTTTAGTTTACAAATCATACAACCTGCCACTGGTCTCATTATTTCTTTAGCCCGCTAAAATAAGTGACCTGCTCCCCAAGCAACGTCTGCCTGTGGCACATAGCGGACGCTTTTCTCGCCCCTTGCCTGCCTCCCTTTCCTGTGCCCCAGCACACTAAAATAACGCCTTCAATTAAGCGCTGAACTCAGCTTTCAAGCGCAGCAACAATCGCAGTTTCCATTTTCTCCGGCTTGGTAAACGGCGCAAAGCGCTTGATCGGTTTGCCGTCGCGGCCAACCAGGAACTTGGTGAAGTTCCACTTAATTCGCCCCCCCAGTACGCCGGGGAGCGCCTTTTTCAGGTAACGAAACAGCGGATGCGCGGCGGCGCCATTAACCTCAATTTTTGCAAACATTGGAAAGCTGACGCCGTAGTTAATGTGGCAGGTCTGCGCGATATCATCCGCACTGCCGGGCTCCTGTTTACCAAACTGGTTGCAGGGAAAACCGAGCACCACCAGCCCCCGGGTGGCATATTTCTGATAGAGCGTTTCGAGGCCCGCATATTGTGGCGTGAAGCCGCAATGGCTGGCGGTATTAACGACCAGCACCACCTTCCCCGCGTAGTCGGCCATCGGCACAGGCTGGCCGCCCAGGCTGGTAGCAGTATGTTGATGAAAATTGCTCATATGAGGTCCTCGTAGCAGAACAGGTCGACATTACCGCTCAGCGCGTGTCTGGGGGGACATGGTGGCAAAGTTGGCGTTAAAGAACAACAAACCGCACCGCTTCGCGGTTTTGCGGCGTGATAGCCGCCACTTTTTAGCGCCGCTCGCCGGAATAAAAAGCAAAAAACAATTTTTTATCGAATAGATCCACAGGGTGTGGCGTTTACCCATCATCAACAGACTGATGGAATCGCTTTATGACCGCAACAACGCCTGCGCTGACACGACAGCGCTACGATAGTTTTACCCTCGCTCTACACTGGATCACCGCAGCCAGCGTCATTTTCCTCTTTGCCAGCGCACATATCTGGGAGCTGCTGGAGCGCGGGACGCCGCTGCGAAAAGGGTTGCAGGCCGTGCACATCTCCTGCGGCATCCTGCTGGCGTTGGTGATGGTTGTCCGCCCACTCTGGCGGCTATTCAGCCAGCGCTCTCGCCAGTTTTCGATGCCGCCGCTTGAAGGTTCCGTTCTGGCGAAAGGGCTCGCGCACGGCATGCACGGCGCGCTCTATCTGCTTCTTTTTACGCAAATCGTGCTCGGGTTTCTTTTCCGCTGGTCGCAGCATGAGCCTTTCCAGTTCTTTGGTCTGTTCGACCTGACAGGCTGGGTGGAAATTACCCCCACCCTGCGGCATACCCTTGCTGGGTGGCACGACACGGTGGCGTGGGCGCTGATCTCACTGGCACTGGTGCATGCGCTGGCCGCGCTTTTCCATCACTATCTGTTACGGGACGGCGTGCTGCGTCGCATGCTGCCCGGCCGTGCGTTTCGCTAACCTGGAGTCCACCATGAAATTATCAACCGCCGTGATTCAACGTCTGCTGCCTGTGGCCTTTGTTCTGTTAAGCGCGCCGGTTTTTGCTGCCGGCGACGATAGCAGCAACAGCAAAACGCCGGATTGCCCAACTGGGCAGGTGTACGACAGTTCGACAAAGCAGTGCGTGCCCGAAAAAACAAGCCAGCTCAGGGATGAAGATAAAACCCGTTACGCCTATCATCTGGCAAAAAAAGGCGAGTATCAGGCCGCGCTGAATCTGCTTAATACGCTGAAAAATGGCGATACCGCCGAAGCATGGAACTACCGGGGCTATGCCACGCGCAAGCTGGGGCGTACGGATGAGGGTA
This sequence comes from Kosakonia cowanii JCM 10956 = DSM 18146, assembly GCF_001975225.1. NCBI lineage: Bacteria > Pseudomonadati > Pseudomonadota > Gammaproteobacteria > Enterobacterales > Enterobacteriaceae > Kosakonia > Kosakonia cowanii. Next base: position 3,128,973 of record NZ_CP019445.1, on the reverse strand, counting down.
TCGGCTATTATCAGCGCGCTATCGCCCTCGACCCCACGTATGCCAAAGTGCGGGAATATCTGGGTGAAGCGTGGCTTATCAAAGGGCGTCCTGACCTGGCGCAAGCACAACTGAAAACCATCTCCACACTCTGCGGGCAGAGTTGCGAGGAGTATCGGGATCTTGAGGCGGCGATTAACGGCCATGCTGGATCCTGAGTAAAGGTATGAGGATAAGAAAATCACTAGCAGTGACGTCCGCCAGCATCTTGCTGAACATCTGACACGCCTGTGGCGCTATGGGCTGGTTCTGTCGCGTAATCGTGAGGTTGCCGAGGAGCTGGTGCAGTCTACCTGTGTGCGCGCGCTGGAAAAAAGCGCGCAGTTCACCCCCGGCACGCGCATTGACAGCTGGTTATTCACCATCCTGCACTCCATCTGGATTTCAGATGTGCGTGCCCGCCGGGTGCGCCTTGGGCAGGGCTTCGTTGAAAGCGATGAACTGCTGGCGCCGGATACCCACGAGCAGGATGAGGCTCGCCTGCACTATGGAAAAATTATGCAGCACGTCAGCGACCTGCCGGAAGCGCAGCGCAACGCGGTCTTTTTGGTCTATGTCGAAGGTTTTACCTATCAGGAAGCGGCAGATACCTTGTCTGTGCCGATTGGCACCATCATGAGCCGGCTGGCGACGGCGAGGGCGAAACTCGCTCAGCTTGTTCACGCCCCGCGACCTGTACAGGAGAAGCGACAGTGAAATCCATCAGATTTACAGCGCCCTACAGCGATGAGGCTATCGTCGCCTGGCTGGATGGCGAAATGGAGGCAAGCGATGCCCGGCGTTTCGAGGCCGCGCTGGCTGAAGATACACAGCTCGCCGCACGAACTAACGCGTTAAGGGTTAACCAGCAAGAGATTGCCAGCGCTTTTGCGCCACTGCTTAATGAGGCACCACAGTCACGCATGGAGGCACAACTCACCACCCTGCTCGCCCGGCCAGCGGCAACTGAACCGAAAACATCCGGCGTCAGCCGACGGGCGCTGATCGCCGCCTCGCTCAGTTTTCTGGTGATCGGTTCCGGGCTGGGCTATCTGGCGCGTCCTGCAACGAAGACGTTGGGGGAGAGCGAAAAAATTCGCGACCTTGAGGCGCAATATATGTCGCTCTATAGCGCAGAGACGCTGCTTGATGCAGACAGCTCACCCACGGCATTGCAGCGCGGGCTGGCACGCACGGCACAGGACATCGGTTTACGGGCGGATGCGCAACAACTTGAACTGCATGGAGCAGAGCTGAAAATGGTGCGCATCCTGCGCTATGACACCACCTCCATTGCGCAGATCGCCTGGATGCATGCCGATTATGGCCCGATGGCGCTCTGCATTTCGCCGGACAGCCAGCCCGCGCGCGCGGAGCTGAATCACGAGCAGCGCCACCAGATGAACCTTGTCTGGTGGCACTCAGGTGGTTACCAGTTTGTGTTGATTGGCCGTAACCCCACCTCCCAGCTGAAGCAAAACGCGCTCACCCTGCAGGCAGCGCTTGCATAGCCAAAGGCGCGCTCAGACGGCCCGGTGCAGGCGGGCCTGAATCGCAATATTGATGGTCACGTGGTCATCAACCAGCGCCGCGAAACTGGCCATATTGAAAGCCGAGCGTGAAATCGTGGTTGTTGCATTCAGGGAAATGTTCTCTGGCCCGCTGGTTTTATCATTCAGTAAGGCATCCAGAATGACCGGGCGCGCGATATTCTTCACTGCCAGAGTGCCCAGGATCCGATAGTGCCCCTGCCCCAGCGCCACCACCCTGCTACTGGTGAATATGATGTTCGGGTAGCGTTCAGCATCAAAAAAGAGGTTGCTTTTCATCTGCCAGGTTAACAGCGGGTTAGAGGCATTGAGCGTCGCTACCGGGATGGAGACATGGACAGTGTCATCTCTGTCGTTGCCGGCATTAAGCGCAATATCCCCGGTGACATCTCCCAGCCTGGCCTGTGACATATCGCCAAATGCCTGCCAGGAGAGGGTAATGGTGGTTTCTTGCGAATTAATACGGTAGTCAGCCGGGTTGGCATATAACGAAAAGGAGCTGAGCAGAAATCCGAGAGCGATGGCAGGCACGATACGCGTCATGTTGATAATCCCTGGGGTGTTTAGCGTGTAAACGTGCCAACCTGGTTTTTTATTCGACTCCCTTTTGCTTAGTGTTATGGTTGCAGCGCTTCGCGGGTTGGACCCTGGAAGTAAATCTGGCCGATATGGCAACTTCGCGGCTGCGTCAGCACAAAACGCATCGTCTCCCAGACCGAACGCCCATTCAGCAGACGCTCGCCCATTTTCGCCTGGCTCGCGGCAAGCGGGTCTAATCCTGTCACTTCGAAATCGGGTGGATAGAGGCCGGTAACCCGAATATTCTCTTCGCTGAGTTGCTGAGACAGTTTCGTGATAAACCCGCTCAGCCCATGTTTGCTCGCAAAAAAAGCGGGGTGGGCAATGGAGTCCGTAAAGTTCGGGATGCCGCATGAAGAGATGATCGCGACGATATCTGCGCTCTCTGAACGCCGAAGCCCTGGCAGCAATGCCTGCGTCAGCAGAATCGACCCTGTCACGCCAGAGTTGATGGTCGTGATAATGTCTGCCGCAGGCTGCTCGTCTAAGGTGCCTGACAACCACTGCGCAGCATTGAGGATCAACATGTCGATGGGCTTGTCTGATGCTAACAGCCGATCGGCAAAGTGAGAGAGGGATTCAGCCTGGGCTAAATCACACAGATACCCTCTTGCGATGCCGCCCTCCGCGGTAATGATGCCGCAGGTTTTCTCAATATCCTCAGCCCGCCGCGCGGAAAAATCGACCTCAACGCCCTCTCGCGCCAGCCATACGCAGAACGCCTGGCCAAATCCCCTGCCACCGCCGGTGATAACCGCTCTTTTACCTTTCAGCATCTTCATCCCCTCTTTTTTCTCTGTGAAGGGAGATATACATGAGGAGACGGGGTAGCATCTTTCCGTTCGTGCCATTTTTAAATGAGCGTTGTTCAGATTAGAGATTGAAAACCTTATTTGCCTGGTGTTATAAGCGAAGAGGCGCTTCTGTCATCTTTCTCTTTGCTGTTTTAATCGTTAACGCATCACTAAAGGCCAGAAAATGATTATGTCAGGTCACTCAATCACGACTACCACCACCACCGGGCCTTGCGGCGGTGTGGAGTTATCTGTGACTGAATTCTGACAAACAGATCCTCGCCCCCGCCAAACCGGACGGGGAAAAGATCTCTCCGTTCATAACATGCTGAATGGAGACACATCATGATTTCATCTGACAAGGCACTTTTGGTTATCGATATGCAGCAGGGGCTTTTCCGTGGCCCTGTTGCCCCACACTGCGCAGATAATGTGCTGGAAAATATTTGCCTGCTAATTGCTAAAGCGAGACAGGATCGGGTGCCGATCTTTTTTGCCCGTCACACCGGACCAGATGACTCGCCCTTCTCAGAGCAGAGCCCGCTAACGCAACTGATAGCGGAAATGGATGTTGATGCCGGGCGGGATATCATTTTTGTTAAAAAGTACCCCAGCTGTTTTCGGGATACGACCTTGCTGCATCACCTCGAGCAGGCAGGCGTAAAACAGCTGGTTATTGCCGGCATGAAAACAGAGTTTTGTGTCGATACTACCTGCAGGGCAGCGCCGGAGCGGGGCTTTAAAACCGTGCTGATTTCAGATGCGCACACCACCATGGATAGCGAATGCTTGTCAGCAAGTGACATCATCAGCCATCACAATGCCACGCTCGGCGGGCCGTTCGTAACGCTTTCGACCACCGCTGAATGGCATTTTGGCTCTGACAAAAACGCCTGAAGGATGATGCCCCCTAATTAAGGGGGCTACAGTTATCTTCCGGCAGAGATACGACTCGGCATCATGGTTAATAACAGAGCAGCAATCGCTAATGCGCAGGCAAGCCAGAGAGGCGCGGTAAGCGTTAACGCATCAACAAGCTCCCCGCCAACCCATGCCCCTGTCGCAATGCCAATATTAAATATGCCGACATAAAGGGCTGCGGCTATCTCAACGGCGTCGGGAGCGGCTTTCATCATCCAGGTCATCAGCCCGACGGAGAGCCCACCGTATGCCAGCCCCCAGAAAATCAAAATCGCCCCGCCGCCCATGATCGTCTGCCCTGCGCTCAGAAAAAGCAGCGGCGTTACGGCCAGTGCAGTTGCCACCACCATCAGCGTGCGCGTGGTATTGCGGGCAGCGCCGATCCCCACAAGGAAATTACCGATAATGCCGGCGATACCGTACGCGAAGAGGATCGCCCAAATCCACTGGGTATGGAATCCGGATACAGAGATCAACAGCGGGCGTACGAAGGTAAAAGCCGAAAAATGGCTGGTAACCAGCAACAGTGTCAGGAGCAAACCTGCCACTAATGTGCGGTTGGTAAGTTGCGCAATGAACTGGCCGACCTTCGCGGAGGCAGCAACAGGCAACGGCGGGATAACAGCAAGATGCAGCGCCAGGACCAGCATGCTAAAAAGCGCCATGCAGCCAAAAGCCCAACGCCATCCGATCGCATCGCCAATGAACGCCCCCAGCGGTACGCCGAGTACCGATGCGGCCGCAACACCGCCAAATATAATGGATGTCGCCAGGCCAACCGATTTTTCCGGCACCAGGCGCGCCGCCAGACCGCCAGCGATGGCCCAGATTCCCCCCATGCATAAGCCAACAAGGGCGCGCGCCATCAGCATCATGGCCAGGCTGGATGCCAACGCCGAGGCCAAATTAGCCACTATCAGCAGCACCAGCAGGCCACACAGTATCAAACGCCGATCGATCCCCCCCGATGCAGTAACCACGAAGGGTGCGAATAACGCAGCAAGCAGTGCTGGCAGAGAGATCACCAGCCCCGCACTGCCTGTGGTGACAGAGAGCGTCGCGGCGATGGAAGTCAGCAACCCGACCGGCAGCATTTCCGTCGTCACTACAGAGAATGTTGCCAGACCAACCGCGAGGACCGGCGTCCATAAACCGCGAACCTGCGTCGCGCCAGAGAAAGTACTCATCATGCAGTTCCTTATGTGAGCGCCCTGTCAGGCGCAATGATCCGAACAACAACCTGGCCAGGCATACGCGGCTAAAATCAGCCCAGCCGCCGTAAAACGACCGGTTCCAGGGGCAGAAAAAAGGTCTCGATAGAGTGTTGCCATCTCATTCTCCGGTAGCATGTGCTTGCCACAACGCCGTGGCACAGCGACAATTCATACAAGGCGTATGAAAACAATCCTATATTCATACGTTGCGTATGTAAATAATCATTCATTGCGTATGTAAAGGAAAAATCATGGTTCGCCGTACCCGTGCCGAGATGGAAGAGACAAGAGCGACATTGCTGACAACTGCCCGCCACTTTTTTAAAGAGCATGGCTTCGCTGAAACCTCGATGGATGATCTGACTGCTCAGGCAGGGCTGACGCGTGGTGCGCTCTATTACCACTTCGGGGATAAAAAAGGCTTGCTGGCCGCGGTAGTGGAGCAAATTGATGACGAAATGGATCAACGGCTACAGGCGATTTCGGACAGTGCAGCCGATCCGTGGGAAGGTTTTTGCAGCCGTTGCCGAGCTTGCCTTGAGATGGCGCTGGAGCCTGAGTTTCAGCGCATTATGTTGCGCGATGCCAAAGCCGTTCTGGGCGGTTTTTCACCTGAGTCGCAGCGCCATTGCGTGCAATCCATGCAGACCCTGATTCGCGATCTGATCGAGCAGGGCGTAATTGAAGAAGCCGACCCGGAGGGGCTCGCTTCGCTGATTTACGGAAGCCTGGCTGAAGCCGCGTTCTGGATTGCCGATAGCGATGAAAGCGATACGCGCCTCGCGCAAGGCATTGCCGCGCTGAACCTGCTACTTCGCGGATTACGGCCAGCTAAATAGCGTGCGCATCACATCATAAAAGCGCGGCTGCGGAGCGCATGCCTGAGTGCTGACGTTTCAACCTTCACAAAAAGCCAGCCAGATCCAGTGGGGGTTAATGGCGTGCAGATAGTGATAATGTTCAGTTTCCCGACATCATTTTGACAGGTGTGAGCGTGAGCACTTCAGCGATACATGAATGGCGTATGCATGATTTTCTGGTTAGCACAGACAACGAAAAACTGGACATAGAGGCAGTGCACCACTATTTGACGAGATCCACGTGGGCAAAAGGTATCGATCTGGAGACCGTCAAAGTTTCAGTCGCCAACAGCCTTAACTTTGGTGTTTATCACCATGAAACCCAGATAGGGTTTGCACGCCTGGTAACGGATCACGCGACTTTCGCTTATCTGTGTGATGTCTATGTCCTTGAGGAGCACCAGGGCGAAGGGTTGGGAAGATGGCTTATGGAATCTATTCATCGTCACCCGGTGTTTGAAAAGCTTCGTAGGATCGTGTTATTCACCACAACCGCGCCATGGCTTTATGAAAAGTTTGGCTATCAACCCGTGAACCGGCAAAATTACACCTGGTCCATTAGCCGGCCTGACATCTACACCAGCAAACATAACCAATAACAAACCCTTACGACACAACGCCCGGGTGAAACGTTATCCATCGCTTCCCTTCTCTCATGGAAGGTGAAGCTGCTTAAGAAGCCGATACGCTTCGTAAAGCAGCTCCTTTTTTCAGGCGGCGGTGTAGCTGGGAAACTCAACGGTCACCACTAATCCCCCCTCTTCAGAGGTGCCTAAGCTAACGCGGCTGTTGTGTTGCTGCGCTACCGCCCTGACGATGGAGAGCCCTAACCCGCTGCCGCTCTGCATCTGATTGGGATCGCGGAAAAAGCGGTCGAAGACGCGCTCGCGCAGCCCAACGGGGATGCCGGGCCCGGCATCAGAGATGCGAAGCTGCGTGAATGCATCACACGTTCGCACTGCGACCTCAACCCGCCCGCCCTCCGGGCTATATTTGATGGCATTTTCAATAACGTTATCAATCAGCGACATCAGGCGCTCCCTGACACCGTCGATGCAGAACTCATCATCGGCGTAAAACTCCAGTTCGATCCGCCGCTCAGCCGCCAGCGGCGACAGCGCCGCCATACGATCCTGGATAAGCGAGGTCAGTGGCACGGGGGCCATCACCGTATCGGTGCGCGCTTCGCTATGCATCAGCAGCAACAACTGATTAACGAGACGTGCCGCACGGCTGTTACTACGAATAATTCCTGCCAGCAACGCCTGTTGACGCTCGCTGCTGATATAGCCCTGTAACGCCTCAACATTGATGCGCATCGCCGCCAGCGGAGTGCGCAGCTCGTGAGCGGCATCGGCAATAAACACCCGTTCCCGCTCCGTGCTTTCCCGCAATCTCGCCAGAAAGTCATTGATTGCATCCACCATCTGGCGAAGCTCTTTATGTTTTGGCACGGCGTTTAAGGGCGAGAGATCCTCCGGCGTGCGTAAAGCAATCTCGCTGACCACCCTGTTCCAGGGGCGCATGGCGATGCGGATCGACAGCCAGGCGGGAAATAGCAGAAACGGGATGCAGACCAGCAGCGGCAGGATGTAGTAGCCGCGCGAGTTGAGGTAGATAAAGAAGTTCAAGCTGCCGGCAGGCGTGATGAGCGTAACCTCCGTTTTGCCGTCTGCTGATTTAAGGGTACGGCTGGTCCAGCTGCGCCCTTCGCTCTCGATTTTTTGCAGCTTGCCATAGCTGCTGTTGGTTACCCCGGTTGGCGCGCCTTCAGAGGCGTAAATAATCGCGTGATCTCTGCGCACGATAAGGCTGATGGAGAGCGCGGGATCGTCACCACCGCCATACCCCTCCCGCAATGCCCGGCTGAACGCTTCCAGCATCTCGGTTCGCGCCAGTGGGCGATCGTCCATCTGATCGACCATGGTAAAGATGGTTTCGTAAGTCTCACTCCCGGTGAGGATCGGCGGGCTGCGCAAGTCCTCCCACAAAATGAAGGTGAGAAAAAGGCACCATAGCAGCGTGAGCAACAGCATCTGGGCGATGATAATTCGCCGAGCCAGCGTCGGGGCCTTCAGGCTGCGCCAGAACGTTCCCATCACCCTTCCCTCTTCTCAATGGGAACGGTATCAATGACATACCCTACGCCCCGCACCGTGCGCACATACCCTTCGCCAATTTTGCGCCGCAGATTGCCCATATGCACATCGAGGGTGTTGCTCATATTCTCTTTTTCCCCGAAGACGCGCTCTTCCAGAAAGCGGCGCGTCACCACGCGATCGGGGCGCAACAGTAGCGTCTCAAGCAGCGCGTACTCGCTTGCCGTCAGCTCAATCGTGCGTGCGCTTACCGTCACGCGCCGCGTCGGCACATGAAGGGACAACCCGCGAATGTCGATCACCTCATTGTCAAAACCGTAACTGCGCCGTGCAAGGGCTCTCACCCGCGCCAGCAGCTCGGCGAGCACAAAGGGTTTGACCAGATAATCATCAGCCCCGGCATCCAGCCCGCCCAGACGATCCTGCAGCGTGCCTCGCGCGGTCAGAATAATGACCGGGATCCTGTTGAGCCGCTGGCGTAACGCGGCCATCAGGCTCATGCCATCGCCATCGGGCAGCCCGAGATCCAGCAGCACAAGCTCCGGCACGCAGAGATCGAGCTGATGCAGCGCATCCGCTTTGCGGCGAACCCATATAACGTCTAGCCCTTGATCGGCCAGCGCAATACGTACGCCGTTGCCAAGATCGAGGTCGTCTTCGATAAGTAGAATTTTCACAATAGTTACGTTACCAGGCGTAAATGAAGAACGTCTGAAGAAAAAACGGTAGCTGAAATCTATCAGGTTTATCTCACCGTTACGCGCTTCAGACTTTCTTCATTTTCGGCTCATGAGAACTTTAGGGTGGGTATGCAAACTAGGCGTGACTCGTAATCAGATGACTCCATAAGGACTTATTTAATGAGAAACACCGAACCGCGTCGTAAGTTCCTCCCTGCATTCCCGGGACGCCCGCTGAAAAAAATCGTGCCGGGCGCGCTGCTGGCGTTGCTCGCCACTCCAACACTGGCGGCAGAACCGCCCCAGGGTACCACCTTAACGCTGGGGGCGGCGTGGGTGTCGCGCCGCGCTATTCCGGTTCCGATGAAAATCGCGTCTCGACGGCGCTGGTGCTCGATTACTCAATGCGTAACGGCTTCTTCGCCAGCTCGACGCGCGGCCTCGGTTATGGCAACAGCCTTGGCAACTTCGATTACAGCGCGGCACTGAGCTATCGCACCGGCCGTAAAGATCACAATGTCGACAGCGATACCATGAGCGACGGCAGCGACCACTTACGTGGAATGGGCAACGTAAAAGGCTCGGCGCTCGGCGTTGTGGGCCTTGGGTATAAGTTGACCAACTGGCTGAGTGCGCAGTTGCAGGCTGAGGTGCCCTTTTCCCAGCGCGATAACGGCGCGGCGCTGCATTTCGGTATCGTCAGCCCGCTTTATCACTCGCCGAAAAATAGCGTGACTCTGGGGCTGACCAGCAGCTGGGGGACAAATGATTATATGCAGACTTACTACGGGGTCAGTGCCACGCAGTCCGCCGCATCGGGGTTTACGCAATACACCGCCGGTTCGGGGATCTATGCCTGGTCACTCAATCTCGACTGGACGCACAACTTCACCGAACGCTGGAGCGTGGTCGCCGATGCAGGCTATACGCAGCTGGCGGGTGATGCGCGTAATAGCCCCATTGTGCAGCGCAAAGCGTCCCCCACCGGAAGCCTGACTGTGACATATCGCTTCTGATGAATATTCGCCCCGGCGGCTGGCGGTTGTCTGGCGTTACAGCATAGAAATGCTATCCGCCGGGTTAGCGATACATGGGCTGCGTTTCAGTCAGTTAGCCTGGCTGAAACCTCTGTTGCCAGTTCAGTGAAGGCACGGGCGGAGAAGCTTTGATAGCCATCTCTTCGCCGCAGTAAAACAGCCGTACGCTGCAGGCTCTCGGGCTCAAGCGCGATAGCCACCAGGTCGTCCTGGGCAAACGCCGTCTTCGCAGGTAATAACGTCGATAGCGGCGTCCAGCGGACAATCTCAATCACCGCGCCAAGGGCGTTGGCCTCCATCAGCACCTGAGGAGTGATGTGATGCTTGCGAAAGTAACGATCGATCTGCTCGCGCGTCGCGAACCCCGCACTGAGTAACACAAGCGACTCTTCGCCAAGCCTTTGCAGCTCAACACGTTTCTCTTTCGACAAAGGGTGTCTGGGGCTAACCACCAGCGCAAGCGTCTCATCCAGCAACGGGACCGATTCGATATCGGGACTGTGCACCGGCGCAAAAGCGATACCCACGTCCAGCTCCCCTGCCAAAAGCAATTCTTCCATATGCTCCTGGGCGATCTCCTGCACGCTGAGGGTGATTTTTGGATAGCGGGCGTGAAAAGCTTCAACCAGCGGCCCCAGAAGATAGGTCGTAAAGGTTGGCGTCACCGCCACGCGTAATGATCCGCGGCTGAGATCGCTCACCTCATGAATGGCGCGCGTGGCTTCACGCAACTCCTGTGACGCGCGACGGGCATATTGCAGGTAGATCTTTCCGGTGTCCGTCAAACGTGTGGTGCGCCCTGAGCGATCAAATAACTGAGCGCCCAGACTCTCCTCAAGTAACTTTACCTGCTGCGAAAGCGCTGGCTGAGAGACGTGCAGCTCCGCTGCCGCTTTCGTAAAGCTGAGATGCTCTGCAACTGCAAGAAAATAGTGAATATGCCGGGCGAGCATAATCCCCTCCATTAGATTATCTAATAAACCTCATAATAAATGAGACTTTTACCTTATACAACGCACGGCTTACTCTCTGCTCAACACCCAACGACAGTGAGAAAGCACGATGAAAGCGATCATTGACGGTTTCTTGAAGTTCCAGAAGCAGGCGTTTCCCGAGAGGAGCACGCTGTTTCGGGATCTCGCCACCCAGCAGAGCCCGAAGGCGCTGTTTATTTCCTGCTCCGACAGCCGGCTGGTGCCGGAGCTGGTTACTCAGCGTGAGCCAGGGGATCTGTTCGTGATCCGCAACGCCGGAAATATTGTCCCGTCGTATGGCCCGGAACCGGGCGGTGTTACCGCCTCCGTGGAGTACGCCGTTTCCGCCCTCAGGGTCGCCGATATTGTGATCTGTGGTCACTCCGACTGCGGCGCAATGACGGCAATTGCCACCTGTCAGTGTCTGGATCATATGCCTGCCGTGGCCAGCTGGCTGCGATACGCTGATTCAGCGAAGGTCGTGAATGAGTCGAGACAGCATGAGGATCGGCCGACGAAAGTCGCGGCGATGGTGCGTGAAAATGTGATTGCGCAGCTTGCCAATATTCAGACGCACCCCTCTGTTCGCCTCGCGCTTGAAGAGGGCCGCGTCACGCTGCATGGCTGGGTATATGACATCGGCAGCGGACGCATTGACGCCTTCAATGGCCGGGAATTCGTCTCCCTTGCGGAGAACCCGGATGTTCATGCTGTTTCCCAACGTACCAGGCTTGTTGCCTGAACCCCCTATCAACCCGGAGATAAAATAATGATCCAGACTCAAGTTACCCAGAGCGCCCGCCAGGTGCTTACTGAAACCATCATTCTGGCGAAGGCACGCAAAAACCTCTCCTATGCGGAGATCGTTGACGGCACAGGGCTCTCCGAAGCCTTCGTTGTTGCCGCGTTGCTCGGCCAGCACCCTCTTCCGCAGAGTGCCGCGCGCGTCGTGGGCGAGAAGCTCGATCTGAATGCTGATGAAATTGCGCTACTACAAACGGTGCCGGTTCGCGGAAGCTTTGGGGGCGAAGTGCCCGGCGATCCGACTCTCTACCGTTTCTATGAAATGATGTCGGTCTACGGGCCGACCCTGAAGGCGCTGGTTCATGAGAAATTCGGCGATGGCGTGATCAGCGCGATCAACTTCAAACTGGACATCAAAAAAGTCGACGATCCGGATGGCGGCCATCGCGCCGTGATCACGCTGGATGGCAAGTATCTTCCTACCAAACCTTTCTGACCCTCCAGGCCTGCGACTTCTGCCAGCCGATAACGGACGGGCATCCGGTAAGGGATGCCCGGACACTTACAGCCCCAGCGCGGATAATCCCGGATGATCGTCCGGACGACGCCCCAGCGGCCAGTGGAACTTGCGCTCGCTCTCTTTGATCGGCATATCATTGATACAGGCGTAGCGATGGTGCATCAGCCCATCTTCGCCAAACTCCCAGTTTTCATTGCCGTAAGAACGGAACCAGTTCCCAGAGTCATCGCGCCACTCATAGGCGTAGCGGACAGCGATACGGTCACCGTCAAATGCCCACAGTTCCTTGATCAGTCGGTACTCCAGCTCTTTTTTCCACTTACGCTCAAGAAACGCTCTCGCCTCTTCACGATTATTGGCAAACTCCGCCCGGTTGCGCCATTTGGTATCCAGAGAGTAAGCAAGCGACACTTTTTCGGCGTCGCGGCTGTTCCAGCCATCTTCAGCAAGCCTGACTTTTTCAAGCGCTGACTCGCGGGTGAACGGTGGCAGTGGCGGACGGATATGTGAATCGGACATGGTGGTGCCTCCAGCATAAGTGGACAGGTGAGTGTTTCATTTTTGGAACCACGATCCCGGTTACGGGATCTGCTTCAGTAATAGCTGAGCGACATCTTTTGCCTCATCGGCGGCGCGGTAATCGCCCATCACGCGCGACATGGTGATGGCACCTTCAATCAGTATCAGTAACTGCCTCGCCAGCGGTAATGGCTGCTGCGCATTTAACTGCCCGGTAAGTTCAACCAGGTAGTCGAGCAGTTTCTGTTTGTGCAGCCTGGCGATTTGACGAACCGGAGCGTCCGCATCCCCTACTTCACCCGCCGTATTGATAAACGCGCAGCCGCGATAGCCTTCCGACTCGAACCAGCTTTTAAGCACGGTAAAGATATTCAGAATGCGCTCGCGCGGCGTCTCCGCTTTATCGCACTCACGCCTGAACCACTCCATCCAGCGCACATCACGCGCATTGAGCGCCGCGGCAGCCACCTCATCCTTGTTGGTGAAATGGTGATAGATACTTTTGCGCGCCACGCCGGACGTCTTCACCAGAAGCTCCATCCCGGTGGCATGAATACCGTTCTGATAGATAAGCTCTTCAGCGGTTGCGAGAATTTTCTCGCGTGTGTTGGTCATGTTTTTGTTCATGGGCTGATGGTAGAACGATCGTTCTACTTTGGTCAAGCGATAACGCATAGGCTTTTTGCTGTTCGTGGGAGGAGATTAATAAAAGGATTTTAAATCAAGGGTGAAGTTATGCAGGATGAAGGGGAATCGGGGAGGCTTTGAGCGAGAAGCGGACACATCACTTAAGTCTGTCTGGACCATTATAAGATGGAACAAAAATTGCCAAATAACATCGTCCTAGAATTTTCAACTTAGACTAAGTGATTTAACCTAAATTTTTTATTATCAAATCTGTTATTTATCACATTATATAAAATTATACGATTTTCGATGTATAAACATCACATATACAAACTATATATCTGTATAGAATTATCTTAATGTAGTATTAAGTAGATGAGCGTACGTAAACACACATGAGGTTAAGATGCAAGTACAACATTATACTCAACCAAACCTAGCTTTAGAAATAGCGGCTTTATTCAAAGCCTCACAATTAATACCTTTTTTTGGTAGTGGATTCACTAAAGATGTTAGAGCTAAAAATGGTAAAGTTCCTGATGCTTCTAAACTAACAGAACTCATAAAAAATGTTGCCACCGAAAAAGAAGGATTAACAACTTCAGATATTGATGAAATAAATAGCATCACTCAACTTAAAGATGCATTTTGGCTTCTAGGATCTGATGATTTTATTCCAAAACGAAAAGCGAAAACATTACTAGGGAATATTTTCTCTGAATGTAATTTATTAGATCGTGAAAAAATAAATCTCTTGAAATTAGACTGGCCTCATATATTTACATTTAATATCGATGATGCCATAGAAAACAGCACCAGAAGGTATAAACTTCTACACCCTAACAGAACTTGTCAAAGGGAGTATATATCGGCTAACAAGTGTTTGTTTAAAATTCACGGTGATATCACAGAGTATATAAAATACGAGCAACAGAATCTTATTTTCACTTGGCGGGAGTATGCCCATAGCATAGAGGAAAACAAATCAATGCTATCTTTTTTAGCAGATGAGGCTATAAACTCGGCATTTATTTTTATAGGGTGTAGCCTTGATGCTGAGCTTGATTTAATGCACTTATCAAGAAACACGCCATTTAAGAAATCAATTTTTTTGAAGAAAGGCACTCTAAATTTAAAAGATAAAATTGCTCTTTCTGAGTATGGGATTGATAAAGTCATTCTTTTTGATACGTTTGATGAAATATACAGATGGTTAAATAATTCACTGCGAAATGTAAACAGACAGACTCCCACAAGAAGCTTTGAATTTGATGATTCGAAACTTGAAAAAGAGGATGCAATTGAATTAATTGCTAATGGTGGGCCGGTTGCTCAAATAAAAGATAATGTGAGAATATTACGGAACTCGACAAGCTTTTCTCAACGCAGCGCTTGTGATCAAGCAATTAAGGCATTGAGAAATGATGATTGCATACTTATTACTGGGCGACGTTTTAGCGGGAAGTCAATACTATTGTTTCAAATCATTGATGCAAAAAAGGAGTATGGTTCATCTTACTATGCATCGGCAGATACATTTGATCCATCAATTAAAACCTCATTATCGAAATTTGAAAACCATATCTTTTTCTTTGATTCTAACTTCCTTAACGCGCAAAGTATTGATGAAGTTTTGAGTTCAAAAATCCATCCAACGAATAAAATTGTATTATGCTCTAGTTTTGGTGATGTGGAATTATATAGATTTAAATTGAAAGATAAAAAAATAGCGCACACCGAAATACAGCTCAAAAATCAGTTTGATAGCACAGAAGAAAAGTATCTAAATGCCACTCTTTCCCTCGATGGCTTACCATTATATAAAATGCCTGAAACACTTCTAAATTTTGCATATAGATACTATGCGGAATATAAAAACAGGCTTACAGGAGTAAACTTCTTCAATAAAAAGTTCGAAGATGACTCAATTTTCCTCTTAATATTAATTGCCGCCTTTAACAAAGCTTCCATTAATCACATCAGAAGCCACAAAGAATATTTTAATATTGAAGAATTCGTTTCTAAAAATGACAGGCTTTTTGAGTTAGAGTCAAGCAATACGGCAATGAATGATGTTATTATATGTAACTCTCCATCTTGGCTTTTAAAAGTCATCAGTGACTACATAGTTAAAGAACCTAATGCTTATAAAACGGTCTCTAACTTAATAATATCTTTAGCATCTAAAGGCTTCATGGCGGCATCTCGTAACCTTATAAGCTTTGACAAACTAAACGAACTGGGGAATGGAAAAAACATCCATAATTTCATAAGAGACATATATAAAGAAATAGCATCAACTTACCATGGTGATATGCATTACTGGTTACAAAGAGCGAAATCCGAGCTTATATCTGCGCAAACAATCGAAGATCTTATAAGCGGAATGAGCTATGCAAGTAAAGTGCGATTAGATAGTGCTGAAAATAAAAGCCAAACTTATTACAGCGCCACATTGGTATTGGCTCAACTGTCTGCAAGGGCACTTTTTATAAGCAACGAGAAAAAATATGCTTTAAGTTTCTTTGAAAGCGGCCTAGAGTCAATTAGAAATTATGATAATAACTCTCGACACATAGATAAAATGATGGATAAAAAAGACAGCGCGGTAAAACATGCAATAAACCATCTTAAAAACTCATCCATAATCGAACTCCTGCCACATAAAGAAGATGTTAGAGAGTTAATTGATTTCTATGAGGGGAGAGCAAAAAACTTATACAAAAATCAATAATAAGATGAACAGATTAGTGGAGTTTTAGAATTTGCAGCGCCCCTACTCTACCATTCATCAAAAATTGGCTTGAATAGTCCTTTAAAGGAGCGATACATAGTGTTTTTACAAAAAAGCTATAAATCTAAGGATTATTAAAGGCCGCTTCGGGTACAGAACCGTCGTTAGTCATTATCTGCAAAACTGAAAGATAATTACCACAGCTGCGGCGATTAACCGTTCAGTAAAAACAGCAGCGCGAAGGGATATTTGCAACCAAGGTAATGCGATGCAGGCATTGAAATGACAGACGCAAGAGAAAAAAGCCGCCCCCGCAGGGCCGGCTTTTTTGTCGATCAGAGCTTAAAGCTGCCAACCACGTTTTCGAGCTGGACGGTTTGTTCTTCCATCGATTGCGCGGCGGCCGCCACCTCTTCCACCAGCGCCGCATTCTGCTGCGTGGCGCTATCGAGCTGGTTGATGGCGATATTGATCTGGGCAATCCCGCGACTCTGTTCATCGCTGGAAGAGCTGATTTCAGAGATCAGCACGCCCACGCCTTCCACTTTCTCCATCAGGCCATCCATTGTTGCCCCCGCCAGACGAACCTGCCCGCTGCCCTGCTCAATGCTGCTCACTGACTCTTCAATCAGTTTTTTGATCTCCTGAGCCGAGCGGGCACTGCGCTGTGCCAGGGAGCGAACTTCACCGGCCACCACCGCGAACCCACGGCCATGTTCGCCCGCCCTTGCTGCCTCTACAGCGGCGTTAAGCGCCAGGATGTTGGTCTGGAAGGCGATGCCATCAATCACACTAATGATGTCCACCACTTTAGCGGAGGAGTCATTGATGCTATTCATCGTGGAGACAACTTTGTTGACCACGCTGGCCCCCTGTTTTGCCGCCGCCGAAACCTCTTCCGCCAGCTTGTTGGCCTGCAACGCATTCTCTGCGTTAAGGCGCACGGTGCTGGTCAGCTCTTCCATTGACGCTGCCGTTTCCACGATCGAGGCCGATTGATCTTCGGTGCGCGAAGAGAGGTTGAGGTTACCGCTGGCAATCTGGCGTGAAGCGGACGAGATCGCCAGCGTGCTGCTCCCGACCTGCTGCATCAGCTCATTAAGGAATGAAATAAACTTATTGAAGTTGTTAATAATCGCATTAAATTCCGGGCTCTTACTTTGCGCAAGACGCTGCGTTAAATCCGCGCCGCCGCTGGAGAGCGCTTCAATATTACGGTTGAGCAACGTCACATTGTGGAAAATATTGCGCACAATAATCATCATGATAACGACGATAAGAAGTCCAATAATCGCCTGTACGATGGTGAGCTTGGTCATAATGGCGTCAGAAATACTCACCAGCTGGCTGCTCGGAATATCCACCGCCATAAACCACGGGCTGCCGCTAATAGGCAGAACGAACAGCGAATGCGCGCCGTCTTCACCGTCATAACTTCCACGCACTTCCGTTGTTTTACCCTGCCCTAACAGGCTCATTAACGGCGATGCCGCCTGAATACCGAGATCGCGGACATTTGAGAGCGCGGGTTTATCCTGTACGGAAGAGCCATTGCCGACGATTTTGCCGTCCGCTTCAACAATCAGCACGCTGCCATTGACCGCTTTGCCCATGTCGACAGCCAGTTGGTTAAAGAAGCCCAGCGTCACGTCTATGGTCGCCACGCCCCAGACTTTGCCATCTTTCCAGATCGCCATGGCACAGTTAGTGCGGGGCTGTGGGCTGGCTGCATCCTGGTAGGCTTTCGCCCACGCACACTCGCCTTTTGGCGCATTCATACCGTCTTTATACCAGGGCTGCTCCCAGTATTTAGCCGATTCAGGCTGGTTCCATACGGTGTTGACTTGCAGATTGCCGCCGCTGTCGCGGGCATAGAAAGTACTAAATTTGTCCCGCGCCGGATCGCGCTGACCAGGCAGAGGCCAAATCCCACCGCCGAATACGTTGAGATCCCCATACTGGTTAACCAGATGCGGTAATAGCGTGTCGATTTGCTCGCTTTGCAGACCGACAACCAGTTCAGTAATTGAGCGCTGCTGAGCCTTAACCCGGTTCATCTGCTCTTTAATAGCATTACTTTGTAATTCAACCGTCGCCTGAATATTTTTGGTTTCGGTTTCAATAATCTGCGGAGAAACGAATAGCTTGATAACAATATAGGTAACGATCAATAAGATAACGAAAAAGCTTATAAGTAACAGGCCTATTCGGCCCTGGGTATTTTTCCATGTCATATTAGCGGCACTCATTGGGGTTGTTATTCGATCTAATATCGACATTTCATTGAAATGCTTTAACTCACCCGGCACCACTATTTCATTTCGAAGCACATTTAATTGGACAAACTATTTTTTGAGGAAAAAGCGTTATGTCGATCACGTTTTATAAATGCGCTTTAAGAATTTACTTGCGTACAAGCAGCCGTACCTGCTTACCGCGATAACTGACATAATGTTGAAACTCGAAGCCAAAACGCTCGGCTAAATAATTCGAGCGTTTATTCTCTTCAGCAATAATGCAGCAGACAGGCGAAGCGAATGTCTCATCTGCCCATCGTAAAATTGCGGCTAGCGCTTCAGAGGCATAGCCTTTACCACGCACTTCGTGGATCAGTGTCCATCCCGCTTCCGGGTATGCCAGCTTCGGCGTGGTGTCGCGATGCGCATCCTGAAAGCCAAACGCACCGGCATACTGGTTCGTTGCTTTTTCAAACACGGCCCAGTAGCCATACCCTAACGCCTGCCAGTGCCCGATATAACGTAACAAGCGAGCCCAGACCATCTCTGCCGTCGGGATCTCGCCACCGCTTATTTTTGCCATTTCCGGGGTGGACCAGCACGCCTGGAGCGCCGGAAAATCATCGAGGGTAAACTGCTTTAAAATCAGGCGTTCTGTTTCAATGTAAGGTGCTTGCTGGTGTGCCACGGTTACCCCTTATGCGGGTTTTATGATGTGGCTACGTTATCACCAAAAACGAAACATCCACAATGAATTAACATATCAGCAACAACGCCCTCTACTGATCTCCAGCCGACTGCATCAGTAGGCAGAATGCCCGGATCTTTCAGCCATCTCCGGCAGCGTGCTCTCCCCCTGCCCGAGGGTGCGTTGCATCATGACGGTATCGAGCCAGCGCCCGTGCTTAAATCCTACCGATCTGAGTGTGCCGGTAAGTGTGAAGCCTGCCCCGCGATGAAGGGCGAGTGAAGCCGCGTTTTCGCTGTTACCCACCACCGCAACGAGCTGGCGAAAGCCGCTCGCTTCGGCCCATGCCACCGCATGCGAGAGCAGTTTTTTGCCGATGCCCTGCCCCTGACAATTAGCATCGATATAGACCGAATCTTCGAGGGTAAACCGGTAGGCATGCCTTTCGCGGTAGCGTGCCAGATAGCAGTAACCGCGCACATTGCCATCGACCACGGCGACAAACCAGGGCAGCCCGGAGGCCTGCAACCTCTTCAGGCGGAATGCCATTTCCGCTTCATCGGGCGGTTGGGTTTCAAACGTGGCGCAGCCGTGTAATACGTGGTATGCATAAATTTGTTGTATAGCAGGGATATGTCGTTCTTCTGCCTGAATAATTTCCATCAGTACGGCTCCTTATTGCGTCTGAGAAAGAGACTATCCCCTGGCGATCATTTCAGACAGGCCACCGGGCTTATCAGCAGCATAAGGAAAACTTTGGCATGACAAACCTTAACCTCGACCACCTGGCCACCTGGCCACCTTCAGACTGGTCATCAGCCGGGGCAGTTTCTCCAGAGCGGCGGAGGAGCTTGGCCTGTCGCAGCCTGCGGTCAGCCTGCAAATAAGACAGCTGGAGCAGACGCTGCAGGTGCGGCTTATTGAGCGAACCGGCCGGGGAATCAAGCCCACTGCGGCTGGCATAACGCTTTGCGAACACTGCCAGAAAATAGTGGCAGCGGTAACCACCGCGGTGGAAGCGGTCTCGCTACATTCCGATGAGATCACCGGCACTGTCACCGTCGGCACAGGCGCAACGGCCTGCATTCATCTTTTGCCGCCGATATTGCAGCAGTTGCGCCAGACGCATCCGCTGCTGAAAGTGAATGTGCGCACCGGCAACACCTCAGAGATTGTCCGCGGCGTCGAGGAGAACCGGATCGATATCGGCCTGGTCACACTGCCAGCCGCAGGCAAAAGCGTGAGCGTTAATCCGCTCTACAGGGATGAGTTTGTGGTCATCATGGAGGAGGATTTATCCGCGCGATCGATGAAAGCGCTTTCTCCTGACGATCTCTTATCGCTGCCGCTGATTATTTTTGAATCAGGAAGCGGAACGCGCGCGCTGATTGACGAATGGTTCCGGCACGCAGCCCAGCTTGCCAGCCCGGTGATGGAGCTTGGCAGTATCGAAGCGATCAAACGAATGGTGCGTTCGGGGCTGGGTTACAGCATCGTTCCCCGCATCGCCGTAGCAGCCCCTGAAGAGTGTGAAGGACTCAGCGTATACCCGCTGACGCCCCCGCTTCAGCGGACGCTTGGGACCGTTATGCGTGAAGACAGGATCGTCAGCAGGGGAATGAACGAAGTGCTGAAAAAGCTCGATGAAACTCTGCTTAAAGAGGAGCGCAGATAAACATCAGGCTGATTGACGCGGCCCTTGTCCGCTTGCTGGTATACGAGGGGATTTTACGAGGAAACTATCGCTGACGAGCGCACCGCGTTGAAGATAAAACAGCCCTCGTACTGATCTTTGGCTGTCACGGTTTCACGCTCGAAGGCATGGTGCCATGCGGTGCAGGTAGGCGGTATTTCTGCCGCGGTAAGCAGAGTGCAGGCAGCATCACCGCACAGAGACTCTGCGGAGTGTGGGTCGGTAATGTGAAAACGAAAGGGGGATAAATCATTGTGTAAGGCGCTGCCACTGCGGGCAAGCTGAGCCACAGAATGACTTTGCCCTGGAAAAACCTCTTCGAAATATTCTCGTACAGATTTCAGCTTTAGTGCTGCCCTCTCCCGGCTCCCCTCTCGTTTTATATGCAGGTTATGCAGCATGATCAGCATCCGCTGCCGGGGATAGGCTGAAGTTAAGGCGATTAACTTTTCAGCCATGGTTGCGTCACGCCAGGCGAAAAGCGTGCCCGCTGATTTGGCGTCGATCTTCAGCCCGCATCGAGCATGCAAACGCCGTTTAAGGCACGATGGCGACGCTGGCGGATAGCCCGGCCACTAACACTACGCCCTCAGGGATCCTGTCTAACTGGATACGCACAGGTACCCGCTGCGCAAGCCGCACCCAGTTAAAGGTTGGGTTAACCTCCGGCAGCCCCAGCCCGCCGGTTTCGTCATTGCTGTCGCCGATCCCACGCCCGATACTCTCCACGTGCCCGCTGATCATCGCGTCATACCCCATCAGCGAAACCTGCGCACGGTTGCCAACCTGGATATGACGCAGCCGGGTCTCTTCAAAATAACCGACCACCCAGAAACTGTGCGCATCGACAATGGCGACTTTTGTCTCCCCCGCCGTGGCATAGTCGCCAGGGCGGAGCCGCAGATGCGTAACATAACCTGCAACCGGCGAGCGAACGGTGACATGGGATAGATTCAGCTGCGCCAGCTCCAGCGCAGCCAGCGCGCCCTGATAATTAGCCACCGCGACACTTGCCGCACTGCGTGTTTGCTGGATATCCTCGCCGGAAATAACCTCTTTGATCTGCGCACGTCGGCGCGCCGCATCCTGGCGCATTAGCATCTCATGACGTTTTGCCTCAACGTCGGCCTGCGCGCTGAGCACACTAAGTTTCAGCCAGTGCGGATCGATAACATAGAGAGTATCGCCCCGGTTAACCCACTGATTATCGCGCACCATCACACTGCTTACCGGCCCGGAGACATCCGGCGCAATCTGCACCACATCTGCACGCACCCGCCCGTCGCGCGTCCATGGCGTCTGTGCGTAATGTTTCCAGAGGATAAACGCCGCAAGCGTTGCCACCGCGACAGCACTCAGCGTCAGCACATAGCGACCCAGCAAAGAGAGTAAAGATTTCATAGGAGTAACCCCAGGGTGGTCAGGCCCTGCAACAGCAGGAAAAAGGTAACGATATAGCTTGAGAGATCGAGCAATGGGCGAAACGGCAAGCGGCGATAAAGCCTGCTGTAGCAAAGTAGCGGCACGAGCAGCAACGTGCAGACCAGCGCGATAAGCGCCGTTACTAATAATCCGGGGATAAAAACGCCCCCGATATTGATGTCATTAATCATTGGCGGACTCCTCGTGCTGCGCGCGTAACGCGCAGTGAAGATCAACCAGCTTGTCGACAAACTGGCGCGATGGCTCATCTGTTGCAGGCAAGCAGCGGCCTGCGATCGCGACGATGCGCTCACGCAAGGCTTCGCTTTCAGTTGTGCGAGTAAGGCGATAAAGCACTTCGTTGATCTCACATCCCGCAGGCGAATCGCCACGGCGCAGGTGGCGGACAGAAAGACCGATGCGCAGAAAGTGCAACAGATGATCGAGCGCCCGTGCCGATGACGCTCCGCTGCGCGGCAATCGCGGGATCAGCAGCGCGGCCCGATCAATCATCAGGTTGGTCCAGTGCGTCTCATCACTGGTCACTACCCCGCTCACGCTGCGGCGAATATCGCGCTGGCAGAGCTTCAGTAAACGACTTATCGCGGCGTCTGCCTGCACGGTTTGCAGCAGGCTCATGCTGATAAATGCAAAGCCGGTCGCTATAAAGAGTGCGATTGCGGTATTAGCCGCGACGGCGAAGTCTCCGCTGTAGTGCGCCCCCAGTTCGCATAACACCGGCAGCGTCAGCGTGATGCCCATTGCCATAAAGGTGGTAGGTGGCCGCGCCTGCAGTGACCCGGCCAGCAGATAGACCGGCGCAAACACCGCAACCAGTACGGCGAAATCGCTGATTTGGGGAAGCAGGAGAAAGCTATAGACCAGGCTTATCAAAACGCCCCAGATGGAGCCGATTATGTATTTCAGAATATGGGGTGCCGGCGTGTCGAAACTGCCAAACAGCGTGCAGCACACCCCAAGAATGGAGACCGCCGTACCGCCCTCTGGCCAGGCCGAGTAAATCCATACCAGAGAGCCGATCAGGATGATGGCAAAAGCGCCCAGCGCCGTGCGGGCGGCCGTAAGCGGATCGCGATGAAAAACATACCCTTTCAGCGCGTGCTTTTCTGTCGGCGCAGGCACTGGCCTGGCGTGATGGATGGCGGTAGAAAGATGCTCACACTCGTGTATGAGGGTTATCGACTCCGTGATATAGCGGATCATATTCACCACCAGCGCGTCCTCAAAGGTCTTTATCTGCGCCGCGCGACTCTGCGCCAACCGGGCGCTGCGTTTTCGTAGCGCCTCTGCCGTGCTTTTACGCTGCCCGGCATCGTCGCAGATAAGCCAGGCCTGAACGTCATCCAGCAGTATCTGAATATCGGCTGGCATGCTGGCAATCATCTGTATGCGATCGCGTAATTCACCGTTGACGATGACCAGCCGCGCCAGCCTGTCGTGCAGGGCTTTCCTTGCCTGGCGCACCGGCACCGAAAGGGCAAAATCATAGGGAATATGGTGGCTGATGCCCTGCAGAAATTGCAGGGCCAGCGCCAGATGCAGCGGCCCTGACGCCGCATCGGGTTTGCCTGACAAGGTGTCAGCGATACGCTGGCGCGACGAGTGTAGTGTCTGCACTAATGTCGTGTTGAACAGCCCTGAGATCCGGCGCGGAAAAACATATCGGTGGATCAGCGCGGCGCAAAGAATGCCGATGGTGATCTCCTGCACCCGAATAATGGCGATGTTAAACACCGATCCAGGATCGGAGACGGCCGGAAAACCAATCAGGCTTGCGGTGTAGCCGGCCAGCACAAAGGCATAGGCTCGGGGCGTGCGTTCTAGCAGCGATAAACAGAGGCAAAAGGTGATCCAGCCGGTCAGCATCACGCTACATAAAATGGGCATGTTCACAAATGTCGGCACGATCAACACCGTCGCCCCTGCCCCCACGACGGTGCCTGCCAGGCGATAGAGGCTGCGGCTTAGGGACGCGCCCACCGAGGTTTGCGAAACAATATAGACGGTGATGATTGCCCAGGAGGGTCGCTCAAGACCGATCGAGAGGGAAACGTACCAGGCAAGCATCGCGGCGGCAAAGCTCCTGACGGAGTAGAGCATGGCGTGGGCGTCGCTCAGCAGCGTCGATGGAAGCCTGCGGCCTGATATGCGGCTGATCAGATTCACGGGAACTATGTGACGAAAGGTTATTTTGCTCATACCGGGCATTATTTCCGGTTTGCGCAGGTCACTAAATACCCTATTCTGTCAAAAAATACCTAAATGTTGCCAATGTGATGACACCCCGACTTGCTCATACTCTGTTTGATCCGGACAGCACCTCCGGCCCGGCGGTTGCACGCCATATTGATTTCGTGGATTACGCAGCAGAAGTGCCGGTTCATACGCACCGCAAGGGGCAACTGATCATTGCGTTGTACGGCGCGGTAATATGCCGGGCGGAAAATGATCTCTGGATCGTGCCGCCAGATTGCGCGATGTGGATCCCTGGCGGGATCGCGCATAGCGCCAAAGCCACCTGGAACGCGCATCTCAACTATCTGTTTATTGAACCGGGTGCCGCCGCGCTGCCGGAGAGATGCTGCACCCTGGCGATTTCACCGCTGATTAAAGCGCTGGTGGAGCGCTTAACCCATGAAGAGGTGGATTGCGCCGCACAGAGCCATGCCGGCAGGCTGACTCGCGTAACGCTCGATGAACTCGCCACCATGCCGCAGCAGAAACTGAGCCTGCCGGTGTCATCGCATCCAAAAATCCGCGCCATGGCCGATGCGCTGGTCAGCCATCCGCAAGACAGGAGCACCTTTAAAAGCTGGGCAAAGCGGCTGGCGCTCAGCGAGCGCTCTCTGGCCCGCTTGATGCTGCGCGAAACCGGCCTGACCTTTGGTCGGTGGCGCCAGCAGTTGCATCTGATCGTTGCCTTGCGGGAGCTGGCAAGCGGTGTCTCGGTACAAAACGTGGCGGCTAATCTGGGCTATGAGTCGGTTAATGCCTTTATCACCATGTTCAAGAAAACCATGGGCAGCACGCCGGCGCACTATTTTGCCGCAAAGAGAACGGCAGATCCCGCAACGTGACGTGCAGCGAGGTTGCTGACATCCGCCTTTGGCATAACGCTGCCAGTGAGCAGGCAAACGGCACCACTGGAGATAACGTTATTTTCGCTGCGCAGTTGAAACCGCGCCATCCGGCATGAAAAACGCAGCCATCAAAAGCCCTAAAGCGCCTGCGGTAAGCATCCATGCACCATGCTGAAATGCAAATACGCTTCCGCTCCCCTGACTGTTTCTGACATAGACAGCAGTGACCAGTGCTGTCCCGGCCATCGCGCCAATGCGCTGCAAAATATTAAGGAGTGGTGCTGCGTCAGCTACATGACGATTACCTGCCACCGCAAGCCCTGCCGCCATCGCAGGCACCGTCGCAAGGGCTAAGCCGAATCCTCTGACAGCTAAAGCACCTGCGATGAAGGCATAGCCTGAACTGGCATCAATGATGGTCAGAGGGAGTGTCGCTACGACAGTGAGTAAGCCACCGGCAATAAGGACTATACGTGCCCCCAATTTGTCAGAAAAGTAGCCTGCCAGTGGAAAGCCTGTCGCAGAGCCAATTAGCTGTGGGGTGAGAAGTAAACCCACCTCTGTCAGCGACTTATGGCCAACATCTCTGAAATAGAGAGGGAGCAAGAATTGTCCGCCAAAATTTACTGCACCGCCCAACGTCATTAATAAAGCAGACAGTGTGAATCCACGATTTTTAAAAAGCCCGAGATGAAGTAAAGGTGACGTTATTCGTAAAGATCGCCAGACAAATAAGCAGGCAAACAATATACCCAGCATGAGTATGATAAATTCCCGGTCGTTTTTTCCTGTATCAAGACTTATTCCCTTCATCCCATCCATCAACATTGGCAAGCTGCAAAAGATGAATGCCAGACCCAGCCAGTCAAAAGAGAGTGGCTTAACATTTTTGGCTTTCGGATGCGGGAGTAATTTATAACCGACCAGACAAGCACATACGCACAATGGCACAGTTATCCAGAATAACCCTCGCCATCCACAACTTTGAATCAGAACGGCACCAAGCGAGGTACCCAATAAAGGCGCAATGACGATGGCAACGCCTATCGTCCCGATGATTCGCCCAAGGCGCTCACGTCCAACTGTCAACCCAAGGATCGTTTGCCCTGCGGGTACGAGTAGTCCCCCGGCCAGCCCCTGCAACACTCTCGCGCCGAGAAGCATCTCAAAATTAACTGCGAGCGCGCAGGCGACAGAGAAAATAGCGAACAACATAAGCGTGCAGAGCCAAAGCCGTGTCGCGCCAAATCTTTTTACCGCCCATGCACTTACAGGAACCCCGGCTGCAAGCGCCATCAGATAGCTTGTGGCGATCCATTGTATTGAAACGTCGTTAACCCCTAAGCTTTTTGCCATTGCAGGCAGTGCCGCGCTGAGCATCGTAGATGAGAGCATGGTAGAAAAAGCACCCAGCGTAATGATGGACGCCTGTATCCACAAAACCGGGGGTATGGCAGTTGCGGATGCAGAATCAGATGCTTTTTCAACGTAATTTTCACGATTTATATTCATAGAAAAGCCTCAATCAGAGAGCGGAAAGCAAAAATCTATCATTGATCAATTAATCTAACAATGATAGATTTTTTAACTAAACAGAAGCGCAACACCGGGCTTTTGACAGACAGTTTTTTGCGCAGCGTTGCTATTTACATGCACGAAGTTGAGGATCAATCACATGGCAAAAATTAAGCGAGAGCAGGTTATCGAGGCGGCCCTCGAACTTTTAGATGAAGTTGGTCTGGAAGCACTTACGACCCGTAAGCTGGCACAGAAACTCAGTGTGGAGTCAGCAACGCTGTACTGGCATTTCAAGAATAAATCCGTTTTGCTTGATGAAATGGCTTCAGCCATTATGGCAAACCATCATGCTCTTCCTGCGCCTACAGATACAACTGTGTGGAGAAACTGGCTGGCAGAGAATACACGTAGCTTCCGACGAGCCTTACTCTCTCACCGGGATGGCGCCTTATTACATGCAGGTACTACCCCCGATAAAGTGGGAAGAGATACCTTTTATCCGAAAGTGGCATACCTGGTTCAGGTCGGTTTCACAGAGACTGAAGCCTCAATGATCTTATTTACGCTTAGCGAATATACTCTCGGGTGCGTAATAGAAGAGCAGTCACACGCGGCCAGAAACAGAGATCTCAACCTGTCAAAAAGTTCTGAAGAGAGTAACCGTCCCGATTCACCTGTAAGTTATCACCCTGACGACGGTTTTGAATTTGGACTTGCACTCATCATGAAGGGACTATCAGACATTCAAAGCGTGGCCTAAAAGGCCACTAAAAAAGAATGATAAATCTGCGCTCAGTTTGTTCAAAATACTCAGGAGCAGGAAGATGTTGATTTCTGAAAGCGTGATAAACAGCATAAGCGAGTGGATAGATAATAACTTACACATTCCCCTTCCTATTGAACAACTTGCCCATCACTCGGGATATTCTAAGTGGTATTTGCAACGGTTGTTTACTCACTACAAAGGAGAGAGCCTCGGGCGTTACATTCGTAATAAAAAACTCAATCTTGCTGCACGAGACATACGCGAGACAGATGAAAAAATTTCACTTATAGCCATGCGCTACGGCTATTATTCACAACAAACATTTACACGTATGTTCACCCGACATTTCAATATGCCACCCTGCACATATCGCAACCGAAACAGGTAGTTGACCTCGTAATGGACGTTGAATGTTTCAGTTCAGTTGCCTTTTTCTTTTATCTTACTTAAGTAAAAAAACTTGACATAAACGACGATACGCATAAATTTGAGCGACCGCTCTAATTTTGCAAAAGGTACTGGCGTGATCTGCAAATCTTTAACTGGCGGGAAGATGACATTTATATGACAGGGGAATCATTCATATGTTTCTTTTAAAACAGGCAAGAAAATCCGCAACAATAAGTAGGTTAACCTTATTAGCTTTGTTCTTTTTAACCCCTTCTTACGGTACTGCCGCGGCTGGAGTCCAGGATCACAAGACTTATCACATCGCCCTTTATCGCGGTCAGGCCGGATGCTCTGGCTGTTCCGAAATGGTCTACAAATCGTTGATGAAAACAGGGTTACCGCTGGATATTACCTATGTAGGCGAAGCTGAAAAACTCAAAGTGAATGAACAAACGTTGAGAAGTTTTGATATCTACGTTCAGCCTGGAGGAGGACAGGATATCCCTGCTTCTTATGAGGCACTCAGCGATGAAGGTGCAGAGGCTGTCCGTAATTTTGTAAAAAGCGGCAAAGGCTTTATTGGTCTTTGCATGGGCGCTTATCTCGCTGGCAAAGATTGGATTGGGTTGGTCGATACTTCAATGGAGTCAGAAGTAGGCAGGCCGGGATCGCGCGCCTACGATCAGGGTGATTACACGCTGCAGATAGACTGGAATAATAAACGTGAGCCTTTTTATTATCAGGATGGACCCTATATGGAGAATGGCGATCCAAGCGATGGTTTCAAAGCAATTGCCTATTATGAGAACGGCGATATCGCCATGGCACGCTATAAATATGGTAAAGGTACCGTGCTGCTTTCTGGCCCACACCCAGAGGCTGATGAGACCTGGATTGATTCCACAATGCCAGGCAACACGACTGCGGAGAGTAAAATGGTGCGAATTTTGTCTTATTTTGACATAAAAAAGTAATGACTCCCGCAAGGCATTTGCATACTTCACCGGGAGCTTACTTTAATTATCTCAAAAGAAAGCTCAGAAAGTTCTCTGATATAAACAGCGCGCTTTTCAGCAGTAAACTCAAGGATCAGCATACTGGAGTAACCATCTATTAATGCATTTATTTTGCGGGCGGAAGCTGAGGCGTCCTGGGTGAGGAACTCTTTTTCCTTAATGCCGAGGTTAATAATTTCCTCGAGGATGTTCCTCCACCTGAGGTATTGATTGTGAACTAATTGAGCATAATTATTATCGCGGGCGGCCATTGGCCAGAGTTCAAGATACAGCAACCAGTGTGCGGAAGGTGCGTCAGGCAGCAGATATTGAATATAGTGGAGAACGTTCTCAGTCGCGCTTAAGCCTTCAGAAGCCTGTGAAAAGTTATGGTATTCATTAATATCCTTATCCAGCATGTACTGGATAGCATCTATTTTGAGACTTTCCCAATCACGATAATAGTGATAGATGTGGCTTCGTGAAATATTGAGTTTTTGCGTTAAATCACGGGTTGAAACCTTATTCAACCCGTTTTCTTTGAACAGTTGCAGAGCTGTCATTTTTATCAGCTCAGAGAAATTAGGGGTTTTCAATAGGGTTTTCCCTTCAGGCGACACGGTCTACTCGAGTGCCGGTAAGTTTACCCCCCTGATTACAACGTTACAACCTGAGCAAATGTCCCCTTTTCTTAGTCTGCGGTGACCTTTATTGAATGTGGTTGAGGATCCAGCCATACGCGAGAAGCGCCCACGCTTATGCCTGATTAAAGGCTACTACCTTCAACCAAAACAAAGGTGCCGGTCGCCGCACCTGCACGTAGTGCTTTTGCCGCCTGATACTCAGGGCTCTCATAGAAGCGTTTAGCCTCGTCAAAGGAAGTGAACTCAAAAATGACATGCCGTTGATGCGCCTCGCCCTCAAGGTTTTCATACTGCCCGGACCAGGCAATGATCTTTGGCGCGAAGGCCTGCATAGCCTCCCCCGCTGCGCGGGCATATTCAGCATAGGCGTCATGATTTGAGACGGTCACATGGCCGATTAAATAACCTTTGTTCATTTCTGTTTACTCCTCATTTGCCTTCAGAAAACGTGATGCGAAATACACGGTGTGAAAGTACTCTATTGAGTTTTAATACCTGCATAAACAGCGCCAGAAAATACGCACTGTTACCCTGAGGATGAACAATGAAGAATCTTGAGCCGCTGGTTATTTTTGCTCGAGTGGCAGAACTGAAGAGCTTTACCCAGGCAGCGGAAAGCCTGGGGATCCAGAAAGGACGGGCTTCGATGGTGGTGCGTGAACTGGAACACGACCTGGGCGCTACACTCCTTCACCGTACAACACGGAGTGTACAACTGACGGAAGACGGGCGGGCTTTTTATGCCCGTGCGCGGGATCTACTTGCTGAAGCCGACGATCTGCGATCCATGTTCACTACATCCGGCATGCCGCTAAAGGGAAAGTTGCGCGTGGATATGCCTGCGATCCTGGCGCAAAGCGTGGTGATCCCTGCCCTGCCGCAGTTACTGGAAGCACACCCTGAACTGGAGATAGAGCTGTCAAGCAGCGATCGCCGCGTCGATCTGGTTCAGGAAGGATTTGACTGCGTGGTGCGCCTGGGGCCCATTGTCGATGAAACGCTTATTGCCCGGCCGCTGGGCCATTTGCGCATGATAAATGCCGCCAGCCCGCGCTATCTCAGCCGCTTTGGTAGACCAGAGACCCTCGAGGATCTTGTTAACCAAAGGCACAGGATGGTGCATTACATCCGCAATTTTGGTTCCAGACCTGACGGATGGGAGTATCCGTCGGGCGACGGTTATAAGTCGCTGATGCTGCCTGGTGCGGTCACGGTCAATAGCGTTCCGGCCTATCATGACGCGGGTCTTGCAGGTCTGGGATTGATTCAGGGTGGCTACCCTTCACTGTTAATGCATATACAGCGC
This sequence comes from Kosakonia cowanii JCM 10956 = DSM 18146, assembly GCF_001975225.1. Classification (NCBI taxonomy): domain Bacteria; kingdom Pseudomonadati; phylum Pseudomonadota; class Gammaproteobacteria; order Enterobacterales; family Enterobacteriaceae; genus Kosakonia; species Kosakonia cowanii. The sequence goes on along the minus strand of NZ_CP019445.1, from coordinate 3,098,343 downwards.
GGCGCGCTGGTTGAGATCCTGCCTGACCTGCGTCCAGAGCCGCTCACCGCCTCATTTATCGTCGCACACCGGCGCAATTTATCGCCGCGTGTAAGAGCGTTTATGAAGTGGACTGAGGAAGTTTTAAGGCCTTATTTTGAGTGATGATGCTTTTCGCGAATTTAATCCGGGCGCAGAGTTGTTCAAATAGCAGAGCGTGCACGGGCGATGGTTTTAAAAACTTCGGTGCCGGGGATGGGCAGGAATGAACACGTCCCTTTCTGGCAGCGTAGAGTTCCCGAACAATACAGCGTCATGTGCCGCTGCTTAATCTGTTACTGAGGAAAGATTTAAAGCTATCAATAA